>JAESPE010000038.1 GCA_016756835.1 gamma proteobacterium endosymbiont of Lamellibrachia anaximandri | reverse complement strand
ACCCCTCTGGGCCAGCTTCAACACCAGCACGGGCACACTTTCCGGAACCCCCGGGTTTGACGATGCCGGCAGCTATAGCAACATCATCATCAGCGTATCTGACGGCGCCGCATCAGCCAACCTCAGCCCGTTTGCGGTCAATGTGTTAAATAGCAACCAGGCACCAAGCATAAGCGGCAACCCAAATACCGATGTAACCGAGGGTGAATTCTATTCATTTACGCCTACAGCTTCCGACCCGGATGGCGACAATCTGACTTTCACTGTTGCCAATCTGCCAGAATGGGCCATCTTCAACTCCGGCACTGGAGTCCTATCTGGCATACCAAACAACGCTGATATTGGCATTTATAACAACATCAGCATCAACGCTACTGACGGAAGTATCTCATCGCCACTCGCATCCTTTGCCATCAGTGTAAATGAATCCATATCGAATTCAGCCCACATTGAATGGCAGATTCCAACTACGAGGGATGGGGGCAATCCGTTAGCCCAGAGCGAAATTAGCGGTTATCGGATCTATTTCGGGGCTTCCAGCAGCAATCTAAGTCCGGTTGCGGAAATCAATGACGGAACAGCAACTCAATATACCGTCAACAATCTCACAACCGGGACACATTATTTTTCAGTTACAACAATTGACACGGCAGGGGTGGAGAGCTCCCTCTCAAATATTGTCCACAAAATAATCTTTTGAACTCGAACGAACCATTCGTAATTCGTACTCAACAACCACCAGCTAAAAGCTGGTGGGTTTTTGTTACGGACTGAAAGTCCTGATACGCGTCGGCTAAACGACGCGTCCTATTCTGGCTCCACCTTGAATCCATCATCCTGCCTCGGCTCAAAATGGTGCTCCAAATAATCCTGGATCATCTCTTCGGTCATCTGTCCCACCGTGCTACAGAAATATCCTCTTGCCCAAAAGTGCCTGCCCCAATACCGCTTCTTGATATGCGGAAACTCTTCAAATAGCTTACTGGATGTTCTCCCTTTGACTCGCCTCATAATCTCACTTGGAGCCAGGTTGGGTGGTGCACTCACCAATATGTGGATGTGATCTTTACTGACCACACCTTTCAATATCCGGATTTCAAACGCCTCGCAGCTCTGGCGTACCAAATCTCTTACTCGTAACCCTATCTCTCCAGCCAACACCTTATAGCGATATTTCGTCACCCAAACAAAATGATACTCTATGTTGTAGACCGTATGACTTCCATAACGATAATCCATCGCCGATACCCCTATGCCATTGATAACCCACAAGTATCATAGATGAAATCTGTTCGCCTGAAAGGTTTAAACCTTATGCATGGAAATTAATAAATAAAATGGTTCTGCACTAACTTACTGTTCCACAGGCTCATATTGTGAGCCTGTCCCTCCGTAGAATGGAGCTATTTCCAGTTACGGGGGGCGGCAATGAAGGCAGCAGAAACCAGTTTTTATGAATGGCAGAAGAAATTTTCAACCGATGCAAAGAGAGGTGGCCCGTTCCTTTGAACACCAAAACCCGATCTATAAGTGGATTAGCACCCATGATAGTTATGCTGCCATGGGTTGAGGCAACGAGTTAAAGTAAACCTGATCTGGGGTCTGTCCGTCAAGACTAGAATGTGGTCTGCGGCTATTGTAGAACCTGAAGTACTTGTTCAATCCTGTTCTTGCATCAGATACTGAGTCATAGGCATGCAGATAAACTTCCTCATACTTAACTGATCGCCACAGGCGTTCCACAAAGACATTATCTCGCCAGGAGCCTTTACCATCCATGCTGATATGAATGCCGTTTTCCTTGAGCAGACCTGTAAAAGCCTGTGAGGTGAACTGGCTACCCTGATCGGTGTTCATGATCTCAGGTTTTCCATACCGAGCAATTGCTTCTTCAACGGCCTCCAGGCAAAAGTGAACATCCATGGTGATTGAGACTTTCCAGGACAACACCCTGCGAGTAAACCAGTCCAGCACTGCAACCAGATAGACAAAGCCTCTAGCCATGGGGATGTAAGTAATATCCATCGCCCAAACCTGATTGGGACGGGTGACGGACAGATGGCGTAATAAGTAGGGATATATCTTGTGACCTATTCCGGGTTTTGTGGTTCGAGGCTTACGGTACAGCGCCTCAATGCTCATTTTCTTCATCAGAGTGGATACATGCTTACGGCCAACCTTGAAGCCTTCCTGACGCAATAGGTCACGCAGCATGCGGGCACCGGCAAAGGGAAGTTCCAGATGCAATTGGTCAATCCGCTTCATGAGTTGCTGGTCACATCCAGATACAGGACGAGGCAGATAATAGACACTGCCTCGGCTAATGCTCAGTGCTTTTGCCTGATGAGTAATGGGTAATGGATGATTGCGGTCGATCATCGTTTTGCGCTCAGCAGTCCCACCTTGGTGAGCGCGCTTTCTAAAAAATCGTTTTCCAATGTCAGTTCACCGATCTTGGCATGCAGCGTTTTGACATCAACTGGCGGCTCCTTGCTTGAACTGCCTGTTTCAAATACATCAGCGGCTTGTTCCAGTAACTGACTTTTCCACTGGGTAATCTGGTTGGGGTGGATATCAAACTTCTGTGCCAGCTCTGCGACGGTCTGTTCGCCTTTAATAGCGGCCAGGGCCACTTTGGATTTAAAGGCTGGTGAGTGATTTCTGCGGGGTCTTCTGCTCATGATAAGCTCCTGTTTGCTCTGACATTAACATGCCTGAGTTATGGGTACTTATCCACTTAGAGCAGTGTTCAGATCTCTGGGGCCACCTCTAAGTGTAACGCGCATTTAGCGAAATTACGCTGGCCGCACGGCTTTCAGTGCCCCCATTGCGGACATGATCATGGCTATTGGTCGGAGACGCTGGAGCGCCATGAGTGTGCTGCCTGTCACCGGCAAACCTCGGTGATTTCCGGCACGCTGTTTCATGCTACGAAGCTGCCGCTGACCAAGTGGTTTTGGGCTATCTACTGGGTGGGCACTGACAAAGGTGGTATTTCTGCCCTGCGGCTTTCAAAACTGATCGGCGTAACATGGCGTAGCGCCTGCAGGATGCTGGAAAAACTCAGAAAGGCCATGGAACACAGGGATTCCATCTACAGGCTCTCTGATGTCATTGAACTGGATGATGCTCTTGTCGGCGGCAAGAAGCCCGGCAAGCGAGGTCGTGGAGCGGAAGGCAAAGTCTCCGTATTAATCGCCTGCGAGAACAGAGACGGCAAGCCCGGTTATCTGGCGATGGAGACGGTGGAATCCGTGAGCAAGGCGACGATTTTAGACTTTGCGAAGCGCCGAATCAAAGTGGCCCAGACTGTGCGCACCGATGGACTGCCAGCCAACAATGGCATACAGCCCCATGTGACACATGTTTCAAAGATCACTTCGCCGGAAATGGCCAATGAATGGTTGCCCTGGGTGCATGTGGCCATCGCCAACCTGAAGCGATTTCTTCTGGGTACCTTCCATGGCACCAGCAACCGCTATTTGCAGGGTTACTTGAATGAGTTCTGCTACCGCTTCAACCGACGCTTCTGGGAAGCAGAAATTCCTAACAGGCTCTTGAGGTTATGCGTAGTGCATCGGCCTGTTGCTTCCCGTGGAACAGTAAATTAGTGCAGAGCCAATATAAATAAAGATACCTCCTACCCTAAATCTCAGTAGGGCACCGACTCCTTTGTCCTGCACCCAACCTATGTGACGTTCACGTTACCGGGGGGAGAGGGCGGATTATTTGCGGGTGGATTGTCATAGTCATAGATGTCTACCAGCATCTCCCCCTCATTCAATGTACCAACCCCTTTTCCATTACATCCTTGAAGGGTTTTACGGAAATTACATTCATTAGATGGATCGAGAAATGAAGCCTGGCTACCCCCATCAGCTGGACCAAGAATATATTTGCCCATCCAATAGTCAAGGGCAACCGGATCATTACAAAGACCTACTGTTTTAGTTTGCTCTGCACCTGTAGTCGAAGTCCTTCCCCCCCATCCAGACCATTCAGCTACGGTTATATACAGGGTGGGTCGAATGACATTCGACACAAATTCTCCAACCGCCTCACCCACGGCATCCGGATAAATAGGAGAATCATTATAACCAACAGCGTGAATACCCATGGTTCCATTTCCGGTATTCCAGCTATTACTCCTCACAAATCCCAAATGACATTTTACGGCACTGGTGGCGCCTGCATAATCTTCACTTCCTGCACCACCATGATTATTGAGGGTGGGCAGGAAAATTAATTTAACATTCTGACTATTGTAAGCCCCACCCGACCATACTCCATTTTTTGTATCTATGAGTTTTCCGCTATATGACGACTCGATTATTGGATATGACAAACGACATACTCTCCCGTTTGCACCACCTGATTGCGAAATAGTGTAGTCAACATCTACATATCCATGCCCCTCAGAAGGACCCGAAACAGTAGGATAGTTGCCTTTGTCCATTTTTGCCGCTGTCACATTGGGAAATCCATTCCCATTAAACCAGGATATGAGCTCATTATAATTCATGTCAGGCCAGTTATTCACACGATTATCGGGAGACGCAGCCCAGCCCCTTTTGGTGTCGTCTTCATCCGCATGAGTATTCTCAGCCACAATAACCTCTCCTGAAAATCCCCCCGGCCGGTTGAGAATTACTTCTATGAGGGCCTTTGTGGCTTCAGTGTGTGTATATCCTTGGTTCTTCCACTGCAAATTCGGTTTTATTACAACAACATCATCTGCATCGATGAAATGGGTGATACCGCCAGCCATATCAATCACCCTTTGCATATTAGTAACCGGGGTACCATTCTTGGAAACAAAGATTCTGGACACAACTGCAGCGTTTACGTCGCTGATAGGTGAGAGTCTTTTCTTTAACCAGTTTGGCAAGAAGGGAAAAGCCGCACCACTCCCCACCAGGATTCCCGCTTTTGTTAAAAAACCTCTACGCGAAAGCTCTTTCATCTTTCTTCCTCACTTCTTTTACCCAAGCCAGTCACTACACTAAGAAATAGAATAGTCTTTGATGTATGATTAACTGCAGAGATTAAGGTCAGGTCATATTTTGCTTGATAGCCAAGTAGTCATAACGCACCTGCACACCAATGTCTCCATAAATATTAACCGCATTTATTTCATGGTCTTTACCGCTTATTGAGCCTCAATGCTTTTTCGAGATACCGCTTTGCGGAGTGCATGATCGACATTTGCAATTACGGCCGCTAGACCCTCAGCTAAGGGTTAAATACATATTATTCGCAGTTGAAAAACGCCTAATGCCACAAAATCCTGATGACTTAGTTGACCAAATGCCCGCGGAATCCTATTGTCAACTTGATTATAGACTACTCAATAATCCATCGCATAGACTAAGATCTAATGGATCTGGAAACCAACAACGTGCATCTCTACATCAACCCACATGGTGGCCTCGCAGGGGATATGTTCTGCGCAGCATTATTGGATGCCAGGCCTGACCTCTTCTCCCCACTACAGGAGACTCTGGCCACTCTCTCGCTGCCACCAGAAATCCAGATTGCTCTTGATGATGCTGGAGGCAGCCTTTCAGGAAAGCGCTTCATTGTTCATTTGCCCGAGAAGAGCCAGGCAAACCACGGACACACTCACTATCGAGATATCAAGGCACTCCTGGAGAACGCCCCGCTTCCAAATGGGATAAAAATACGCGCTCAAGACATCTTCCAACAATTAGCAGAAGCAGAAGCGTATGTACATGGTGTCGAAATCGATGCCGTCACCTTCCATGAGGTTGGTAACTGGGACTCGATTATCGATATCATCTCAGCATCTTTCTTAATACATCAACTGAACATTACAGCCACACATACGGCACCTCTACCCCTAGGAGGAGGCCGCATTATGACAGCCCATGGACTATTGCCGGTACCCGCTCCTGCCACTGCCAGGCTGCTTGAAGGCTTACCACTCGTGGATGACAATATCAAAGGTGAACGGGTAACACCCACAGGCGCAGCCATTCTTAAGTCTCTAAACCCGGTCAGTCAGCACAATAAACCTTTATTACTTGGAGGGACCGGATATGGCTTCGGTAGCCGTCAGCTAGAGGGTATTGCCAATTGTTTACAAATCCTCCTTTTCAAGAATGAGGAACGAGACCACAACAATACTGTGCCGGGAAAAATGGACCAAGTGGTGGAAGTCAACTTCGATGTGGATGATCAGTCCCCAGAGGAACTGGCTATAGGACTGGACCGATTGCGTGACCTTGAGGGTGTCTTGAGCATCACCACCTTACAAGGGATCGGCAAGGCTGGGCGGCCAATCATGCAAATTCAGCTACTTTGCCGACCGGAATATCATCAGATCATAGCCACCGAGTGTTTTCATGAAACCACAACCATCGGCCTGCGCCTAAAGGAGACATCTCGATGGGTTTTACCTCGAGTGAGTGTAAATGTGGAACTGGAAGGCAAGCAATATCAAGTAAAAAAAGTGGATCGCCCAAGAGATGTTGCCTCCGCAAAGACAGAACTTCAAAACGTAATAAAGGCTGACGGACAAGCTGAACGACAACGGTTGCGCCGAACAACGGAAGCATTAGTATTAGCTCAAAAAAAACCTTATGAACAATCCGACTCTTAAGCATATCTCTGATCTGGATGTATTTTTACATCGCCTACATCATGTCAAGGTGGCTGTTAGTGGCGGTGTGGACAGCTTGACACTGGCCCTCTTGGCCGGTCGCGCACTTGGCAAACAAGCAACCATTTTTCATGCGGTCTCTCACGCCGTACCGGATGACTCCACTAACCGCGTGCGCGAGATAGGCAAGCGTGAAGGTTGGCAGTTAATAATTGTTGATGCCGGTGAATTCAATAATCCAAGCTATGTTAGCAACCCATACAACCGTTGTTTTCACTGTAAGAACAGTCTTTACAGCACCTTGTCGAGTCGTATGGAAGGTACGATTCTCTCTGGTACCAATATAGATGATCTTTCCGATTTCCGCCCCGGGCTGAAAGCAGCTGAAAACTTTGGTGTTGTCCATCCATTTGTGGAGTGTGGTATTGATAAGTCAGCAATCCGACGAATCTGCCGCCATTTAGGCTATGAGGATATAGCTGAATTACCTGCCTCTCCCTGTCTTTCAAGTAGGATCGAGACGGGCCTGACCATCAAACCAGAACAGTTAGTCTTCGTGCACAGGGTGGAGCAGAAACTACATAATGCTTTAACACCAAAAGCGGTACGCTGTCGCATCCGTCATGAGGGGATTGCCGTGGAACTTGACGCTGACACCCTATCCTCACTCACGATAGACTCCACCAACTGGTGGAAAAACACCATTGCCCACCTGGCGGCACAACAAGGGCTGTCCAGCAAAATCCTTTTAGAGCCATATCGCATGGGGAGTGCCTTTGTCCAAACCACTTGATCAAAACCCTAGTGCCGTACTGGATTTCCAGCGGGAGAAGCGAATCGGACTTAGCGAGGCGGTCTTTTGTGCGAGAAAATCTCCTGGTCAGATTGCAAATATCCTGGCTCGTTTTGAAGAACATGCCACCAGTTGCCTCTTAACCCGGCTAGATCAGAAAAAATTTAACGCACTACCCTCACCTCTCCAGAAACAACTCGATTACGACTCACTATCAAGTACCGCTTTCTTTCTCGATCCAAATCCCAAACCTCATAAAATCAGGGTGGCCATCGTCAGTGGAGGCACGTCTGATGCTTCTGTCTGTGCAGAAGCAGCCAGAACCTTAGCCTTCTATGGCGTCACGTCCAACAGCTTTCAGGATGTGGGGGTTACTGGTCTATGGCGCCTTTTAGAGCGTTTGGAAGAGATACAGGATTATCCGATAGTCATCACGGTAGCCGGTATGGAGGGGGCCATTTTCTCAGTACTGGGTGGACTGATAGACGCCATTATCATCGCTGTACCCACCTCAGTCAGTTATGGCATCGGTTCAGACGGAGAACTAGCTCTACATGCCGCACTCGGTAGTTGCGCGCCTGGCCTGGTTACTGTCAACATAGACAATGGCTACGGGGCAGCTTGCTCTGCATTAAGAATTATCAATAAACTAAGGATCGTCTAATTAATCACGGTGATATATTGACCCAAGGAGCGAATTTGAATATAAGCAGTAAAATAGACCTCCCTTTAAAACAGTTGTCTTTAAAGGGCCATATTCCTCTGCAGATATCGAAATAAAGAGAAAAACACTCCTAATTCATAGGCTCGCCAGATGAATATCTCGGGTTTAATTACTCGTTAAGCATTTAATTAAGGAACAGACATGACTCTTCAAATCGACCATATATGCCTAGCTGTAAAATCTATCGATAAAGCTGCTCAGCGTATCTGCAATTTCCTTGAGTACAAAATCTCCTCTGCCAAGGTTTTAAACACTAAGCAGGATGTCAATGTTCAATTCCTTTCCAAGGAAAACTCACTTGATATTAAATTGATCGAACCAGGAAGTAGCAGCTCTCCATTGATTAATTTTCTTAAAAAGGGAGAGGGTCTGCACCACATTGGTATGTTGGGTGACAATGTCAACGAGACCACTGAAGAACTGAAGTCAAAGGGGGGGATGGTCACTCTTCCTCCGGAGAAAGGGGAAGCTTTTTGCAATGAACTTATTTCTTTTCTCTATTTGGGCAGTGGGTTAAACATTGAACTCATCGATACAAACAAGCGGATACCGATTAAACGAACTGCTAATACTCCTGAAATATAACAATTATGTATCTTGATCTGTATTAAAAAATATCCATCTTTTCTCATCCAAAATTGAGACTTTATTAGTTAGGAGCTCATTGTTCTTTACCAAGACAACCACGTCTCTCCGGTTTTGCTGAGGAAAAAAATCAAACTGGGACAAGTCCTTTTCCATCCTACTTTTCTCGAGCAGCACGTATCTTACGCCCAGAACATCCAGTTTTCTGGAATACTCAAGAAACCGGTAAATCAGGTCGTTCAATGATGGATAATCATCGCTAACAATCAAGTCACGTATCTCCACAAAACCGTCAGCAACACTGAACGCGACACATCCAACCAAAGAGTCATCCACCTGTTTATATAAACAGAAGAACTCATTTCCCTGGTCGGGATCAAGACCGTATTTCCAATTCATATAAATTGAACTTTTGTTTGGTACCACTACCGATGCATATATATTTAATCCGCGCCTGAGTTCTTCATAATCTGATCCAAGCTCATCCATTATCTTGTAATAATGTCGACCAAAATCAAAATCCCATGTTTCAGGGGACATAATTCTTATCAGAAAATCCGCTAACGGACTAACTATCCCGGCAAGCGACTCAGGCACCCCCTTATTGATCAGGTACCTCTTTGTCTGAAATATTCTTACCCGCCCAACCAATGAACCAAGCTTTTGGTAACCCACCCTTCTGAATATCAGTCTTGCCGCATCGTTGGGAAATGCATACAGAAAATCAATATCTTCGATATCCTCTGATTTAGCGATTGTATCAATCAGCATCAATGCAGGTCCGAGTGAACGATGTTCTTTCTTAACAAAGAAGTCACCGCCAATTCCGGCTTTATACGGTACGCCTCCTACCAGAACTTTTTTAGAAAAAACAGAAGCCAGCCCAACAACCTCTTTCTCGTGTTCATGGATCAACATCCAGACATACGTCTCTCCATCCGGATTACCTTCGTAAATCCATGCAAACTTATTGTCAAGCGCCTTATTCTGATCATGACTGTCATTCCATAACTTGATTATTACCTCTTTGTCCTTCTTGAGGTCCGCTTTTGTTACCGAATATTTCATTGCCATTAATCTGAATTAGACCTGAATCTCTTTAACCTGCTCCATAAGCTGTGGCTTAAGATGTAAACTTGCAGTTGTCTTTCTCTTGGCCTCAATGTCCTTATAAACGTACTCAGCCTGCTCAGGCGTCACCCCAAGCTCCACAGCCAAATCTTCCGCCTTCACGCCATGATTCAACGCCCAAAGTGCAACATCCATCTTTTGGTAGGGAAGAGCGAAATAAAATTCTTCCTGCGACTGTGAAAGACTATAGGTATCCGTTGTAGGCGGCGCATTACGAATACTCTCAGGCAGGCCCAAGTGTTCAGCCATAGCATAAACCTGAGTCTTATAGAGATGAGCAATTGGCTTGATATCCGCAGAGCCATCGCCATTTTTAACAAAAAAACCCTGATCGTATTCCAGCCTGTTGGGAGTGCCCACTACTGCGTAGTTAAGCCTGTCCGCATGATAGTACTCCAGGGTTTTTCGTATCCTCTGCTTGAAGTTGGTCGCAGCAACGATCTGCATATATTCCTTTAGACGGAGCGACTCCTCGTGCATGGTTCCATCCGGCGCCTTGGCAACAAGAAGGAAATGGTTAAATTGTCCATCCAGACCACCGGTGATCACTATCTTCGATTTCCACTCATCGTTATAAGACGGTATCACCCGTTTGATTGCCGCATCCCGCTCGCTGTAACAACCTATCGCTTCCAAGGTTGACGCAATGTTTTTTTCTTCATATTCAACGCCGAAATGCTTAACCAGCTCAAGCCCCCTGTCACCGGTTTCACCCGATGAGTCTCTCTCGGGAAGCAATAGCGCATACACTTTATTGACTCCGAGTGCCTCGACACTCAATGCCAGCGACACGGAACTGTCGATTCCTCCGGATACGGCCACCACAAGTCCTCTTCTCTTGACTCTATCGCGCAAGGCCGCTTTGATGCCATTAGATATCTTCTCAACTTCTTTTTCTTTGTCGAAGTCCAGAGCCCCTTTGAAAGGGTTATTCATGTCTTGTGTACTCATAATCAATACTCCTTGAGGAGGTAGCGCTTCACCTTTCCAGATTGGGTTTTCGGAAGCTCTTCAATAAAAGAAATTTGCTTCGGCACTTTATAACTGGCCAAGTTTTTCAAACAATAAGCCTGGATCATCCTTTGACCCAGTTCAGCATTGGGCGCAAGAACCACAAACGCCCTAATCACCTCGCCCATCAATTCATCAGGCACCCCTACCGCCGCCACTTCGGCAACATCCGGAAGTTCTGCAATAACCTCTTCGATCTCCTTCGGGCTGATTCTGTTAGCTCCGGATTTAATCATGTCAGAAGCTCTTCCGTCGATATAGAGAAAACCCTCGTCGTCTGTATGCGCAAGATCACCAGTATGCAACCAGTCATCCACCATAACGCTACTGGTTAACGCTTCGTCTCTCCAATAACCTGGCATAATATTTTTTCCGGAGGCACAAAGCTCACCAGTCTCTCCACTTGCAGCTGGCTGACCCTCTTTATTCCTTATCTCAATTGACACTCCGTCAACTGCCTTACCTATTGATCCAAGTTTTTCGCTCAGACATCTGGCATCCAGGATGGTCAATCTTGCACTGGCTTCTGTCTGCCCGTACATCACATAAAAATCTGTCTCTCCGATCAATTGCTTTAGCTCACTGATATGAGCAGGCGGCATAGGCCCTCCTGCTTGAGCCATGAAGCAAAAGGAGGAAAAATTTGCTTCTTTGAGATTTGTTCTTCTCAACAAAATAGCGTAGGTGGATGGCACACCATAGAATCCGGTAATATGTTCCTGATCAAACTTATCCACTATCAGCTGCGGATACATCATGCTGTTCTCCAGCACCAAACACCCCCCTGTCAGCAAATGAGTATTGAGAACAGAGTTCCCGTAAGAGTAATAGAATGGTAATACACTCAAAATCCTGTTGGACGCGGACAATCCCAATCCGTCTATTATCGCGGTAAAATTTGATTTCAGATTACCATGACTAAGCGACACACCCTTTGGCCTGCCTGTAGTACCTGAAGTGTAGATGATCATGGCGAGATCACGACTGTCAGCTTCAATGACATCAACCGACGGCCTGGCTTCAGCCGAAATCGTATCGATACAGTCAAACCAACCTGCACCCTCCGAACTGGAACCACCTATCGCCACACAACGGACATTTCCTCCTACTTCCTGAATCGCCGCACGTGCCTCCCTATTTCTCGCATCAAAGAAAAACCAGTTCGCTTCAGAGTGCCCTACCCAGTTCTTGATATCTCTTGATTTTGCGCCGGTATTCAAAGGCACTACAGTTCCACCCGCTGCCAACACTCCGTAGAACAGCGCAATATATTCAGGTGAATTTGCAAGATAAAGGGCAACCCTTGCTCCTTTTTTGATTTCATGTCCTGCCAGATAATTTCTTATTTGACTGACATTTCCCAACAGCTCTGCATAGGTTATTCGACGACTGCCGAAAACCACGGCATCAGAGTTGAGATATGCATGGGCATTAGTCACGAACGCCCATGCCAAATTCGCATTTTTTATCTTGGAAGGCCTATCCATTCTTCGCTTCAACAAAACTCACAATTCTGGAAATTGAATCCAGATTCTCAGGAACCATCTCTTCCTGTGCTACTGCCACACCATATTCATCTTCCAGGAAAAAGATAACCTCCATTACGCCATTTGAATCCAGAATACCGGTTTCAAGAAACGAATCATCGTCCTTCAACTTCGATTGGTCATCGGTAAACAGATAATTATCCAATACATAATCTCTAAGTTCTTCTCGAATAGCCATAACGCCCCCTTAATGTTTAACAATTGTTTCTCTGTTACCCATTTGTTCTACAAACAGATAGTTAACAGCCTGGGTCGACAATATACCGACTAACGCCATATTGTCTTTGTAACTCGTTGCACGCCCGCGCCGGATTTTCTCGACTAGGCGCGACACCTTTTTATCGTCAAAAAAACCATATTTCTTTATATATTCACTCCCTAATAGTTCTGTGACATCCGACTCACCATCATCTCTGAAGAAAGCGGGGATATCCGGAGCCCTATAAGGTTGTTTGAAGCGATTAATGATCTTCTCTGGCACGTGCTTCCGCATAGCAAACTTAAGCAGATATTTCTCATTAAGAACTTTCATCTTCTTTGTCGGATGCATGCCGTTAGCAAACTCGATAACTCTATGATCAAGGAACGGAAAACGTCCTTCCACTGAGTTTTTCATCAACATCCTGTCCCCTTGCGAAGAAAGAAGATACCCAGGCATCAACATCCGGGACTCAATAAATTGAGCCTTCTGAAAAGCGTCCATGTTCGACATTGCTGGCGCGAATCTTTCGCTCATCGAATCGACAGCCGATTTTGAAAGCTGAGCATTGATATCTTCTGAAAAAAACGCTTTGGTCTTTGCAGTAGTCAGCCATCTTGGAATATGGGAAAAAAACAAAGAGCTGGGATCATCCAGGCCTGCACCAAAAAAGCTTTTCAGATAAACCAATGCTTGAGGCTGGGAAATATTCAGATATGGATAAAGCTTCTTCAGCAATGCCGCACGAAAGGATGAATCCGGATTTTTCGCCCAGAATTGACGGATCTTCGTCTCTTTGAATATGTCATAACCACCAAATACCTCATCAGCACCTTCTCCGGTCAATACAACCTTATACCCCTGCTCTCTGACCATGCCGGAGAGCAGGCCCATTGGCACTGGTGCGGTCCTTAAAATCGGAGCTTCAATATTCCAGAGAGATTGCAAAAAACTGTCAGATATATCTCGGTATGTGCAGGAAAGGTGACTATGATCACTTCCCAAGTGCTCAATCATCTCCTTTTGATAGTCACTTTCATCGAAACTTTTATCATCAAAGCCGATAGAGAATGTTCTCAGGTTGTCCTTCTTGTACCGGTGAACCAACGCGGTCAGTACTGATGAGTCCAAACCGCCGGACAAATAGGCACCAACAGGAACATCTGCGCGCAATCTTATTCTGGTCGCATCATCAAGGAGATCTTCTAGTTGCCCGGCCAGATTATGGTCAGATTCACCATAATGCGCGTCGGAAAATTCCCACTCCCAGTACTGGAAAATGGTCATATCACCGCCCTGAAACACCATCATGTTTCCAGGCTCGAGCTCATAAATCCCTTCAAATATCGTTTCCTGCCCTACGGAATTCCAGAACGTCATTATCTGGTCCAGGGCATGGACATTTATGCTCGGGGAAGAATTGAGCACCGGGATGATTGCCTTTATTTCAGAGGCAAAAATCAGGCTGTTATTAAAACGCGTATAGAAGAGAGGTACGATTCCTACTCGATCCCGTACCAGAAGCAGTTTCTGCTTGTTTGCATCCCACAAGGCAATGGAAAACTGCCCATTGAGTAAGCGTACAAAATCATCGCCATAATCTTCGTAAAGATGAACAATTACTTCGGTGTCGGAATGGGTGGAAAAGTGATGTCCTGACTTTATGAGATCTGAGCGTAATTCGATGTAATTGAAAATCTCACCATTGAAAACAACGTGAATCGACTTGTCTTCGTTCGCAATGGGCTGGTGGCCACTATCGAGATCAATGATGCTTAGACGTGCATGCCCCAAGCAGATACCAAAATCAGAAAAATAACCTTCATCATCAGGGCCGCGATGAGTGATCTGGGAAATCATGCGCCGCACCGGCCCAAGACCCCCTTCTCCATTTGCCCAGTTACCAGCGATACCTGCTATTCCACACACAACTATTTTTCCCAACAAGAAAAAAAATCAATCGTCAACCATTTATTCTCTGACTCAGTCTGCTTCTTCGGTTGATAATTCTTTTATTCTTTTCGGCAACCATTAGCTTTTCTTTACTTCTCGTATAGCGAACTGGACCCCTGGAGAAGTTAATTACTAGGATTTTTATTCCATATCATTCATACCATAAGGCAATAATGCTATGAGGAGGTGCGTGCAATCGCTATTCGCCCCAAAAAAATGGCGTGAATCGATGAAGATTCCCAGCAGCCACAGGTTGCAGGGCGACCCCTCTAAGGCTCAAGCACCGCACATCATGCCAGAGGATTTATACCTTTGTACAGTGGCATTATCCAGAATGCGGGATCACTTAGGGCCTTGTTAACAGGCCGAGAGTCCACGCTAGATATAGTTTCGCTATGATCAATTCTGTCTTTAACTGGAAAAGATCAGATTTTTTCAGCCTGATTCAATATTTATTGGGAGTTCCCTGATAGGTTTCCCAGTGGCGGAAAGAAACGCATTGGCAAGGGCGGGAGCTAAAGGTGGTACCCCAGGCTCACCGATACCACCGGGTTCTTCCTCATTATTGACGATAATCACTTCAATCTCGGGGGTTTCGTGGATGCCCAGTATAGGATAGTTGTGGTAGTTGCTTTGATCCACCCGGCCGTTGTTGATGGTGATTTTCGACTTGGTGGCTGCACTCAGGCCAAAAATGATCGAACCTTCCATCTGCTGTTTGACAATGTCAGGGTTGATCACAATGCCGCAGTCAATCACACAAGTCACCTTCTTAACCTGGAAATACTTATTGTCGGTTTCTGCGAGCTCTACGATCTGAGCAACATTGCTACCCCATTCGGAGAGCACTGCAGCACCATAAGAGATTGCCCCGTTGGGACGTGCTTCCCATTTGGCTTTGTCCGCCGCAATTTCCAGGACCTTACTCAACCGGGGATGATCTCTCAGCAATTTGAGGCGCAGCTCCAGCGGGTCGTTGTTGCCGGCTCGGGCTAGTTCATCAAAGAAATGTTCTACCGCAAAGATGTTGTAGTGGGGTGCGACAGATCGCCATGGCCCCCAAGGAACAATCGCTCCAATATCCTGAACCAGAACCCGTGTGTTCGGTATGTCATAGAGAAGGGTAGCTGCACCACTGGCATTGACTTTCAGTCCGTGAATGATGTGTTCCCAGGCGATGAGCATACCATTCTCATCTGTCGCCCCCCTCATTTTGTGCAAGGTCAGAGGGTGATAGTGGTCATGTTGCACATCTTCCTCTCTGGTCCAGACCAACTGAACGGGTTGCTCGTATCTTTGAGCGACCTGTACGACCTCCGACACATAGTCCTGCTTGAGCCTCCTTCCGAACCCCCCACCAAGCAGGGTAGTATGCACATCGATGCTATCATCATGGATGCCGAGCAGCTTCTTTTGCACCTTCTTCAGACCACGCTCTATTTTGCTCTGAACGATGGCTTTTGCGGTGTCATAGGCAGAACTGGGGGACTGTGTCGGCGCCCAGACCTCCAGTCTGCCATCACCCTTGAAATGTGCTGTGCAGTTCATCGGTTCCAGGGGTACGTGGGCCTGGAAGGGTTGGATATATTCAGCAGTGACTGCTGCGTTGCTGCCTGACAAGACGGTTTCGACATCACCTTCCTCCCAAGCAGTTTGAGCTTCCTCAAGAGGCCGTGCTTTCAGCTGATTGATGATCGACTCGGTAGAAATCCTGGTTTTGTTCCCATACTCCCAGTCAATGCTTAGAACTTCCTTCGCCTTGAACGCGGTCCAGGTGTCTGAAGCCACAACCACGACACCCTCATCTATCGGGAAGACATCTTTGACACCCTTGATGGATTTGGCTTCCGAGGCATCGATGCTTTTAGGCTTTCCACCAAATACAGGGCAGTGAGTGATGGTGGCATAGAGCATCCCAGGTAATTTTGTGTCAATACCAAAGCGGGCCTTGCCGTTGATCTTTTCCGGAACATCAAGACGCGGTACAGGCTGCCCAATGATGGTGAATTCGTTCGGCTCTTTTAGCTGGGCAGTTCCTGGGATTGGCTGCTTGGCAGCGATATCTGTGAGTTCATTGTATGCGACCTCCCTGCCAGACGGATTGTGAACCACCTTACCAAGCCTTGCAGTGCACTCTATCACTGGAACAGAAAGCGCAAGCGCACCCGCGCCCAGCAGCAACTCCTTGGCCACTGCACCCGCTTCACGAAGTGTGGACCAGCCCTTACGTATACTGCCGCTGCCTCCCGTCAACTGGTAGCCGTATACGGGATCCAGTGAAGCGTGTTCGACCTTGATCCGGTCCCACTCCACTTCCAGCTCTTCAGCGACCATCATGGGCATCAAGGTATATGGGCCCTGACCCATTTCAGATTCTGCGACGATAACGGTGATCGAGCCGTCGGGATCTAGCCGCAACCAGGCATTTGGGCTGAAGTTATCAGATTGATTATCCGTGTTTGACGGCGTGTCTTGTGTGCAACTCCAACTGATGCCCAGAATAAGGCTGGAACCCGCAGCCGCCATACTCAATTTCAGAAATTTTCGTCTGTCCGGGCTAAAGGATCTCATTGATTGATCCTCTGTTCGGATATTTTCCTTGCAGCAAGTTTGATGGCCTCGCGAATCCTGGGATAAGTGCCACAACGGCACAGAATTCCCGACATCATCTCATCAATATCTTCATCGGTTGGCTCATCCGTTTCACTCAGCAACGCCACTGCGCTGATGATCTGTCCGGATTGACAGTAGCCGCACTGAGGCACCTGCAGCTCTTCCCAAGCCTGTTGAACAGGATGATTACTTTCCGGAGAGATACCTTCGATGGTGGTGATCTTTTTATTCTCCACCTCACCCAGCAGGGTAAGACAGGCGCGCACCGGTTCGTCTTCCAACAGGACAGTGCAGGAGCCACAAGCCCCAATACCACAGCCATATTTTGTCCCAGTGAGACCCAAATGGTCCCTCAACACCCATAGAAGCGGAGTCTCTTCTCCGGCATCCACATTGTGTATTTTTCCATTGACTGATATCTGCATAGTGCTACCAAAATAGGGCTTAATTCGACACTAATGTTCAACTAGACGATGATTTATCCAAATTGAACTAACCGACAGAATCCGTCTGCCGACCGCTACGTGAATCCTTATGCTTTGAACTGAGTTTGGATTTGACCCGGGCGACCAGTTTGGGCTCAGTAACAACTTCAAAGAAGTGGCGCCCAAGCGGCTCGGGACCTGCCGTAACATCACCTTGCCAGAGCAACACCGGCGCTTCACGCACCACCAGCCAGTGTGTCGTGCCGTGGCGATCCAGATAGCGGCCGACATGATAGTAGTGTGAATCTCCTTCACGATCCCGTAACCGCACTTTGTGCAGCGCCAGCTCCGATTTAAGCTTGAAAAATGCTGGAGAATCAAGCTCGATACCATTGACATTATAGCGTAACAATCTGCCCGCTTCGCTATCCTGCCCAGGTTCTGTCATCACTTCCACCCGGTGGCCTTTGTGTCTCGCCCACTGCAGATTGCGCTTCAACTCAGCCGAGCAGGAAGAGAGCCGGTCAGCCTGGTTAATCGCCGGGGAAATCATAATCTTGCGACGCTCATCGTAAAGGTAGGCAGGCGCATCATCACTGAAGGCGATACCCAATCCCAGTTCGAGTTCCGGCAAATTATGCATGCGATTCTGCGTGTTCTGCGTATCCATCACTGAGAGGATCTTGCGCGCCATACCGCAGGAATTTGCCACACTCATCCACTGGGGAGATGCACCTTCATATTCGAGAATGGTCAGGATCAGCGCATCCCCCTCAACAAATACCTTCTGTGCGCCGAAATCACTTAGCAGCTTGGTAATCGGTCCGAAAAAATTCATGCTGAAATGAGTGGCTGGGTTGAGTCTCTTGGTCAACAACTGCTTGGTAATCTCAGTGGAGCCTCGCAGATCCGCCTTCATGATCACATGCGCCTGGATCTTCTGTTCATCCGGCTCCACTTCGGTGCGCAGCGGATAGTCGTAGAGGCTGCCGTTATCTTTCGAAAGCTTGATATCTTCTGGAGAGGTGAGCAGTTTCAGCCGTGCCATTGCCCTGTTCACGAAATAGGCCAGCTTGAGGTCGCGTCGAAAACCAAGGAAATCCCGGATATAGCGGACCACATACTCCTGCTGTTTGGCAGTGGACATGCGCCGAATATGGTTGGATACCATGTCCAGCGCCTTGACCATATCATTGCTGCTCTCACTCTGGGGCAGTGCGCTGAGCCGGCGCACCAGTTTTCGTTTTGGTATGACACCAGCCAGATACTGGTAGACCTCTTTGACAGGTATGCGCCCTTCCAACTGTCTATAGAGACGTGGCGCCCGGTAGGAGGCAACGGCCCGGCGCGTAATATCAGCCCTGAGACAACGCCGAAACAACTCGCTCGCAAGACGTTGCTGGAATTCCGGCCAGTTTTTGTCATGCCATGGCGCATTGGGCTGAGGCGATTTATTCATAGACCCGAAAAGCCAATTTCCACCTACGGGTTGAATGAGGCGTTCGATATTGTCTGGGACATCCAGCCAGGATGTCCGCGGCACCATGAATTCCTCATCCTGCAGCGACTGTTCAAGCAGGCGTTGCCCTTCAAGAAAGCCAGAGATCCCCTCTCCGGTATCCCGCTCCTTAATCCGAAGCCCCTGGGGAATATTACGCTCGGATAACTCATCAGCCGCAGCAGCCCACTCGGGAAGATAACTCTCAAACAGATCACAGACAATCTGATTGGTAAGAGCGAAAAAGTTCTGTTCGCCATTATCCATGCAGAGCAATGGATAGTGGTTCATGAAATACTCTTCGGAGGTCAGGCTCGGCAGGTGCAATAGAGGATTGAAGAGTGCCAGCTTGGGAACCATCCAGGAAGCACCGAGTACCGACTTGCGCATCTTGCGCAAACTGGTCGATTCCTGTCGCTGAACCACTTTGAATAGACGCCGAAGGGTCCGATAGGTGACCCCCGGCTCAAGCTTTGCGAGCGCCACGGCCCGCTCATGCAGCTCCAGTGATCGCCCTGCCAGCTGAGGTGAGAAATTGCTGGAATCCTGCTGCAGTTGATGCCGCAGGCGTTTAATCTCCTGGCCAGGCAACTCCAGCAGGAGTTTCAATAACGATATATGCAACAATTGGATGACTTCCGTCGCCGCTGCACGGTCATGCACACGCTCTACTACCACTTCCATCAAGCCGCTGTAGGCGTCTCTGAAAGCGTCAAAATCTTTGCTGGAGGCTTCCGGTCCCACCTCGCCCCAATTGTTTCGGGCAAGATCCTCATTTACTATGCGTCTGACCAGCTCACTGGCTGTGGCGCTGATCTTCGGGCTCAGGAAGATATCGATGTGGGTGTTATCTATGCCGATCTGAAATCTTTCCAGCGGTAAATCCGGGCGCGAAAGCTTTCTTAAAGGCGACAGGAACTCCGCACGCCCAGGCTGCCAATGAAACAGCTTTTTCAGTCGTTTTCCCATACCCACCAAGCTGTTTTTGATACTACGCGGATGTTACACCAATTCCATATAAATGTTACGCAAATGTTGAATAGCTCTGAATATTGTGCTCTGACAGGCAGGCAACTCCAGGTACTGATCTGCTATTTTCGCCCTATCCAAGTTGGTAACAAGTAGGGAATCCCCGCAGAAATATGACTTGGATTCCTGATTACTCAGTGGAAGTTCTCATTTTTTGGAGATTGGAAGCTCAGCGCGCCAACATGGTTGCAACCAGTCGGTCTTCAAGCTCGACACGAATCGCCAGCTCTTCTCCCAGAGAAGAGAGGTCTTTTGACAGATTGTCGAGTTTCAATGCATGGTCAGAAAGGTCATATTTATCATTGAAGTTCACTGCAGCCTCTGTGGCCTCGACAAAACCGGGGTAGATCTCTTCAGCTACCTTGATTACACGACCACGTCTCTCAGAACCGTCACTGATATGACCGAAGACTTCGAAATGACCAAAGGCGGTGTAATCCACCAGGACCTGGCAAAAAGTCTGCAGCAGATTTTCCAATGACTCCGTCCGTGAATAGGGTTCGAGTCCGGCCACCTGACAAAAAAGCACCAGCATTTCCTGACGCTCGTCAAGCAGTTTGTCGATCATTCCCTGGGTGCCGGTTCTACGCTCTCCATCAGATCGTTGTTGCGTGTTCATTGAATCTACTCTCTCCCCTCGCCCGAGCAAATTTGAGTCTCGGTATTTATTGTCGTCTTATTTTCAACCATTCAGGCATATCATCTGCCGATAACCCTGCTACCATTTGCGGTATCGGGATCACAGAAAGCAGCTCCGCAGTCAATTGACTGCTCTACGCATAGCTAACCACCATTAGCCTTTCCTGACAAGAGCGGTGCGGCCACTCAACCCCTGTCCAAGAATGAGATGACCTGATGTTAAACCACAGACTAAAGATGTTTCGATTCAACAAAAAGTTATTATTACTCATTCTCTGCTCCCCGTTAGTGATGGCGGGTGGGAACTCCACATCAAACACCATGGCACGAGCAATGCTGTCGATGATGGACGCGATGGGAAAGATTGCCAATCAGTCTCAGGGCAGCAACCCGAATGACGGGGTCAACTGGTCCTCCGGCAACAACTTTCAGCCATTCAACAGCTGGCAGAATATGACTCCCGCACCCTGGTCTCTCTACACCATGCCGGGGAGTGCGATCCCAGGTCAGCAGATGATGCCGGGCATGGCTACACCCGCTATGCCATCTGTTACGCAACAGCCGATGCAGGGCATGATGTCGCAGGCCCCCGCTCTGGCCAAATCCGGGCAGGAACAGATACAGAACCTGGGGAGCCAGATCACTGGAAGTGCTGCACCTGCCGCGTCCAACGTTCAGCCTTACCAGCAAACCACACCCACTGCCCCCACTCAGCTGCTCAATATGCCCCAGTCTCCATTGGATGGCGTCTGGAAAGGACAGGGTGGAAAGGTTCTGATTCTTGCCTACGGCCATTTCCGAATCTATGCCAACCGCGATCACTACCAGGATGGACAGTACAGACTCGGTAAAAACCAGCTCCTGATTCACGACCCCAAGTCGAACAAAACCCAGTCCTATGAGTTCGCCCACAACCAGGGACGCCTGGTGCTAAAAGGCACTAATGATCAGCTCCTGCTCTTTCGCAAAATGCGGATTCAGCTGCCCAGTCCCTCCGCGATACAATCGAGGCAGTCGCTACCCCAGCAGTAACCGTACACCCATCAACAGTAAAAAAATCGCAAACACCCGTTTCAAAATCGCTGCCGGCAACCGATGCGCCATTGCCGCACCAAATGGTGCTGTCAACACACTGGTCATTACGATGATCAGGCCAACCGGCCAATAGAGATAACCGGTACTCCCTGCCGGCAGCCCTTCCACAGCCCAACCCGTTATCGCAAAACTGGCGGCGCCGGCGAGAGCAATCGGCAGACCGCAGGCGCTTGATGTTGCCACAGCCTTGCGCATCTCCACCCCACCGGCATGCAGCAACGGCACGGTCATTGTGCCGCCACCAATGCCGACGATCGCCGACACCAAGCCGATACCACTGCCTGCCAGAGTCATCAACCACGCCTGTGTAAGGCGGCATGCCGAACTGCTGTTGCCGAGAAAAAACATCCGCAGCGCTACCAGGACCGCAAAGGTACCAAAGACCCGCTGCAACATAATCGCATCCATCGCGCCGGCGGCAATCCCTCCAAGCCAACTGCCCACCAGGATGCCCGGGGTCAATCGCAAGACATAATCCCAGAGCACAGCACCACGTTTCTGGTGGGCGCGAATGGCCGCAAGTGAGGTAAAAACAATCGTTGTGAGTGAAGTCCCCACGGCGATATGCACCACCAGACTCGCCTCGACCCCCACCAGGGGTAATCCCCAGATCAGTGCAGGCACCACCACCAAGCCGCCTCCCACACCAAAAAGACCGGCAACGATACCCACAACGCCACCCAGAAGAAGGAAGAGCAGTATCGGGAAGAGTCCAAATGTCAGGGTTAGATTCTCCATCAGTGCCTTGGCTTCACTCTGCTAAACAGGATAGTTGAACCACTATCGATTCGGGTCCATTATTCACCAACTACAAGTATAAAAACGCTGGAGAGAATGTGATGGCGGATGTTCGTGTCTGTATCCTCGGTGGAAGCGGATTTGTTGGACAACATCTGGTGGGACGGCTAAGCAAAGCGGGGACCGCCTGCAGGATAGTTACCCGCCATCCCGAACGCTTCTCTCATCTCAAGATCTACCCTGGTTGCGAACTCGCCAGTGCCGACATCTTTAACCGGACAGCACTGGCAGGGCAGTTTATGGGTTGCGATGCGGTGATCAATCTCATCGGCATACTCAATGAAGATAGTCGCACGGGCAGCTTCCGAAAAATTCATGTTGAACTGGTGGATACGCTTGTCGATGCCTGCCGTGACGCTGGGGTTCCCAGACTGTTGCACATGAGCGCATTAAACGCCAGCGAGGCAAACGGTACCAGCCAATACCTCCGCACCAAAGGCGAGGGGGAAAACCGCGCCCACACGCACGGCAGCGCCTCTATGCAGGTCACCAGTTTTCGACCCTCGGTCATCTTTGGCCCTGGAGACAGCTTCTTCAATCGCTTTGCTCAGCTACTGCGCTTCACACCCGGCTTGTTCCCCCTCGCCTGCCCTGAAACCCGCTTCGCACCCGTTTATGTTGGCGACGTGGCTGAAGCATTCAGCCGAGCTTTGAAAAATCGTCACACCTTTGGCAAACATTTCAATCTCTGCGGACCACGCAGTTTCTCTCTGCGGGAGTTGGTCCTCTATACCGCGCAGATGCTTAATCTGCAGCGGCGAGTCGTCGGTCTGGGAGATCGCACCTCCCAACTGCAAGCCCGCCTTCTGGAACACCTCCCCGGTAAACCTTTCTCGCAGGACAACTACCTCTCCCTCCAAACAGATAGCACCTGTGAAGAGAATGGCTTTCCCGACCTGGGTATCAAACCCAAGGATATCGATGAAATCGTGCCGCTCTATCTGGGTGGGAAAAATTATCGTGGCCGCTTTCAGCGCTATCGTTCAACTCCAGCCCGTTGAGGAAAGCCGGTAACATACTGACTGCAGCCAAAAACAGCATCCTTCCCAATACACCACACTTGAAGTGGCCTGTCGCACAATTCCCCCCGTTTCACTCATCTCCAACCGATTCAGGTTGAAGAGAAAGATGCCGGCGATATGAACCCTGTTCACAGTTACAAGGGAAAACCCTGAGAAACAGTTGATATATTAAAAACTCATGATATTCTTAAGTGTAAGTCATGGATTTGATAACTCGGATAATCATGCAGTTTCGATTACTTTTAGCCTTCCTGTTTCTATGGGTCTTTTCCGTCTCCAACGCAACAGAACTCAAGAGCACCACTGATTGGGAGGCCGTATCCGAGCAGGCCGCTTTGACCGATAGTCCGATTTTGGTGGTATTCACTGCCGATGGTTGTGGCTACTGCGAGTTACTCAAAGAGCAGGTATTGAAACCGATGCTTGCAAATCCAGAGGCCGCTAAAAAGGCCACAATTCTGGAATACAACACCGGCAATGGCGGCAAAATCACCGATTTTGACGGCAGCCGAATCCGCAGCCGCCAGTTCACCAGCCGCTACAAGGTCTTTGCCACCCCCACGGTGGTAATTCTCGATCCCAATGGTAACCCTCTGACAGCACCTATCGTGGGCTTCAACGGCAAGGAAGACTACGAAGACCTACTCGACAGCGCACTCAGAGACTCCCGGACAGCCATGCAGAAGATCGAGCTGCCGGCAGACGCCATCGCCGGAACCACCAAACCGATCGACTTAGCGTCTTTTCCACACTAAGAGTATGGTTCGGTCATTTCATCACTGACAGATAATCTCCACGAGCGCATTCTACGGAACGACTAGAACAGATTTCTTTATACTGCGTTGTCCCACTGACAGCTTGGAGATATCGTGCGAAACCTGACAATCGGCTGCCTTGTCGGCTTCTTTCTGCTGTTCTCTTGCCCGGCACTCTCCACCGAGGGAATCCGCATCCCCGTCACCACCGATCTGCAAAAGGACGGCAGGCTCTCCAGCCAGCGGCAACTCCCCATTCTTCTGATGGTTTCTCAGGATCACTGCCCCTTCTGCGACCTGATGAAACAAGAAATACTGCATCCGATGTTGTTGAGCGGGGAGTATGAAGAGAAGATAATCATGCGCGAAATCCTTATCGATTTGGGCCAGGACGTCACAAACTTCGAGGGAAAGCGCGAGGATGCCTCCCATTTTGCCCATGGATACGATGTCCATTTAAGCCCGACGCTGCTGTTTCTCAATGGAGAGGGCTCAGAGATACGCAAACGCATGATCGGCATCAACACGGTGGAGATGTTCTCTTTCTACCTTGATGCCGCAATTGACGAGGCTTTGGCCGAGCTAAAACCCCGGGGAACGGCAAAATCAGTGGTCCAACCCTAGGAGGCTGTCGGGCTTAACACTGTTTGGCTGTAAATCCCTGGATGACGATCAACTCAGCTTATCGAACTCGTTAAATAGGTTCACTATTCGCCTCATTCGATAAACTGATTTGATTCGCCCCCAGTGATTTTCGCTTCAAACGGATAAACCCGACAGTCTCCTAGAGTCGGTCACGTAAGTCCCTCAGGCTAAAGCCACTGAGACGCTGCCCGGCATCCATACCCAACCCCAGCACCTTGAACCTTTCACCCATCTCCGAAGGCAGGGTCAGGCGTTTCACCCCCTGCACCAGTTCCATGTGACTGACCAGGTCATTGGGGTCAGAACCCGCCAGAAGGCTGTCCAGTCCGCTGGCCATCAGAAAATGCGCCTGGGTGGTATACCCCAACAGTTCAAAACCTGCTGCGACACCCGACTCTGCGACAGCGGTAAAATCGACATGGGCGGTAATATCCTGCAGACCGACCCAGCGAAACGGATCGGGGTGAGCGCGGTGGCGATAGTGGCACATCAGGGTACCGCTGGTGCGTTGCGGATGAAAGAATTCGCTGCGCGGATAGCCGTAGTCCACCAGCAGGACGGCACCGCGCTCCATCATAGCGCCCAAAGCCTTCATCCAACCATGCAGACGCAGATTGACCTCCGAGACATAACCCTCCGCCAGCGCCCCGTTAGCCGACTGGATCCGCTCAATACCTGAGTCTAATTCCGGACTGACGGCCGCCTCGAAACGCTCCACAAATCCCGCTTCATCCCAAGCGACGAAACTCTCCTCCGCACACCCTGAGCGGATGCGAAAACGGTGTACCGGCATGGCATCGAGCAGTTCGTTGGCCACTACCAGCCCGGAGAAAGCATCCGGCAGATGATCCAGCCACTCGACCCGCGCTGACAGTTCCGGCACCTGCCGGGTTATGGTCTCTCGTTGACGCGCCTGCAACTCCGGACTGACCTCCATGATCAGATAGCGCTGCGGCAGTGCATCCAGCCGTTCAAGTTCGGCCAGCATATCGGCGGCCATGAGACCTGAACCGGCACCGAACTCCAGAATCGCTCCCCCGTCGATCTCCGCCAGCAGCTGCTGTGCGGAACGGGCAAGACAGCGGGCAAACAGGGGAGAGATCTCCGGCGCAGTGATAAAATCCCCTGCCTCACCAAACTTGCGGCTTCCTGCCACGTAATAGCCCAGCCCCGGCGCATAGAGCGCCAGCTCCATGAATCGGTCGAAGGGGATTGCACCGCCCGTCTGCCCCATTTCATCACGAATCCTGCGCTCCAACTGTTCACTGACTGCCAGTGCAGCTGCATCCGGGGACGGCGGACTATTGGGGGATGAGTGGTGCGGCGACTGCAGACAATCGGACATAATGTAGAAACCGGGGTAATGCGTTAGAGTAGTGGCGCATTCAACCACGGAGTACGAGCGTGACGCAAAAACCGATCACCCCGCCACTCAGCAGCAAATGCGCACTGATCACAGGTGGCGCCCATCGCATCGGCGCCCAAATCGCCCGCACCCTCCACCGGGAAGGGATGAACCTTGTTCTGCACTACCGCAACTCCTCCCAAGCCGCAGAAAGACTAAAGGCGGAGCTTGAAACCGGGCGCCCCGGATCAGTCGTCCTCGCACAGGCAGATCTGCACGAAACCGCAGATCTGCCACTGTTGATTGAAGCGGCCAAGAGTGTCTTCGGCCGCCTCGACCTGCTGGTCAACAACGCCTCCAGTTACTACCCGACCCCGCTGGAGACAGCCACCGAGACCGACTGGGACGACCTTATCGGCAGCAACCTCAAGGCCCCCTTCTTTCTCTCCCGGGCTGCCGCCCCTTTGCTGAAAGTGTCTGACGGCTGCATCGTCAATCTGGTGGATATCCACGCGGAACGACCACTCAAGTCCCACCCAATCTACTCCATCGCCAAGGCGGGCAACGCCATGCTGGTGAAATCCCTGGCCCGTGAATTGGGACCGGAGATCCGCGTCAACGGCATCGCACCCGGTGCCATCCTCTGGCCGGAACAGGGACTGGATGACGTAGAAAAGGAGGAGATCCTCAATCGCACAGCCCTCAAGCGCCCCGGCAGCCCTGAGGATATTGCCCAAACCCTGCTGTTTCTGGTACGGGACGCTCGCTACATCACCGGCCAGATTATCCCCGTCGATGGTGGCCGCACGCTGCAGCAGTAACCGCGCCATCAACTAGACTTCAAACATCAAAACTGTTTGCCCGATCCAGGAGTTTCCAAAATGACAGAAGTCCCAGGTGGCCTATCTTTTCGTCAGAGCGTCGATCACATGGTCGATCGGGCACTGCAGATCCTGGATCTGCCACCGGGGGTCGACAACGCCATCAAGAGTTGCACATCGGTACTTCAGGTCAGCTTTCCGGTAAAGATCCGTGACCGTATCGAGGTGTTCACCGGCTGGCGCGCAGTGCACAGCATCCATCGTCTGCCATCGAAAGGCGGCATCCGTTTTGCCGAGAACGTGGATCAGATGGAAGTGGAGGCTCTGGCAGCACTGATGACCTATAAGTGCGCCATCGTGGATGTCCCCTTCGGCGGCTCCAAAGGGGGACTGCACATCAATCCCGAAAACTATACCCGGGATGAGTTACAGATCATCACCCGCCGCTTTGCCCGGGAACTCGCCAACAAAGGTTTCCTCAATCCTGCCACCAACGTTCCCGCTCCCGATGTCGGCACCGGCCAGCGGGAGATGGCCTGGATTGCAGACACCTATAAACACCTCTACCCGGAAGACATCAACTATGTGGCTTGTGTCACCGGCAAGCCGGTCGCCCACGGCGGTCTGCAGGGACGTACCGAGGCCACCGGGCGTGGTGTGCAGTTCGCCTTGCGGGAGTTTTTCAGACATAAGGAGGAGCGCAATGAGGCCGGTCTGGATGGAGATCTGGAGGGTAAACGCATCATCGTCCAGGGCTTCGGTAATGTCGGTTACCACGCCGCCAGGCTTCTCTCCGAGGAGGATGGCGTCAAGATCATCGCCATCATCAAACACGACGGGGCACTCTTCAACCCTGACGGCATCCACATCGAGGAAGCCTTCTACCATAAATGTTCCCACGGCGGTTTCCAGGGCTTTGCCGGGGCAGAGTTTCTGGAGGATGGCGCCAAGGTAATGGAGATGGAGTGCGACATACTGATCCCGGCCGCTGTCGAGGCCGTCATCACCGAAGACAACGCCCCCAATATCCAGGCAAAACTGATCGCCGAGGCCGCCAATGGTCCTATCACCTTCGAGGCTGACCGCATCCTGCGCAGCCGTGGCATCACAATCCTGCCGGATGCCTATGTCAACGCCGGCGGTGTCGTGGTCTCCTATTTCGAGTGGATTCGGAACCTCACCCATATCCGTTTCGGCCGTCTTGAACGCCGTTACGATGAGAACCGCGGACGCCATATCCTGCAAGCACTGGAAGATACCAACGGCCGGACTATTCCGGAGTGGATCAGAAGTGAGCTGGAGAAGGGGGCCAATGAGGAGGACCTGGTGCGTTCGGGTCTGGATGACAGTATGCGTCAGGCACTACAGGAGATCATCGACATCCGCTGCCGAAAAGAGGAGATTGAGGACTACCGCACTGCGGCCTATTACATCGCGGTAAGCAAGCTGGCGCGCTCTTATCAAGATCTGGGGGTGTTTTAACCGTAACCGTAGGCCCGATCAAGCTTGCGGAGCGACCCCTAACCGCTATTTTTTCCGGTCCTGGCGTTTGACGTGTCTCTTCAGTCGCTGGCGCTTCTGTATCTGTCGATTGGTCAGCTTGTTCTTCTTACCCTCATAGGGGTTGTCGCCTGAGCGAAACTCGATGCGAATCGGCGTCCCGATCAACTTCATCGCTTCGCGAAAACGGCCCACCAGATAGCGTTTGTAGGGATTCGGCACATGCTGAGTCTGATTGCCGTGAATCACAATAATCGGCGGATTCTTTCCACCCTGATGCGCGTAGCGCATCTTGATACGCCGACCATGCACAGATGGCGGTTGATGCTCCTGCACCAGCAGCTCCAGCAACCGGGTCAGTTCAGGCGTCGCCATGTCCCGCATGGCATTTTCATAGGCCTGATCCACCAGTTGGTAGAGGTCACCCACACCTGAACCGTGCAGGGCGGAGACGAAATGCAGCCGCGCAAAACTGAGAAACGGCAGTTTTCGGCCAATCTCCTCTTTCATCTGCACACGCTGGTCAGGTGTGAGGCCGTCCCATTTGTTCACCACCAGTACCAGTGCACGGCCGCTCTCCAGCACGTGACCCGCCAGAGTGGCGTCCTGCTCTCCCACGCCCTGATGGGCATCGAGTACCATCAGCACCACATTGGCCTGCTCGATGGCCTGCAGTGTTTTGACGATACTGAATTTTTCGATCGCTTCGTGGATGCGCGCACGCCGTCGCACACCCGCCGTATCGATGAGCGTATAGGGGCGTTCGTCGTGAATAAAAGGGATAAAGATACTGTCCCGGGTGGTGCCCGGCTGGTCGAAGGCTACCACCCGCTCCTCTCCCAGCAAGCGATTGACCAGCGTCGATTTACCCACATTGGGGCGCCCAACCACCGCGATCTGCGTCCCCTTGTTCTCCTCGTCCGGCGCCTCCACCGGCGGCAGGGTATCGAGTACCTGGTTGATCAGGGTATTCACACCCTGGCCGTGAACTGCGGCAATCGCTGAGGGTTCACCCAGTCCCAGGGAGAAGAAGTCGGCAGCGGCCATCTCCACCTCCAAACCCTCACTCTTATTCACCACCGGGGTAATCGGCGTGCCGGTGCGGCGCAGCTCAGCGGCAATCATCTCATCACCGCCGGTACAGCCCTCTCTGGCATCCAGCAGAAAGAGGATATGATCCGCCTCACCAATGGCCTGGCGCACCTGCTGCTCCATCAGGAACTCAACACCCCCTTCATCACCACTGATGCCGCCGGTATCGACGATCACATAGGGGCTGTCACCCATCTTTCCGGTGCCATATTTACGATCACGGGTGAGGCCGGGCTGATCTGCCACCAGGGCGTCCCGACTGCGGGTGAGGCGATTGAAAAGCGTGGACTTGCCCACATTGGGGCGACCGACAAGTGCAATGACAGGAAGCATGGCTTCGGCTCAGGGGGTTTCCGTTTCGGGCAGACGCATGCGCAATGCAGTCAGTTTTCCACTGTCGTCAAAGACATAGACGATGCCGTCCACCACCTGGGGTTTTGCGCGAATACCCTCACTGCCCACACGAATACGTGCAACCATGCGGCCATCCTCCTGGGAAAACCAGTGCAGATAACCGTCGTAATCTCCCACTACCAGATAGTTGCCAATAATCGCGGGGGCCGACAACTTTCTTGCGTGAAGTGCCTTCTGTTGCCACAGGGTCGCACCGTTGCCCGCTTCGAGAGCCCAGATAGAGTCTTCGTCGTCAGTGACATAGAGCTGTCTCCAATCCGCATCCAGACCTGCGTGCACCGAGATATCCCGCCTCCATAGCACCACGCCGCTGCTTTCGGAAACCGCTGCAACCTGCCCCTGAAAACTGGCAGCATAGACGACGCCCTCCACCACCACCGGATCTGAGTCGATATCCACTATCCGTTCCAGTTCGGTCCGCCCGTGCGCGGTGGCAACCGTTGCTTCCCAATTGGCAGTGCCGCTATCCAGAGAGAGTCCGGCAAGCTTGCCGTTGGAAAAGCCGATGAACACCTGGTCTTCAATGATGATTGGCGAGCTGTTGCCACGCAGGGTGAGAACAGGTTCCGAATGGTCAAAGGTCCAACGGTTGGCACCTGTATCAGCCGACAGTCCGGCCGCCCGGCCATCGACGGTACGTACCACCACAACGCCCCGGGATGCAGCAGGAACCGAGAGTACCTCGCTACTGACCCGGCGACGCCACTTCTCACTGCCATCCGCTGCGTTCAGCGCCACCAGTTCAGCCTCAGCAGTGCCCAGTAACACCAGACCATTGCCCGCACCCGGACCACCGCTCACCGGCAGCTTGGTCTCCACATCCCACAGTCGTTTGCCATTGAGACGGTCAACCGCCACCACCCGGCCTTTCGGGTCAGCGATAAAGAGATGTTCATCAGCAATTGCAGGGGTAATCGCGAGAAACTTACCGTCGGTGCCGTCCACATTGAGCTGCCATAGCGTTTCAAGTTCCAGCGCCTCAGTGAAATCCACAAGTTCCGCCGGTGGATCAGCATTATCCTTGGCGGAAAAGAGACTGCTACAGCCAGACAGCAGCGAGAGCAGAAAGAACCAGAACCAGACGCGCTTCATAACGACCTCAGGGTGTTTCCACTGCCAGATCGTCAAGTTTCATCTGCACCAGCGCACTGTTACCCACCCCATTGGCAAGGGCAAGACTATAGGCGTCACGGGCGCTTTTATTATCTTGACGGGCCAGGGCAATGTCACCCCGTAGTGCGGCAAATTCACCCGCATAGGATCCGCTATCGACCTTCGCCTGGGCGGCAGCGCCATCCAGATCGCCCTCACTCAACAGAATGCGCGCCAGCCGTAACTGTGCGATCTGTTTCAGACCAGATTCTGAAGCGTTATCTATAGCCCATTCCAACTGTGAGCGGGCTGCTGGGGAGTCCCCTGCCTCGATTTTGATGCGCGCCTGTGCCAACGCTGCGAATACTGCATAGTTCGAGGATTCGTACTCCAGGCGCAATAGCTCCGCCTGCTTGCTGGCAGAATCGCTGTCGCCACTTTCTACAGCTGTGATCATCTGGTTGAAAGCGACTGAGGCGTCTCCACCAACCCGCTCTTTGTATTCTCCCCAGGACTGCCAGCCAAATACGGCACCCAATCCGATCACCACGCCGGCGACTACGGATTTACCGTTCTCCTGCCACCACTTTTTTAACGCTTCGACCTGCTCTTCTTCAGTCTGGTAAACGCTCATCCGGTTTCCTTTGTTCAGTCAAAAATAATCACCAGGAGGCTATAAACGGATAAACCCGATAGCCTCCTAGAGTGATTTTACGCTGTCAGACCTGCAATAATGCCCGCCAGTTCACTCAATTTCACCTGCTGCTGTTCGCCTTCGCCACGCAGCGGCTTAATCCCCACCTCTCCATTGGCCAGTTCATCGTCCCCAAAGATCAGGGCGTAACGGGCATTGCTCTTGTCCGCCTTCTTGAACTGACTCTTAAAACCACCGCCTCCACAGTTCACAATCAACCTCAGATCCGGCATCTCATCCCGCAGGCGCTCAGCCAGCTGCACACCTTCACGTTGCGCAGTTTCACCCATCATCACCAGATAGAGGTCCACAGACGGCAGACGCTTGGCCGTCTCGCTCTCTTCCAGCAGGGCAATCAGCCGCTCCAGGCCCATGGCGAAACCTACCGCTGGTGTGGGGCGTCCTCCCAGCTGTTTAACCAGCCCGTCATAGCGTCCGCCGGCACAAACCGTACCTTGGGCACCGAGCCGCGTGGTGACCCACTCGAACACTGTGCGGGCGTAGTAATCCAGCCCTCGCACCAGACGCGGATTGATGACATAGGCCACCCCCGCCGCATCCAGACCGGCGCAAAGGGTTTCAAAGTGAGCGCGCGAAGCGTCACCAAGATGGTCCATCAGGGTCGGCGCATCATTCACCACTGCAGCCATATCCGGGTTCTTGGTATCCAGAATCCGCAGCGGATTGCTCTCAAGACGACGTCGGCTATCCGCGTCCAGTTCGTCGATACGACTACGAAAATAGTCTACCAGCAGAATCTTGTAGGCAGTTCGCTCTTCCGCAGTACCCAGGGTATTGAGCTGCAGCTCCAGTCCATCCAGGCCCAACTCACGCCAGATGCGATGGGTAATGAGTATCTGTTCCAGATCGACATCGGGTCCATCGAGACCGAAGCTCTCCACCCCGATCTGATGAAACTGCCGATAGCGTCCCTTCTGGGGCCGCTCATGACGAAACATGGGACCACGATACCAGAGGCGCTGCACCTGGTTGAACAGCAGGCCATGTTCCAGACCGGCGCGAACACAGCCGGCAGTGCCCTCCGGACGCAGGGTCAGGCTATCCCCGTTGCGGTCATCGAAGGTATACATCTCCTTCTCGACGATGTCAGTCACCTCGCCGATAGAGCGCTTGAAGAGCTCGGTCAACTCCACGATGGGCATGCGTATCTCGCCGTACCCATAGCGGTTTAGGACCGAACGCACGGTATCTTCGAGAAACTGCCACAGAGGTGTCTGCTCAGGCAGGATATCTTTCATCCCGCGGATTGCCTGGATGTTTTTTGCCATCGGCTGGAACTACTGGTAATCGTTTAAGTGGAACGGTTAAAACCGCGTAGACTAACACGGATGAAGCAGACTGGCACACTGCAGGGGAGAAATCACAGGGCCACCGCATTAAAATCAGCTTGAAAACACCACCTTAGTGCGGTAACGGTCATTCCACGCAGCTTTTCTCTTTTTCTTAGCGAGACTGAGTGAAGAGGACTC
>JAESPE010000037.1 GCA_016756835.1 gamma proteobacterium endosymbiont of Lamellibrachia anaximandri | reverse complement strand
CGCTCGGATGCCTACTTTGCTTCCCCTCTGGCGCAAGGCACGCCGGGTAAGCAGTGCGGCCTCGCGGCTACCGGGGACTACCAGCCTTCGCTTCGCTCTCCATGGCTGGCAGCGATCGAGGGTTCCCTGACCGTCGTCATCCATCACATCCTCAAAACGATACTCACCATCCGGCACTATCGAGAGCGCCTCCAACGACAACTTCTCGCCATAGACATTGAGGGCAGTGAGACCGGATAGATAGGACGCCCGTCCCCACTCATCGATCATCTGCTCAAGACGCAGCAGGCCGCAGCGGTTGGCGCTGATCTGGGCGGAAAAATCTCCAGCCGACTCTCCTGGGTTACGATTGTGACCCGACAGCCACTGCAGCTGCTCCCGATCCAGCACACCCTCCCGCATCAAGTGGCAGGGTGGTATGACCCTTCCCTCCTCCTCCAGACTGCTGGAGACCGGCATGGAGCCGGGAGCATTTGCGCCGATATCGGCATGATGCGCGCGATTCACCACGAATGCCGTCAATTCGGTCTCAATAAACAGGGGGGCGATAAGGGTGACATCCGGCAGATGGGTACCACCGAGGAAAGGGTCGTTCAGCACCACCATATCCCCTGGCCGCCAGGTAATACCGGAAACTATCCCCGCCATGGCGAAGGCCATACTACCAAGATGCACGGGGATATGGGCAGCCTGAGCAGAGAGTTCACCCTGGGCATCGAACACTGCACAGGAGAAGTCGAGCCGGTCACGAATATTGGGAGAGAATGCGGCATTGCGCAGCATCGCACCCATCTCATCACAAACAGCCTCCAGGCGAGAGGCAAAGATATTGAGTTCAACCGGATCCATGGGGCCATTCTACCTGGAAAAGGGGTGCTTGCATCCGCGTCAAAGCACCGATAGAATAGCTGACTGTTTTACTAGGTTTTATATTTCGGGACGGCATTCAGAAATTGTCAGGCCGGCCCGGCAACAAAATACTGATGAATAAAGGAGCCTTGCAGCATGGCACATGAACTTCCCGCTCTCCCTTTCTCCGATACTGCCCTTGAGCCCGTAATCTCCAAGGAGACCCTGGAGTTCCATCACGGCAAACATCACCAGACCTACGTCACCAATCTGAACAACCTGGTGCCTGGAACGGAGTTTGAAAACGCCTCTCTCGAAGAGATCATCATGAAATCAGAAGGTGGCATCTTCAACAACGCCGCTCAGATCTGGAACCACACCTTCTATTGGAACTGCCTGCGCAGCCCCGCTGATGACAACGCCCCCAGCGGCGCCCTGGCCGATGCCATCAGCAGCACCTTTGGCTCCTTCGATGCGTTCAAAGAGAAGTTTGCCACTGCCGGCGCCACCAACTTCGGTTCCGGCTGGACTTGGCTGGTGCAGAACGAGGACGGCAGCCTGGAGATCTATAATACCTCCAACGCAGGCACCCCGATGACCGCCGGCAAGAAGGCCCTGCTCACCGCCGACGTCTGGGAGCACGCCTACTACATCGACTACCGCAACGCCCGCCCGGCCTATCTGGGCGCGTTCTGGAAGATCGTCAACTGGGATTCCGTTGCTTCCAACATGGGCTAAGAGTTCCCTGTAAGCCCTGGCCGTGAGATTACGGCCGGGGCATTTTTTTGCCCGCCGTTTTTTCGATCATCTGCAATCCCGCCTTCCGACAGGCATCCAGCAACTGCTCCACCGACCGGTCATCATTCAACGCTCGCGCCACCGCAACCCCACCAATCATCATGGCCGACAGCGCCAGTGCAGTCTCCCGCCTCGAGCCGTTTTCACTCGGCAATTGTTTGCTGATCAGCGCCACCAAGCGACGAAAAACCTGAGTATAAGCGGAACGGACATCACCCTCCCGATTGGCCACATCAGTGGCAAGAAAAGCCAAAGGACAGGGCGGATTCGCCTGCTGAACATGGGAGATATCAAGATAACCCGCCAGCAACTTGGCCAGACGATCCTCTGCGGAGAGGGTCTCTTCCGGCAGCTTGGCCACAGCACTTCTTCTTGCCGCCTGCGTCACTGCCTGCTTATAGAGTTCGCTTTTTGAACCGAAGTGGGCATAAAAGCCGCCATGAGTCATACCCGCCGCCTGCATGAGATCGCCGATGGCTACGTTATCAAAACCCCGCCGCGAAAAGAGATCGACGGCGCTGTCGAGAATCTTCTCCCGGCTCTTCTCTTTCTGTTCACTGGACCAGGGCATGAATCACTCCAATAATCGCACTATTCATCACGTCACGCTCACTGTAGGCCGGTTCAAGCATAGGGGAACCGGCAACCCTGTCGATTCTGTTAGCAACGCCCGATCCGCTACGCTTGATCGTGCCTACATCTGAAAATATTATCTTGATCATATAGTCGCAGGGATTAGTGTAGATCGCCACCTAGAGAACACATAGTGAACGATCATGTTGCAGATACTGATTTTCTATCCCCTGATGGCAATGGCCGCCTTGACTTTCGGGGTAGGCATTTTGATGATTCGGCTGCGTTTTCTGGCAGTCAGACGCGGCGAGATCAACCCTCGCCACTTCCTGCTGAACCGCGGCAGCAAGGTACCGGACTATCTGACCAAGGTCGAGCAGAACTACCAAAATCTGCTGGAACTCCCGCTCCTGTTCTACACAATTTCGATATTGCTCTTGCTGACCAACAAGGTAGACCTTATCTACCTGTCCCTGGCCTGGTCCTATGTGGGGATGCGGCTGCTGCACACGCTCATTCACACCACCGTCAACAAATTGAGAATGAGGATGTGGGCATTTCTCGTAAGCTCGCTGATTCTGATAGCAATATGGCTGCGACTATTGCTGCAACTCGCAACCCTGTAGCTTACTCTGTATTCCGGTGCGCACGGCGCACCATGAATGCTTGAACCGCAAAACTTTAGTTAGAAGCCTGTGTATTTCCCAGCTACGGCGATAACACTCACCGTCAGACCAAGAGTGAGGTTGGTACCAATCAGCCTGCGAATCAGCGCCATCGCCGCGCCTGCCTTGGGCAGCTCGCCAGCCTGTAGCGCCTCACTCATACGACGATAGGGCACGACATAGACAAAGACGAATATCGCGGCCATCAGGGTACCAACCACGGTCATGAACCAGACAGAAGTCGCTGCCTCGCCATCAAATACAGAGAACAGCAACCAACTGCCGGTGACGAGGATCAGAACAACCGAGAGCCAGACCCAGGGAAAAAAGCCGTCGAAAACCTTCAGCATCAACGGCAACCGCTGTGGCGGCTCAAGCAGTTGCGCGACAGCGGGGCGCAATGCCATATGGGCAAAAAACATACCGCCCACCCAAACGATGGCGGCGATGAGATGCAGGGTCATGGCCAGGGACATTGTTTACTCCAACACTTAGTTCATTCAGACCGGAGATTGTACCGTATCAAAATCCCCAATAACCCTGGAGAGATCGAGAGAGTGTTTTCAGTCAGCACTCTCACCCTTGGTTGGCGTCCACCCCAAATATTTGAAAAGCAACGCCCTTGACAGTAAACTACACGGTTTTCCGCCATCTTTTACGGCGAAAATCGATGCGAAGGCGTCCACTCCAGGATGCCTTTTGCTTTTCTGGGAAACGGGATTGGCAATGTCAGACACACTAATGGCAACTTACAGGCGGCTGCCGGTAACCTTCGAGCGGGGCGAAAGGGCCTGGCTGTGGGACACTGAGGGCAAGCGCTACCTGGATGCCATCACCGGCATTGCGGTCTGCGGCCTGGGTCACGCCCATCCGGCAGTCAAAGCCGCGATCTGCGAGCAGGCGGGTACGCTGGTCCACACCTCCAACCTCTACGGCATCCAGCAGCAGCAGATCCTGGGAGACAACCTGACTCGCCTCTCCGGTATGGACCGGGTCTTCTTCGCCAACTCCGGCGCAGAAGCCAATGAGGCAGCAATCAAGATCGCCCGGCTCTACGGCCACCGGAAAGGCATTGATAACCCCGCCATTCTGGTGATGGAGAACAGTTTCCACGGCCGCACCCTGGCCACTCTCTCCGCCACAGGAAACCGTAAGGTGCAGGCAGGCTTCGAACCCCTGGTGCAGGGATTCGTGCGCGTCCCCTTCGGCGACTTCGATGCGATCAAAGAGGTGGCGCAGAACGGAGCCAGCGTGGTTGCGGTACTGGTGGAACCGGTGCAGGGTGAAGGCGGCGTCAACATTCCTCCCGCCGACTATCTGAACAACATCCGCACGCTCTGCGACGAGCAGGGCTGGCTGATGATGCTGGATGAGATCCAGACCGGCATGGGCCGCACCGGCAGGATGTTTGCCCATCAGCACAACGGCATCCAGCCCGACGTCATGACTCTGGCCAAAGGACTGGGCAATGGCGTACCGATCGGCGCCTGCCTCGCAAAGGGTATGGCGTCCGAGGTTCTCGGTCCGGGCAGCCACGGATCCACCTTTGGCGGAAACCCCCTCGCCTGCCGGGTGGGTAACGCGGTAATCGAAACCCTGGAATCGGAAAACCTCGTGGCGCGGGCAGCCGCCCTGAGTGAACGGTTCCTGACGGGATTTCAGGCGGCATTTCAGTCCAATAGGAGTGTCACCGACATTCGCGCCAGCGGCCTCCTGATCGGCATCGAACTGGATCGGCCCTGCACCGAACTCGTCAGTCAGGCTCTCAAAGAGGGTCTGCTGATCAACGTTACCGCCGACAAGGTCATCCGGCTGCTGCCACCACTGATACTGACAGATCAGGAAACGGATCAGATCATCAAAACAGTCGGCACACTGGTCGATAATTTTCTCAGCGCTTCATAACCCAAGTAACAGCAATATGAACCAGACACAGCCCAGGCACTTTCTCGCCCTTACCGACCTCTCCTCCGAGGAGTTGAATGGTTTGATCAAACGCGCCATCGAACTGAAAGCGTTGCAGCGCCAGGGGGGAATCCATGAAACCCTGAAGAACCGCACCCTGGGTATGATCTTCGATAAATCCTCTACCCGCACCCGTATCTCCTTTGAGACAGGCATGACCCAGCTTGGTGGTCATGCACTGTTTCTCTCACCACGAGATACTCAACTGGGACGCGGCGAGCCCATCGAAGACAGCGCCCGGGTGATGTCGAGCATGGTGGATATCATCATGATCCGCACTTTCGACCATGAAAAAGTAGAGCACTTTGCCCAATACTCCACGGCGCCGGTGATCAACGCCCTCACCGACCTGCTCCATCCCTGTCAGCTGCTGGCTGACATGCAGACCTATTTCGAGCATCGCGGCGATATTCGCGGCAAGACCGTGACCTGGGTCGGTGACGGCAACAACATGTGCCACTCCTACATGAATGCAGCCATCCGTTTTGGTTTCAAACTCAACATCGCCTGTCCGGAGGGTTACGATCCCGACGCAGCCCTTCTAGACGCTGCCGGCAACCAGGCAGAGATCATCCGCGACCCCATGGCGGCGGCCGATGGCGCCGATCTCGTGGTCACCGACGTCTGGGCCAGCATGGGTCAGGAAGAGGAACAGGCACTTCGCGAAAAGGCCTTCGCCGGCTATCAGGTCAACGATGCCTTGATGGCCAATGCAGACAAGGATGCCCTCTTCATGCACTGTCTGCCCGCCCATCGTGGGGAGGAGGTCAGCGCCTCGGTAATCGACAGAAAGGACAGCGTGGTCTGGGAGGAAGCAGAAAACCGTCTACACTCGCAGAAGGCGCTACTGGAGTTTCTACTTCTCAACTAACCCGCCCTTCAGCAGCAAAACTGCGGCAGACTTTGAAGAATTGCCGACGGGAAACTGAAACAATCACCTCTCCGACCAAGCTGGATCCCCGTGATGAATAAGATGAAAGTCCTACTGCTCTGCCTGCTACTACTGCTTTCCGGCGCCCTTCAGGCCGAGACACGCTACGTTACCGACATCCTCAAGGTCACCATGCGTTCCGGGGAGAGTTCCTCCCACCGCATCCTGCGCATGCTCAACAGCGGAACCGCCGTCGAGGTACTGGAGAGCAACAGCGAATCAGGCTATTCAAAGATACGCACCAGCGGTGGCCAGATCGGTTATATCCTGAATCGGCAGTTGATGGTCAAACCCAGCGCCCGCAGCCAGTTAACCTCAATGGAGCAGCGGTTGCAGAAACTTCAGGAAGCGCCGGGGAAACTCAGCAGCAAACTGGCGGACCTGCAAAAACAACACAAGGCGCTGCAAGCAGCCCACAAAGAACTCATGCAGATCAAGAAAAAACTGGATTCCAATCTGCAGAACATTCAGCGCACCGCATCCAGTGCTATCCGCATCTCCAATGAACGCAACGAACTGCGCACACAGGTCAAGGAGCTGACCCGTCAGGTGGGAGAGCTGAAACAGGAGAACCGGGATCTGAGCAACAAGGCCACCCGCGACTGGTTTCTTATCGGGGCCGGCGTCATCATCGCGGGTATTCTCATCGGCCTGATTCTGCCGCATCTGCGCTTTCAGCGGCGCCGCAATGAGTGGGGATCGCTATAACTTAGCGCCTATCCGAAAACACCGTTTATTACCACGAAGCGCACAAAGTACACGAAGAATATAAAGTTGCGTAGGCCCGATCAAGCGTAGCGGATCGGGCATTATTGCATTGGCAGGATCAATACGGCTGCCGGTTCCGCTGCGCTTGAACCGGCCTACGAAAGCGTGTCAAACGCCGAAACTTGAATTACAAGTTAAGACTATTGCGCCACTACCCGTCGATAATCTGCTGCAGACGTTCATTCAACTGCTGCGAAGTCTGCCCTGCCGGATCTATCACCGGATAGGGCGTGACCAACGCGCTGCCCCGCAGCACCACCCCGAAGAATACATGCCCCTGCCCCCGCACACCGGTGATGCGCAACGGAACCAGTGGGGCACCGGTAAATGCTGCAAGCCGTGAAGCTCCCGCCTTGAGCCGACGGGGCGGATCTGTGTCCAGGTGGATCTTTCCATGAGGAAAAATTGCCACTACCTCGCCATCGCGCAGCGCCCGAAACGCGGCTCGCAGAGCCTTCTCCGGAGATCTTTCCCGATCAACCGGGATGCAGCCGGCAGCCCTGAACAACCACTTCAAGCCAAAACGTTCGTACTGTTCCCGAGCGATCATGAAACGCACCGGGCGGCGGCAGCAACTGACCAGCAACAGCGGATCGAGCCCGGAGATATGGTTGGAGACGATGATTGCAGGACCCTGCTCGGGAAGATCCAGCCTCACCGGTTGCAGGCGATGGTATCCACGGCAAAAGAGCCTGCTCAAACCATCGATACGGTTAGCCCAACCATGCCCCCAATCGACTTCATTCGCCCGCAGAGAGAGCCGATTCAGCCGGTTTAATCCATAGACGACAACCGCAACAAGACAGGAGATGAGCAGCTGCCAGGTCTCCATCATTTACTTCTTTTTCTTGCCGCCTTTCTGATAAACCTTGCGCTGAAAAAGATCGGTTCGGCGGCTTACCAGACGGTCGACGAAGAGCACACCATCGAGATGATCCACCTCATGCTGCAGGGCGCGGGCCTCATACCCCTCCATCTCGTACTCGCGGAACTCGCCAAACTTATCCTGTGCAGTAAGTTTGATCCGCTCGGCCCGAATCACGTTACCGGTATAGTCCGGCACCGACAGGCACCCTTCACGGCCCAACTCAAAACCGTCCCACTCGGTGATCTCCGGATTGACCAGGATCAGATGACCGTGATTGGCAACCGGCTTGCGCGTGTGGGAACAGTCGACGATGATGATGCGCTGATGGTGGCCCAGCTGGGGCGCCGCAATGCCCACCGCGGCAGGGCCGTCCCGGCGGGTCTCTTCCAGGTCATCAATGAAGGCATGCAACTTTTCGTCGAACCGCTCAACCGGCTCGGATACCTGTTTCAAACGGGCATCAGGCAATTTCAGAATCTCCAGTATCGCCATTGGGTCAGCCGATCAGGGTTTCGATGGGCGAGATATTGAGTTCGATCTCTTCACCGCCCAGTCCGTCCAACGCCGACTGCAGCCTTTCGAGCGTCTCTTCGGAGTAACCCTGAATCGTCATGATGTAGACCGGCTGCTCAACGCTTCCCGCCACGTCGGACTCCAGCTCCAGGACATTAAAACCACTCTCCGCCAAGGCACCAGTCACCCCGGCCACAATCCCGGCGCGATCGGCGCCCACCACCCGCACTTGAAAATTAGGCACCCGGTGTTGGTGCAGCTCTCCACGGATAGGATCGATATGAACCTGCAACTGCAACTCATCCGCTACTTGGGCAATCAGGGTTTCCAGGGGCTGATCCCCTGCCGACACCATCATCATGATGGTAAAATTCCCCCCCAGACGCATCATCGAAGTCTCGCCCAGTGAGCATCCACCCCGGTAGAGCGCATCCGTCACGCGGGAGACTATCCCCAGCCGGTCTTCGCCGACCAGCGTCATCATCTGCCAATCCATCAGGATCTTTCCTCTCTTGTCAGTCTGGATCAATCCAGATCAATGAAGCCAAACGGCCTGTCATCCCATCGCGTCGATAGGAGAAAAAGCGTTTCGGATCGCTAACTGTACAGTATTGCCCACCCCCCACGAAACCTACAGAGCACTGCGCCAGACGCTGCCGGGCCAGGAGATAAATATCCGCCATCCAGTGATCGCTGGATGCCGGACGAAACGCGACTTCAGCCTCGGGATTCTGATCCACGAATCTCTTGCGCACCTCCTCCCCCACCTCGAATTTTTCCGGCCCAATCGCCGGACCCAGCCAGGCAAGCACCTCGTCCCCCGGACAATCAAACCGCCGCAGCGCCGCCTCGATCACACCACCGGCCAAACCACGCCAGCCTGCATGAACAGCGCATACTCGTGCTCCTAAGCGGTCGCAGAGCAGCAGAGGCAGGCAGTCGGCGGTGAGTACGGCACAGACCTGTCCGGGCGTCGTGGCGCATATCGCATCCGCCTCACACCCGGCAGATGCCTGCTCACGGTCAACCACATCACAGCCATGTACCTGCTGCAGCCAAAGTGGTTCCCCAGGAAGTTTCAATGCGGATTGCAAGAGCGCCCGATTTTGCGTGACGTCCACGGGGTCATCCCCGACATGGGCACCAAGATTCAGGCTTGAATATTGACCTCGGCTAACTCCGCCGATACGGGTGGTCATCGCCGCCTTCACCCGGCTCGGTGCAGGCCAATCGGGGTGGATGATATTCATAAAGCCGCGCTGTCTCTCTCCAATTCATCCAGCAACTGCTGCATATCCTCCGGCAAGGTTGCTTCCCATGCCATCTCCTCGCCGCTGGCCGGATGTATCAGCCCCAACCGCCGCGCGTGCAACGCCTGATGCCTGAAGGATTGCAGTACCGTCACCAAGCCGGGAGAAGCACCGGCTGGCAAACGCAGCCTGCCGCCGTAGTCAGGATCACCCAACAGCGGGTGGTGAATATGGGCCATGTGTACGCGAATCTGGTGGGTGCGCCCGGTCTCCAGATTGATTCGCAGCAGCGTGTGAGCCCGATAATGCGCCTCCACCCGGTAGTGGGTCACCGCCGTCTTACCTGAGGGATGCACCGCCATGCGGGTGCGGTGGACAGGATGACGACCGATGGGTGCGTCCACCTTGCCCCCTGCGGTCATCACACCCTGGGCGACCGCCACATACTCCCGCTTGACACTTCTCTCCTGCAGCTGTCCCACCAGGGAGGTCTGCGCCTGCAGCGTCTTCGCCACCACCAGGAGGCCACTGGTCGACTTGTCGAGACGATGCACTATGCCGGCCCGGGGTATCTGGTTCAGGTCCGGATGGTGGTACAGCAGGGCATTCAGCAACGTCCCGTCGGGATTGCCTACTGCCGGATGCACCACCATGTCCACTGGTTTGTTGATCACCAGCAGACTCTCATCCTCGAAGAGGATCTCCAGCGGGATCGCCTGGGGCCGGGAGACGACCTCCGTCTCCAACACCGGTTCCAATGACACCTGTTCACCGCCCCAGACCTTGTCTTTGCTGCGGCAGGGTTTCCCATCCAGCAGCACCCGTCCATCCTTGATCCAACGCTGCAGACGGCTGCGCGAATAGTCGGAAAACAGCGACGCCACCACCTGATCCAGCCGCTTGCCCGCCTGATCTGCACCGACTTGCGCAATCAGCCGCTCCACCGCCTCTCCCGTCCCCGCGCTGTCAGACTTGGCCATGCGTTGCCCCACGCTTTCCGCTATACTGCCGGGATTTCAAATGTCCCAATTTACCGATTCCCGATAGATGCATACTTTTCGTTTTCTCTGGATTCTTACTTTCCTGTTCACTTCCGGATGCTCTCTGCTGCCCGAGCAGATCGACCAGACCAAGGACTGGAGCGCAAGCCAATTCTACTCTGAAGCCAAGGAGGCGATGCGGGACTCGGACTATGATCAGGCAATCAAATATTACGAAGGGCTGGAAGCCCGCTTCCCGTTTGGCCGTTTCGCCACTCAATCACAGCTCGACATCATCTACGCCTATTACAAAAACAATGAGCCGGATTCCGTTACCGCAGCAGCCGACCGGTTTATCAAACTGCACCCCCAGAACCCTTACGTGGATTACGCCTACTACCTGAAAGGTCTGACAAACTATAACCGCGACCACAGTTTCACCAGCCGTTTTATACCGTCCGATCCATCACAGCGGGATCCGGGGGCGGCGCTGGAGTCATTCAAGGATTTCGAGCAGCTCCTGTTGCTCTACCCGGGCAGCAAGTACGCCGATGACGCCCGCCAGCGCATGCGCTATCTTCGCAACAACCTTGCCAAATACCAGATACACGTCGCCAGGTACTATATGAAACGGGATGCCTATCTGGCCGCAGCCAACCGGGCCAACCGCGTGGTAGCCAACTTCCAACGCAGCACCGCGATTCAGGAGGCGCTGGAGATCATGGTTGAGGCTTATACCCGGCTGGAGATGGAAGATCTGGCAAACGACGCCAAACGAGTCCTGACGCTCAACCAACAGAAAGGTACTTTTGACGTACCCGGCCAGGACGACGACGAAAGCCTGACCGAGACGATCTGGAACTTCTTCGAACTGGATAAAAACTAACCGTTTTCAGGAAGAGGCCCCGTGCCTCTTCCGGCTGAAAACGACAAAATTCAGATCGCCGCTTCGTCCTCTTCACCGGTACGGATCCGGATTACACGCTCGACCGGCGAGACGAATATCTTGCCGTCACCGATCTTGCCGGTACGGGCTGCGTTGGTGATCGCTTCGATGCACTCCGCCACCTGATCCGCTGCAATTACCACCTCGATCTTCACCTTGGGCAGAAAATCCACCACATACTCCGCCCCACGGTAGAGCTCTGTATGTCCCTTCTGGCGCCCGAAGCCTTTGACCTCTGTGGTTGTCATACCGGTTATGCCAACATTGGAAAGCGCCTCGCGGACATCCTCCATCTTGAAGGGTTTGATAATTGCTTCTACTTTTTTCATCTCTTTTCTGCTCCCTCTGAGCTGTAGTCCGCCGCCTGTATGCAGCATCAAGACACCACTATCTTAGCGACTTTTCCCTCTGGAATGTAGATAGAACCCGTTCGGAAACCTGCATTCCACTTTTATCGCTGCGGGTTGGATGCTGGATATACGCTTAAACCACTCAACTCCCGGTCAGTGGATAGCGCCGGTCCCGACCAAAGGCACGGCGGGTAATCTTAACCCCCGGCGGAGCCTGGCGCCGCTTATATTCATTACGGTTTACCAGTCTCACCACACGTTCTACGGTCTCAGCGTCAAAGCCGGCGGCAATAATCTCCCCGGCACTCTGATCCCGCTCCACATAGCGCTCCAGGATCGAATCCAGCACATCGTAGGACGGCAGGGAGTCACTGTCTTTCTGGTCCGGCGCCAACTCAGCGGATGGCGGTCGATCCATCACCCTTTGAGGTATCACCTGGGAGAGGGTGTTGCGATATTCGCAAAGCCGGTAGATCAGCGTCTTGGGCACATCCTTGATCGGGGCGAACCCACCTGCCATATCACCATAAAGCGTGGCGTAACCCACCGCCATTTCGCTCTTATTGCCGGTGGTAAGCAGAATGCGTCCTTTCTTGTTGCTGATCGCCATCAGAATAATGCCGCGGCAACGCGCCTGGATATTCTCTTCGGTCACATCCGTCGAACAATCCGAGAAGGTTTCAGATAGCATGTCGACAAAGGCGTTGAAGGCCGGTGCGATCGGAATGGAACGGTGTTCGACGCCCAGAATCTCCGCCTCTTCCACCGCATCCTCATTGCTCATCTGCGCAGTATAGCGGGAGGGCATCATCACCACTTCGACCTGATCGCCCCCCAATGCGTCGACCGCCACCGCCAGGGTGAGCGCGGAATCGATTCCGCCGGAGAGTCCGAGAATGGCGCCGTTAAAACCGTTCTTCAAAACATAGTCACGGGTGCCCAGCACCAACGCCCGGTAGACCGCTTCCGCTTCCTCCGGAATCCTGGACACATCAGCCGCCACCGGTTCGGGGTGAGCACCGATACGCCACTCACTGAGAACCTCAGCCTCCTCAAAAAAGGGCAGCCGCTGCGTCAGGTTCCCCTCTGCGTCCACCACAAAGGAGCCACCGTCGAAAACCAGTTCATCCTGCCCTCCTACCAGATTCGCATAGATGATCGGGACCGCGTTTTCCTTTGCCCGCTGCTGTATCAACGCCTCCCGCTCCGGCGCCTTTCCGGTATGGTAGGGTGAGGCATTCAGGTTCAGCATCAGTTGCGCGCCGGCTTCGCAGGCTTGGGCAATGGGGGCTGATTCCCAGACGTCCTCACAGACCGTAAGACCAATCTTGATGCCATTGACACTGAAGAGTCCGCTCTCACAACCCGAGGCAAAATAGCGCTTCTCATCAAACACACTGTAGTTTGGCAGCTGTTGCTTGCGATATTCGACGACCACTTTCCCATCGTGCACTACCCCCGCCACGTTATAGAGGGCCCCGTCAGCGCGTTTTGGATAACCCACCACCAGGCAGATACCACTGACCTCTCTGCGAATCCGTTCAACCGCAACCTCCACCCGGTCGATAAAATCCGCCCGCAGCAGCAGGTCTTCCGGCGGGTAACCGGTCAAAGTCAGCTCTGGAAAGACAATCACATCCGCCTGATCACGGGCCTTTAGCGCCACATCGATGACGCGCCGGGCATTGCCCTCGATATCCCCCACCAGCAGATTGTGCTGGGCAATCAGAATACGCAGATTCACAAGATCCTCGATCAGCTTAAACTTTAAGATTGATGGTATTATTCCAAAAACCACTCGCGGACTAAATAACTCATATGGGATTTCGTTACTTACTTCTGGCTGCTGCGATCTGGGTAGGCTACCTGATTGTCCGCCATCTGCTGCGCCAACGCCTGACAAAACCCAAGACCACATCCTCACAAAAGTCGGTCAACAGCGTGCAGTGCAAATACTGCGGCTTACATCTGCCGAAAGAGGAGGCCATCAGGGACGGGGAAGACCACTTCTGCAACGCCGAACACCGGGATGCCGCCCGGAAACAGAGTTAGTCTGGAGATCACGCCTCATGCAAGGATGGTTTGAGTCTCTGCTCGACACACTGCAACCCGACCCCGTCGACGCAGACACGAAAAACCTCCAGACCTGGAATGTCCTGCGCCTGTTCCTGCTCTACCGGCTTACCCTCTCGCTCTCCCTGCCATTCTTCTTTTTTACCGGCACAGGCCCCGGCTTTCTGGGACAGTTTGCACCGGAGTTGTTCGCCTTTGTCGCCACCATCTATCTGGGCCTGGTGCTGGCCAGCGGCATCTTCTGGTACTGGCGCTCTCCTGAGGTGGAGCAGCAGGCCCACATGATGATCTTCATCGATATCCTGGCGATCACCCTGCTGATGCACGCCAGCGGCGGACTGGAGAGTGGGCTGGGCATGCTGATCGCCATCTCCATAACCGGCGGCGCCGTGATGACAGGGGGCCGGGCCGCGCTGCTGTTTGCCTCTCTTGCATCGCTGCTGGTGATAGCGGAACAGATCTATGCCGAACTCACCGGCAGTTTTCCTGCCCTTTTTACCCAAGCCGGATTCCTTGGCGCGGTCTTCTTCGCCCTGGCGCTGCTCACCCATGTTCTCTCCAAACGCGCCAGAGAGAGTGAAGAACTGGCCCACCATCGCGCCCACGATCTGGAAAATATGGCCCGTCTCAACGACTATGTCATCCAGCATATGCAAACCGGTGTTTTGGTCATTGACGACCAGGGAAAGATTCTGCTGATGAACGAACCCGCCTGGCGGCTGCTCGGCATGCCCGATGCCCAACCCGGCAACCGCCTGGGAGCCGCCTCACCCGAACTGGCTGAGATGCTGGTGGAGTGGAAACGCACCCGCCGTTGCGACTGTCCTCCGTTTCGCGCCATTCCAAGGGGGAAGGAGCTGAGACCCCGTTTCAATGCACTCGGCAGAGGCAATCTGGGTGGTGTTCTGGTGTTTCTGGAGGACACATCCAGGATTCTACTCGAAGCGCAGCATCTCAAACTCGCTTCCCTGGGCCGGCTCACCGCCAGCATTGCGCATGAAATCCGCAACCCTCTCGGGGCCATCAGCCACGCCAATCAACTATTCAGCGAGTCACCCAATCTGGATAAAGCCGACCAACGCCTGATCGAGATCATCAAGGTCAACTCCGGACGGGTCAATCAGGTGATCGAAAACGTTCTGCAACTCTCCCGGCACAAACCTGGAGAGTGGGCTAAATTCAATCTGCACAGCTGGTTCGAGGAGATAATAGCAGAGCTGGTCAGAAATCAGGGGTTCGGCAGTGATATATTCAGTCTGCAGATAGAGCCGCAAGAGACCCAGATCCAGGCCGACCCAGAGCAGCTGCGACAGATTGTTACCAACCTCTGCAATAATGCCCTGCAACACTCGCAGGAACGCGTTGCACTGAAGGTCACCATCGTCGGGGGGCGGGTGCCGGAACTGGATACTCCCTTTGTGGATATCATCGACAACGGTCCGGGCATTCCCCCGGATGTGGCGAAGCAGATATTCGAACCCTTCTACACCACCCATAACAGCGGCACCGGGCTGGGACTTTACATCGCAAGGGAGTTGAGCGAGAACAACCAGATTCGTCTGGAGTATATTCCAGGCCCCACCGGGGGCAGCTGCTTCCGTCTTATATTCGACAACCCGGCCGAAGAGGTCACCCAGGCATGACTCAACCATTGACGCTGATAGTGGATGACGAACCCGACATCTGCGAACTGTTGGAGATCACCCTGATGCGCATGGGCATAGATACCCGCTCCGCCCTCACCCTGGGAGACGCTCGCGAACTGCTGACGCAAAACACCTTCGACCTCTGCCTTAGCGACATGCGGCTGCCGGACGGGAACGGCATCGAGCTGGTCCGACACATCAATGAAACCTATCCGCAGACTCCCGTTGCCATGATCACCGCCCACGGCAATATGGAATCAGCGGTGGAGGCCCTCAAGGCGGGGGCCTTCGATTTTGTCTCCAAGCCGGTGGATCTGGATGTACTGCGCAAACTGGTGGAAAAGGCACTCAACCTAAAGCGGGCCGATCCTGTACCCGCAAAAGAGAGTGCCGGCAAGGTCACCTCAGCCAGCCCCCTGCTGGGCACATCTGAGGCAATGGATCGCATCCGCCATTTGATCGCCAAACTGGCCCGCAGCCAGGCACCTGTATACCTCAGCGGGGAGTCGGGAACCGGCAAGGAGCTGGCAGCCCGCCAGATCCACGCCCAAGGACCGAGGTCAGAGCAGAATTTCGTGGCCGTCAACTGCGGCGCCATTCCCCGTGAACTGATGGAAAGCGAACTGTTCGGCCACGTCAAAGGGAGTTTCACCGGCGCCACAACGGATCATGAAGGGCTGTTTCAGGTAGCGGACGGCGGCACCCTCTTTCTCGATGAAGTGGCCGACCTGCCGCTTTCAATGCAGGTCAAACTATTGCGCGCCATACAGGAGAAACGGGTACGCCCCGTTGGTGGACACCGGGAGATCCCGGTGGATATCCGTATCATCAGCGCCACCCACAAGGATCTGGCCGAACGGGTAAAGCTGGGCGAATTCCGCCAGGACCTCTTCTACCGCATCAATGTCATCGAACTGACCATCCCACCGCTTCGTGAACGCTCAGGAGATATCCCGCTGCTGGCGGATAAGATCCTCGAACGACTCGGCGGCAAAGGCACAAAACCCAAACTACTCAACAACGCCCTCGACAGGCTCAAGGCCTACCCATTCCCCGGCAATGTGCGGGAACTGGAGAACATTCTGGAGCGGGCCACCACCCTGTGCGAAGACAACACATTGGCGGCGAATGACCTGCTGCTGCCGGAAACACCGCTGGATCACAAAAATGTCAAATCCGATCAACCTCTGGGCGATATGCTCGGTGATATCGAACGCCAGGCGATTGTAAAGGCGCTGGAAGAGACACACTGGAATCGTACCGCCGCAGCAAAGAGACTCGGCATGAGCCTGCGTTCCCTGCGGTATCGGCTGGAGAAGCTCGGGATTGACTGAAAAAGAAGGTTAAAGGAGGCATGCCACCGGATAAGCCGAACGCTGTCGCTACTGCCCTTTGTGACCAAAAAAGCGTAGGCCGGGTTCAAGCGTAGTGGAACCGGCAACCTGGAACGTACTGCCAAAGACTGGATGCCCGATCCGCTATGCTTGATCGGGCCTACAAGTTTGATACAAGATCCAGGCAAATCTTCGATTTGCCAGCCTTTAACCTAAAAATCGTTTAACGCCTGAGATTAACCACAACACAATCCCCTCTATCCCCCAATGTGACAAAAATTGTCACATTCTGACGCTCAGGGTACGGGGCGGCACAGATATTGCCGGCAATTTAATTCTTTCCAACACCAATATCAGACAATAAATCGCCTGAATAACTGTTGTTTTTCAAAAAGTTAGCCCGACCTCCGCTAAAATGCGCCGCAGTTCCGCAATGTATGGCACGAAGCCTGCGATATCAGAGCAACCAATTCGATATTGTCGAATTCAAGTTTCAAACGCAGTGACCGATACAACGGGCACCAACCAAGCACATGAGGCACGAGACTAATGAAGAAACATCAATCAGGTTTTACCTTAATCGAGCTGATGATCGTTGTCGCGATCATCGCCATCCTGGCCGCCATTGCGATTCCGGCTTATAACGGATACATCACTGAAGCGAACGTTACCCGCGTCAACACAGCGTTTGAAGAAGGCATCAATGTCATCAAGTCAGAGATGGCAAAACGTCAGGCCGTTCTGGCCCGTGGCGGCGACTATCTTTACGACTTGGATGGCGCTGCAACTGGCGCTATGGCCGACTGGGTAGGCAATGTGTTGAATCCAGATGGCAACCAAGCACCCGGCGCAGCCACCAACATTTTTGCTGCTGCTGCAGTTGACGCTGATGGCATCATCGGCGTCGTTGTTGCAGGAGCCGGGGCCTTATTTACTGTAACCCTCGACCTGCCTGAGTATGACCCTGCGGGCGATAGCTCCGGCATACCTGCTGGAAACGCCGTCACATATACTGTGGATGCTAACGGCAAGGTAACCAGGGGTGGTGCCGGCACCTAATCGCTTGACCTGACACCTGGGCAAGCAATCACAGCAAGGGAGGAAGCGGCATCATGACCGCTTCCTCCTTTTTTCGTTTTTTCTTCCAGCAGCCTTAAACCATAAATTGGGTGTGGCTCGTTCGATGTAAACATGGGGCAGAAATCATGAAACTCCAAATCTCCAACAGCCGTGGTTTTACCCTGGTGGAACTGATGATCACCGTGGCGATCATCGCCATCATCTCCGCGTTTGCTTTCCCCGCCTATCAGGGTTATGTGGCAGAGGCCCGCATCGGCACCGCACGTATGAACACCGAACCCCTGAGACTGGCGCTGGAAGACTTCTTCCTCGATAACAACGGCTATGTTGCCGGCCAGTGGGATGCCGACGCAGCCGGGACAAGAACGCTGGATGATGCAAACAACCTGGGCTGGCGGCCCGATGGCGACGGCGGCAACTATGACTATGTGGTGGCGGCACCAGCAGCCCCCGGTACAATCGCCACTGGCTACAGCCTGACCGTCACCGATACGAATGATGCCGCCGCCACCATCACCTGCAACCGTGATCAGACCAACGGCACCTATGTCTGCAATTGATCCCTTGGGTGTTGCAGGCTATATTGCCTTAAGTAGATCAGCTGCTTGCAGGCTGTTTTTGAAGCAACACATCCAAATGTGATTCGTTTCCCTGCGGCGTCCGGCCTGATCCACTATAAAACCCGGTAACAACATACCGGCGCATAACAACCAGAGAGAGCAAGGCAGAGGCAGAAAGATTCCCCATCGAATCGATCTCAGGACAGGATGGCTACCACCAAACCAAAATTGAATCTCAGCGGCATGGCCCGCGGTCTCATTCAGGACGACCTGATCTCTGAAGAGCGGGCGGAAGCGGCTTTTGCCGAGGCGCTGAAACAGCGTGCCCCGTTTGTCACCCATCTGGTCGAGAATCAGCTGCTCAACAGCCTCGATATCGCCATCTCCGCCTCCCGCAGTTTTGGCGTGCCAATCTTCGACCTCGACGCGGTGGATATGGACGTCCTGCCGCGGGATCTGGTGAATGAAAAGCTGATACGCGCCCACCATATGCTGCCGCTGTTCAAACGGGGCAACCGGCTCTTCCTGGCGGTCTCCGACCCGACCAACCATCGGGGTCTCGATGAGATCCGCTTCAACACCCGGCTCTCATCCGAGGCGATCCTGGTTGAGGAGGACAAGCTCACCCGCCTGATCGAGCAGGCGCTGGAGGCCCAGGACACCAGCATGGACGACCTGCTGGACACAGATCTCGACAACCTGGACATCAGCAGCGGCGAGGATGAGCCAGCGGGCGAGGGAGACCTGGATGTCGATGAAGCCCCGGTGGTGCGCTATGTCAACAAGATCCTGCTGGATGCCATCAATGCAGGCGCCTCAGACGTCCATTTCGAGCCTTACGAATACAAATACCGGATACGCTATCGCCAGGACGGCCTGTTGCGTGAGGTCGCATCGCCGCCATCCAATCTGGCGAATCGCCTGACCAGCCGGGTCAAGGTCATGTCACGCATGGATATCTCGGAGCGTCGCATCCCTCAGGATGGGCGCATCAAGATGAAGCTGTCGAAGAACCGCTCCATCGACTTTCGCGTCAATACCTGCCCCACACTCTACGGAGAGAAGGTGGTACTGCGTATCCTCGACCCCACCAGCGCCCAACTCGGCATCGAGGCATTGGGTTTCGAGCCGGAGCAACGCGAAGACTTTCTCAACGCCATCGGCAAACCCTACGGCATGATCCTGGTAACCGGCCCCACCGGCAGCGGCAAGACCGTCTCCCTCTATACCGCCCTGAACCTGCTCAACAAGCCGGAAGTCAATATCTCAACCGTAGAGGATCCGGTGGAGATCCAGGTGGCAGGCATCAACCAGGTCAACCAGAACTCCAAGACCGGCCTCACCTTTGCGACGGCACTGCGCGCCTTTCTGCGCCAGGATCCGGACATCATAATGGTGGGCGAAATACGCGACCTGGAGACCGCCGAGATCGCGGTCAAGGCCGCCCAGACCGGCCATCTGGTGCTCTCCACCCTGCACACCAACGATGCTCCCCAGACCCTTACCCGCCTGGCCAACATGGGCATCCCCCCCTTCAACATCGCCTCCTCGGTTCTGCTCATCCTGGCCCAGCGGCTGGCGCGCCGGCTCTGCGACCACTGCAAGACACCTGACGAGCTTCCCACAGGGGCTTTGCTGGAAGAGGGCTTCACCCAGAAGGATATCGACGAGGGATTTACAATCTACAAACCCGTAGGATGTGATCTGTGTACCAACGGTTATAAAGGGCGCGTTGGTATATTTCAGGTCATGCCGATCTCCGAAGACATGGGCAAACTGATCATGGAGGGGGGCACCTCCCTGCAACTGGCCGATCTGGCCGGTAAGGAAGGGGCTGCCAACCTGCGCCAGTCCGGATTGCGCAAGGTCAGATCCGGCATTACCAGTCTCCACGAGATCAATCGGGTAACCAAGGACTAATCCATGGCGCGTGCAGCGAAAAAAACTCAACACAAGAGCTACCTCTACGCCTGGGAGGGCAGCGATAAGCGAGGCTCCCGCATCACCGGCGAAACCCGCGCTACCAACGTGGCGCTGGTGAGGGCGGAACTGCGGCGGCAGGGGGTTGTCCCGCTCAAGATCCGCAAGAAGTCCGCCCCCCTGTTCGGCACACGCAAAAAGAAGATCGGCAGCGGAGACATCGCCATATTCAGCCGTCAGCTGGCCACCATGATGAGCGCCGGGGTCCCCATGGTGCAGGCCTTCGAGATCATCGGACGGGGGCACGAAAACCCCTCCATGCAGGATCTGATCCTGGCGGTGAAGGCCGACGTCGAAGGCGGCACCGCACTGGCAAATGCACTGAAAAAGCACCCCCTATACTTCGACGATCTCTTCTGTAGTCTGGTCAGCGCCGGTGAACATGCCGGCGTACTGGAGACGCTGCTGCACAAGATCGCGCTCTACAAGGAGAAGACAGAGTCGATCAAGGGCAAGATCAAAAAAGCGCTCTTCTACCCAATATCCGTCATTCTCGTCGCCATCGTGGTCACCGCGATCATCATGATCTTCGTGATTCCCCAGTTTGAGCAGTTGTTCAGAGGTTTCGGTGCCGACCTGCCGGTCTTCACCCGCGTCGTCATCAACATCGCCCATGTGGTACAGGGCTGGTGGTGGGCCATGCTGGGCGGGGTCATTCTGGCAGGCTATCTGATCGGCGGCACCTGGAAACGCTCCCGCGCCTTCCGTCAGCGCGTAGACCGTATACTGCTGAAACTGCCCATTCTTGGCCCGATTCTGAACAAAGCGGCTATCGCCCGTTTTGCCCGCACCCTCTCCACTATGTCCACCGCCGGTGTGCCATTGGTGGAAGCCCTGGAGTCGGTCTCTGGCGCCACGGGTAACGTGGTCTACGGTGATGCCGTGCTGCGCATGCGGGAAGACGTGGCAACCGGCCAATCCCTGCAACTGGCGATGAGACAGCGCAACCTATTCCCCAATATGGTGATCCAGATGGTCGCCATCGGCGAGGAGTCGGGCTCTTTGGACGACATGCTCTCCAAGGTGGCGGATTTTTTCGAGGAGCAGGTGGACAATGCGGTCGACGCCTTGAGCAGCCTGCTAGAACCACTGATCATGGTCATCCTCGGCACCCTGGTCGGCGGCCTGGTGGTTGCCATGTACCTGCCGATCTTCAAGATGGGCTCCGCGGTACTGGGTTAGCGCCCGGTCAATATCCATTCATAATGACAAACCACTACCTGTCATTTCGAACGCATGTGAGAAATCTCGGCAAGCTTGCTGCCAATTTCCAGAGATCCCTCGCTGTGCTCGAGATGACATAGAACATTTGGCGCGTTTTATTCCACTCTACCAATCAGGCCTGTTCCTTTGTCTGTAATCATTTATCTCCAACAAACACCCTGGGCTTTTCTGCTTTTCAGCGGCCTGCTGGGGCTGGCCGTCGGCAGTTTTCTAAATGTCGTCATCCACCGGCTGCCGAAGATGATGGAAACGCAGTGGCGCCAGGAATGCAGTGAGCTGAATGGAGGAGACGAGGCAAAACAGCAGCCGACCGTCCCCTTCAATCTGAACCAACCCGCTTCCCACTGCCCCAATTGCGGCCACAAAATCCGGCCCTGGGAGAACATACCGGTACTCAGCTGGATTCTGCTCAAGGGCCGCTGCTCGGGATGCAAGACGAGAATCAGCCCACGCTACCCGGCAGTGGAGATTCTGAGCGGCATCATGACCCTGGCGGTAGCCTGGCATTTCGGTCCCAGCTGGGAGGCGCTGGCGGCAATGACCCTTACCTGGGCATTGATCTCTCTGAGCCTTATCGACTTCGATACACAACTGCTGCCCGACAACATCACTCTGCCCTTTCTCTGGCTGGGACTGCTGCTGAGTCTCAACGGACTCTTCACCGATAGCCAATCAGCCATCATCGGCGCTGCCGCCGGTTACCTCTCCCTCTGGAGCGTCTACCAACTATTCAAACGACTGACCGGCAAGGAGGGTATGGGTTACGGCGATTTCAAATTGCTGGCCCTGCTCGGCGCCTGGTTGGGCTGGCACTACCTGCCGCAGATCATTCTGCTCTCCGCCTTTGTCGGGGCACTGTTCGGCGTCTCCATGATCCTGTTCCGCGGCCGGGACCGCAATATCCCGATCCCTTTCGGCCCCTATCTGGCCTGCGCCGGCTGGATCAGCCTGCTGTGGGGTGACACCATCAACCATGCCTATCTGCAATGGGCAGGCCTGCTCTAGTCGTCGCCCTCACCGGCGGCATCGGCAGTGGCAAATCCACCGTCTCCCGGCACTTTGAAAAGCTGGGAGTCCCGGTCATTGACGCGGATCTGATTGCCCGCGAACAGGTGGAACCCGGCGCCCCGGCACTGGATGAGATCCGGGAGAGATTCGGCGCCGACGTCATCACCCTGAAGGGTGGACTCGATCGTGACAGAATGCGCAGCATCGTCTTCGAAAACAGCACCAAACGTATCCAACTGCAACAGATCCTGCATCCCCGTATCCGCAGCGAGATGCAGCTTCGTCTGGTGCAACTCGACACACCCTATGCCGTGCTGGTCATCCCACTACTGCTGGAGTCGGGCCAGAACAGCCTCGCCGACCGTATTCTGGTGGTGGATATTCCTGAGGCTCATCAGATAGAGCGGGTCCAGCAGCGCGACGGACTCAAAAAAACGCAAATAGAGCAAATCATCGCCGCGCAGGTTGATCGCCAATCCCGCCTTGCGGCGGCAGATGATGTCATCAGCAACGACGGGGGACTCCAGACGCTTGAAAAAGCCGTCGAACAGTTGCACCGGCGCTATCTCGACCTGGCCGAACAGCGGTCAATCTCCGGTTGACCTTGTCAGCCGTTATGGGTAGAATCCCGCCTCTTTCCGTGTGGGGTCCCTCCCGCATTAGGATCAACAGGTTTTCTTGGGGATAGGCTATGTATGCGGTAATTCAAACCGGCGGCAAGCAGTATCGCGTCTCAGAAGGCGACACCGTCAAGGTGGAGAAGCTGAGCGCGGATCAAGGTGCTTCTGTCGAACTGGATAAGGTTTTGATGGTTGCTGATGGTGAAGATATCAAGGTCGGTACACCTTATGTCGATGGCGGCAAGGTAACGGCCACCGTGAAATCCCACGGTCGCGGTAAAAAAGTGAAGATCATCAAGTTCCGTCGTCGTAAACATCACATGAAGCGTCAGGGACATCGTCAGTGGTACACCGAACTGCAGGTGACCGGTATCAGCGCGAGCTGAGGAGAGAACGAAATGGCACATAAAAAAGCAGGCGGCAGTACACGTAACGGCCGCGATTCAGAATCCAAACGCCTTGGCGTCAAGATCTATGGCGGCGAAACCATCAGCGCAGGCAGCATCATCGTGCGCCAGCGCGGCACCCGCTTCCACAGCGGCGTCAACGTTGGCATCGGCAAGGATCACACCCTGTTCGCCAAAGCTGACGGCAAGGTTCTTTTTGAGGTAAAAGGCCCGCGCAACCGTAAGTACGTGAGCGTGGTCACTGACTGAGTCAGCCTCTGACCGGATCAGTAAGGGCCTCGTCTTTGACGGGGCTTTTTGCTTTGTGGCTCTTCACTTGCAGGGGTCGGAGTCAAACCGGGCTAAGCTGTCAGCAGTTGATATAGAGTTGAGCGGTTTGACTCCGACCCCTGACTGAACATCTCTCTAGAGACCCACAATAGCTTATGAAATTTGTCGACGAAGCCACTATCAAGGTTGACGCCGGTGACGGCGGAAACGGTTGCGCCAGTTTTCGCCGGGAGAAATACATCCCCCGGGGCGGCCCCGATGGCGGTGACGGCGGCCATGGCGGCAGCATCTATCTGATTGCCGACAGCGGCCTCAATACCCTGGTCGATTTCCGCACCCAGCGCATTCACCGGGGTGAACGGGGTCAAAACGGCATGGGAAAGGAGAGAACCGGCCGCAGCGGCAAGGATATCTATGTACGCGTACCTGTAGGCACCAGAGTCAAAGACGATGAGACCGGCGAACTTATCGGCGAACTGCTGGAGCACAAGCAGGCACTGCTGGTAGCCCAGGGCGGCACACGGGGAATCGGCAATGTGCACTTCAAGAGCAGCACCAACCGCGCCCCACGCCAGTTCACCCAGGGTACCCCCGGCGAGTGCCGCGAACTGCTGCTGGAGCTGATTCTGCTTGCGGACGTCGGCCTGCTGGGCATGCCCAATGCCGGCAAGTCGAGCCTCATCAGCAGGATCTCCAGCGCACGCCCAAAAGTGGCGAACTACCCTTTCACCACCCTCTACCCCAATCTGGGCGTAGTGAGGCTGGGACGCGACCACAGCTTCGTGGTAGCGGATATCCCTGGCGTCATCGAAGGCGCAGCGGACGGGGCAGGCCTTGGCCTGCGTTTTCTCAAACACCTCTCCCGCACCCGCCTGCTGCTGCATCTGGTGGATATCGCGCCAATGGATGAATCGGCGGATCCCGCTGACGAGGTACGCCGCATCGAAACGGAACTGGAGCACTACTCCAGTGAACTGGCGGTGCAGGAGCGCTGGCTGGTGCTCAACAAGAAAGACCTGTTGCCCAGCGGCGAACTCGAAGAGCGGCAACAACGGATTCTGACCGAACTGGGATGGACCGGACCGGTTTTCGTTATCTCCGCAGTAACCGGCGAAGGTACCCAGGAACTGATAAGTGCCCTGATGGAGCGGCTCGAAGTACTCTGGCGTGAGACTCAGGCGGAGGAGATCGAAGAGGCGCCCTGGGACCCACTGGAGGAGAAGTGACGGGGAAACCATGATTTCACGCGATTCGATCCCCACTACCAAACGCTGGGTCATCAAGATCGGCAGCGCCCTGCTAACCTCAGACGGCAAGGGCCTATCCCAGGAGACCCTGTCACCCTGGGTGGAGCAGATGGCACAGCTCCGGCAGGCTGGCCACGAGATCGTACTCGTCTCCTCAGGCGCCGTCGCCGAGGGCATGAGCCGTATGGGGTGGAGACGCCGCCCGCACAACCTCAACGAACTACAGGCGGCGGCTGCCATCGGCCAGATGGGGCTGATTCGCGCCTACGAAACCTGTTTTCAAAAACATGACCTGCACACTGCCCAGATCCTGCTTACCCGCGACGATCTCGCTGACCGCCCCCGTTATCTCAATGCCCGCAGCACACTGCGCACCCTTGTGGAACTGGGCGTGGTACCGGTGGTCAATGAAAATGACACCGTGGCCACAGAAGAACTCCGCTTTGGTGACAATGACACCCTGGCAGCCTTGGTGGCAAACCTGATAGAGGCCGATCTGCTTCTCCTGCTCACCGATCAGGAGGGATTGTTCGATGCCGATCCCCGCTTCAATCCCAAAGCCACCCTGATCAATGAAACCCGGGTGGACAATCCTCAACTTGACGAGGTGGCCGGTGGCAGCGCGAACGGTCTCGGCTTGGGCGGCATGGTCACAAAGGTGCGGGCCGCCCGACTGGCCGCCCGCTCAGGCACCGGCACCATCATCGCTCCCGGCGCCAGGCCGGGGGTTTTGGCGGAAATAGCCCAAGGCAAAGAGATAGGCACCCTGCTGAAACCCGTTCAGGAGCCTCAGGCCGCCCGTAAACGCTGGCTTGCAGGCCAACTACAGGTACGAGGCTACCTTACACTGGATGGCGGTGCGGTGCGCGTGCTACAGGAACAGGGCAGCAGCCTGCTGGCAGTGGGCGTAACTGATGTCAGAGGTGAATTTGCCCGCGGCGAAGCGGTGGTCTGTCTCGATAGTTCAGGCTGCGAAGTGGCCCGTGGACTTGCCAATTATGATGCCCAGGAGGCCCGGCGCATCATGGGGCAGCCGAGCAGCCGAATCGAGGAGATACTGGGTTATGTGGATGAGGCGGAGTTGATCCATCGGGATAATCTTGTGTTGCTGTGATTTTCTGATTTGAAATCAGTTGTAATGCCTGTTGTTTTGGATGGTTTTGTGTCGCTACGCGACTGTTTTGTTTTAACGGGGCTTCCGCGCCCCTACGGCAGGTTACTTTTCTTTCGGGAAAAGTAACCAAAACCATTGCTCCGTCACGCCACCCTATCGGGTGGCCCTGCGCTACTCGCAAAACAGGGGTTCCGCAGAACTCGCTGCGCTCAAACAACTGCGGCTCTTATCCCTGTTTTACTGCGTTGCTCGGTGGCGTGAAAGTCGCCCAGCCGCTAGCCAATGACGAGGTACCTGCTAGTGGGTAAACCCGTTTCTGTCACGAGCGAGAAGCGCAGGAAAAGTCGGGAGAAGGGACCGGCTGTTTGAGCGTAGCGAGTTCCGGTCCCGCCGACTTTTCTGGGCATCGCAGCGGCCCGCAGGGCGTGACAGCCGGGCGTGCTTTCTTTTGGTTACTTTTCTTTTCACGAATAAAGAAAAGTAACTCGTCCAGCAGGACGAAAAACATGCTGTCAGTAACAGGAAATAATCAAGACAGCGTAAAAAAGCACCGTCTAAACAAGGATCGTCGCGTAGCGACACAAAACCATATAAAACCAACAGGAAACACACACCACTACAACAACGCCCCAAAACAAAACCTCCAGACATAAAAAAACCGGCTTTCGCCGGTTTTCCTACAGGAGCAGTCAATTACAATTTACAGCGCCTTGATCTGAGCATTCAGACGGCTCTTATGACGCGCAGCCTTGTTCTTGTGGACCAGCCCCTCATTGGCACTGCGATCAATCACAGGCACAGCACTCTTGAAGGCCTCTGCAGCGCCCTCCTTATTGCCCTCTTCGATCAGACTCACAACCCTTTTGACGTGGGTGCGCATGGTGCTGCGACGGGACTGGTTGTGTAGATGGCGCTTGTCGGCTTGACGTGCGCGCTTACGGGCTTGGGCTGAATTGGCCAACTTTTGACTCCTGAACATTCACAAAATCGGAAGGGCGCATATATTGCGAAATAATCCAGTCAATGTCAACCCTCCTCTACGACTTCGGAAAAACTGCCGATTTTTTCACTATCTTGTCATGAAATGGGCTTATACTTTGCAGTTATAATAAGTACAACAACGAATCAAGGACAGTTCACTGGCTTCTTTCCTCAAACCCTTTGCCACTGTCGGCTCAAATACCATGCTCTCCCGCATCCTCGGGTTTGTGCGAGATCTGGTATTGGCGCGCCTGTTCGGGGCCGACGCCACCACGGATGCCTTCTTCGTCGCTTTCAAGATTCCGAACTTCATGCGTCGCCTGTTCGCCGAGGGGGCATTTTCACTGGCCTTTGTCCCGGTATTGACGGAGTACCGCAGCCAACGCTCCTTTGCAGAACTGAAGGAGTTTATAGACAAGATGGCCGGCACGCTGGGTTTGGTGCTGCTGTTGACGACCACAATCGGCGTGATCGCAGCTCCACTATTGGTGATGATCTTCGCGCCAGGCTTCATCGGTGAGGATGAGGGCAAGTATGAGTTGGCGGTAGAGATGCTGCATCTCACCTTCCCCTATCTCTTCTTCATCTCTCTCACTGCTTTCGCCGGTGGCATCCTGAACGCGCACAACCGCTTTGGTGTGCCGGCCTTCACCCCCGTGCTGCTCAATATATCGCTGATCGGCTGCGCACTCTTGCTTTCGCCACGCATGGAAGAACCTGTGATGGCGCTGGCTTGGGGCGTCCTCATCGCCGGTGGCGTGCAGTTCATGTTTCAGTTCCCTTTTCTCTACCAGTTAAACCTGATTCCGAAACCCAAGATAGCCTTCCGGGACAAGGGCGTAATCCGCGTCCTGCGACTGATGATTCCCGCCCTGTTCGGCGTCTCTGTAAGCCAGTTGAACCTGCTGCTGGATACGCTCATCGCCTCTTTCCTGGTGAGCGGCAGCATCTCCTGGCTCTACTACTCTGACCGCCTGATGGAGTTTCCCGTGGGTATTCTCGGGGTTGCCCTCGGCACCGTAATCCTGCCCAACCTGTCGCGCAAACACTCCGAAAAATCACCCGAGGAATTTTCCAGCACCCTGGACTGGGCCCTGCGCGTCACTGTGTTGCTGGGCATTCCCGCAGCTGTAGGGCTGCTGCTGCTGGCAAGCCCGATGTTGATCACCCTGTTCCACTCCGAAGCCTTCACCACCAACGATGTCGTCATGTCGTCCCGGAGTCTGATGGCCTATGCCCCCGGCCTGATGGCCATCATTCTGATCAAGATCCTGGCGCCGGGCTTCTACGCCAGACAGGATACCCGAACGCCGGTACGCGTCGGCATCATCGCCATGTTCGCCAACATGGTTTTCAATATTATTTTAGTGTTTCCTCTGGCCCATGCAGGCCTTGCCCTGGCTACGACTCTGTCATCGATCCTCAATGCCTACCTGCTCTACCACTGGCTGAGAAAAGAGCAGATCTATCAACCAAGCCCTGGGTGGAACCTTATCTGGCTGCGCACTGGGGCAGCAGCAGCAATAATGGGGGCTCTGCTCATCTGGGGCAGCGGTGACACTGATGCCTGGCTGCTACTTGGCACCTGGGAACGCATCCTCCACCTTGCGTTTTGGATCATACTTGGCGCCTGCGTCTACTTTTTCGTCCTCATCTCTTCCGGAGTCAGGCTGCGCCATTTTCGTTCCGCGTGAGGAGGTGAAAGGTGAAAGGTGAAAGGTGAAAGGTGAAAGGTGAAAGGTGAAAGGTGAAAGGTGAAAGGTGAAAGGTGAAAGGTGAAAGGTGAATCAAGTATGTGTCCGGTGCCACCCAAAGCAAGCACTTTTTCCACACCGGAATGTATGCAGGCCCGATCAAGCACAGCGGATCGGGCATTTTTTCAGCACCTGCAACCACGACAAAGTTCGTGCCTTCCCGGCGACACGGCCACCTTTAGCCTTTAACCTTTAACCTTTTTCTTCATCCCTTATAATGACCCGCTTCAAACAAGGCGGTTTTTATGCAAGTCATTCGCGGCTTACACAATTTGAGACCAGAACACAGGGGCTGCGTGGCCACCATCGGCAATTTCGATGGCGTGCACCTGGGCCATCAGTCGGTTTTTCAGCATCTGCTCGAAAAGGGGCGCGAATTTGGCCTGCCCGCCACAGTAGTGACTTTTGAGCCCCAGCCCCGCGAGTTTTTCCAACCTGACGGCGCACCTGCCCGGCTCACCCGCATGCGGGAAAAACTGCAGGCGATGAAGGATATCGGCATCGAGCGGGCCGTGATCCTGGAATTCGGCAGGAAGATGGCGTCGATGCCGGCCGTTGCCTTTGTTGAAGAGTTGCTGGTCAGCGGTCTCGATGCCCGTTTCCTGTCGGTGGGCGACGATTTCCGTTTCGGTATGGGACGGGAGGGCGACTTCCATCTGCTGCAGTCCATGGGAAATCAGCACGGATTCGAGGTGGAGAACATGAACACCTTCAAGCTTGATGCCGATCGCGTCAGCAGCACCCGCATCCGGCAACTGCTCACCGAGGGCAACCTGCAGGCGGCAGAGTTATGCCTGGGGCGTCCCTATCGCATCTGCGGCCGCGTGGCTCACGGAGACGAACGCGGACGCACCATCGGCTTTCCCACCATGAATGTGAACCTGCATCGCCGTGTCAGCCCGCTACGCGGCGTCTACGCTGTCAAGGTCCGGGGCCTGGATAAACAGCCACTGCCCGGCGTGGCCAACATAGGCACGCGTCCCACGGTGGAGGGAGACACCCGTTATCTGCTGGAGACCCACCTATTCGACTTCGACCGTTCAGTTTACGGTGAGCATGTTCAGGTGGAGTTTGTGCACAAACTACGCGACGAAAAGAGATTCGACTCATTCGAGGATCTGCGCAAGCAGATTCTGGAAGACGCCGCGGCGGCACGTATCGAGCTTGGAGTTTAAACCTGTAGGCCTGATCAAGCGTAGCGGATCAGGCAAATGTGCTATGGACGAACAACCGATGCCGGATCCGCTGCGCTTGATCCAGCCTACATTCTGAATCGAGACTCCCGAAACCAGCAAGATACTTTGCGCATTGCGCCGGTTTGCGGTTCAATAGCCCACTTTTGTTGGAATCCACCACAGGCAGCCGTCCGTGAGCGACTACAAGCAGACCCTCAACCTCCCCAAAACCGCCTTCCCAATGCGTGGCAATCTGGCCCAGCGCGAGCCGGAGATGCTGAAAAAATGGGAGGAGAACAATCTCTATGCCCGGATCCGCGAGGCATGCGCCGGACGGCCCAAGTTTATCCTGCACGACGGCCCTCCATACGCCAACGGTAACATCCATATCGGTCATGCGGTCAACAAGATCCTCAAGGACATTATCATCAAGAGCCGCACGCTGGACGGTTTCGACGCACCTTATGTGCCGGGATGGGACTGCCATGGCCTGCCTATTGAACTCCAGGTAGAGAAGAAGATCGGCAAACCCGGAGCCAAAGTAACCAGCAGTCAGTTCCGCAAGGCATGTCGCCAATATGCCGCCAAGCAGGTAGAGAGCCAGCGTAACGATTTCAAACGCCTGGGGGTACTCGGTGAGTGGGAGAACCCCTATCTCACCATGGACCATGGATTCGAGGCGGATATCGTCCGCTCTCTTGGCCGCATCGTCGAGAAGGGCCATGTGCACAAAGGCTCCAAGCCGGTTCACTGGTGTACCGACTGCGGCTCGGCGCTGGCTGAAGCAGAGGTGGAGTACCAGGACAAGGACTCTTTTGCCATCGACGTGCGCTTTCGTGCGCTCGAAGAACCGGCGCTGTTCGACCGCTGCCACCATGTGCCCGATGGGCTGGGCGAAGGTCCGGTGCATTTTGTGATCTGGACCACTACACCCTGGACCCTGCCCGCCAACCAGGCAGTGGCGCTCAACCCGAGCCTGGAATACGCAGTGGTGCAGTGCGACGGTCCACTGGGCAAGGAGCGCATGGTGATTGCCGACGCCATGCTGAAGGATGTGATGGACCGCTACGGCATTGAGAAGTATCACGTCGTCGCCTACGCCAAAGGCGATGCCTTCGAGGGACTCAAGCTGCAACACCCCTTCTATGACCGTCAGGTGCAGGTGATTCTAGGCGAGCATGTCACCCTTGAGGCGGGTACCGGCGCTGTGCACACCGCCCCCGGCCACGGCCTCGACGACTATGTGGTCGGCGCCCGCTATGGTCTTCCGGTGGACAACCCCGTGGGCAGCAACGGCTGTTTCGTGGAGGGTACCGAACTGTTCGCGGGCCAGCACGTCTTCTCCGCCAACGAAAAAGTGATCGAAGTGCTCAAGACGCGCGGCGCACTGGTGCGCGAGAAACGCCTCAACCACAGTTATCCGCACTGCTGGCGCCACAAAACCCCGATCATCTTCCGCGCCACCCCGCAGTGGTTCATCAGCATGGACCAGGCCGGACTGCGCCAGACCGCAATGCGTGAGATCGACAGCGTCGAATGGCTGCCCGACTGGGGCAAGGCACGCATCCAGGGCATGGTGGAGAACCGCCCGGACTGGTGCATCTCACGCCAGCGCACCTGGGGTGTGCCGATCACCCTATTCGTCCATAAAGAGACCAACGAACTGCACCCCAACTCAGCCGAACTGGTGAAAGCCGTGGCAAATCGGGTTGAGGAGAAGGGCTTTGAGGCCTGGTTCGACCTCGACGCCCAAGAGCTGCTGGGGGACGAAGCCGCTGACTACACCAAGGTCACCGACTCGCTGGATGTCTGGTTTGATTCCGGAGTGACCCATCAGTGCGTACTGCAGGCCCGTGAGCAGCTGCGCTTTCCTGCGGATCTCTATCTCGAAGGTTCCGACCAGCACCGCGGCTGGTTCCAGTCTTCCCTGCTCACCTCGGTGGCGATGAACGACTGCGCCCCCTTCAAACAGGTGCTGACCCACGGCTTCACTGTCGACGACAAGGGCGAGAAGATGGCCAAGTCGAAGGGCAACGTGGTGGCACCACAAAAGGTGATCAAGAACCTGGGCGCCGACATCATTCGCCTCTGGGTGTCGGCCACCGACTACCGCAACGAAATGACCGTCTCGGACGAAATCCTGAAGCGCACCGCCGATGCCTACCGCCGCATTCGCAACACCACGCGTTTCCTGCTCAGCAACCTCAACGGGTTCGAGCCGGCGCAGAACATGGTAGCACCGGGCGAGATGATCGAACTCGACCGTTGGGCGGTGGACCGCGCCCTGCAACTGCAGCAGGAGATCATCGAAGCCTACAAACACTATCAGTTCCACCTGATCTACCAGAAGGTGCTCAACTTCTGCGTCACCGAGATGGGCGGTTTCTATCTCGACGTGATCAAGGACCGGCAGTACACCACCCAGGCGGACAGCCTGCCGCGCCGCTCCTGCCAGACTGCGATGTACCACATCGTTGAGGCGATGACCCGCTGGCTGGCGCCGATTCTCAGCTACACCGCCGATGAGATCTGGTTACATATACCGGGTGAACGTGGCGAGAGCGTCTTTCTCGAAAGCTGGTATTCGGGTCTCTTCTCTCTGGATGGCGACGACCGTTTTGACCGCGCCTTCTGGGAGCAGGTGATCCCGGTACGCACTGCGGTATCAAAGCAGCTGGAGTCCCTGCGCGCCGACGGTAGGATCGGTTCCGCCCTGGATGCAGAGGTGGAGATCTACTGCGATGGTGAATTGAGGGCAACCCTCGACGATTTGGGTGAAGAGCTGCGTTTTGTTTTGATCACATCTGAGGCCCGGGTTCTGCCTCTGGCGACTAAACCCGCCGATGCAATAGAGACCGAAGTCGATGGACTCTGGATCAGACCCACGCCCTCTAACCTGCCCAAGTGCGTACGTTGCTGGCACCATCGGGAAGAGGTGGGGGTGGACAAGAAATATCCTGATCTCTGCAGCCGCTGCGCCACCAATGTCGCCGGAAAGGGCGAGATCCGGCGCTTTGCCTGAGGTCACCATGCAACGCTGGCTCTGGCTTTCACTGCTCGTCCTCCTGCTCGACCAGGCAACCAAGCAGTGGGCGGAGGCGGCGCTGTCCGCCTATCAACCGTCCACCCTGCTGCCGTTCTTTGACCTCACTCTGATGTATAACGAGGGGGCTGCGTTCAGCTTCCTCAGTGATCAGGGAGGATGGCAGCGCTGGTTCTTCATCGTCCTGGCGCTGGGCGTCTCCACAGTGTTGGTCGGTTGGATCTGGCGCCTGAAACCAGCGGAAAAAACCATCGCCGTCGCCCTCGCATTGATTGTTGGTGGCGCTATCGGCAATGTCATTGACCGCCTGCTTTTTGGCCACGTCATCGATTTTCTGCACTTCCACTACCAGGAGTACTACTGGCCCGCATTCAACATCGCCGACTCCGCCATCACCATCGGTGTAGCACTCATGATCTTCGACGCCCTCTTTTTTCCTGCCAAGCATGAAACCGACTGACAAACCTTTTTCTGCAGTCAATCTATTTCCCTGCTATTTTTAGGTCATAACAATCATAATCCCCAAACAGCAGTATCCGATCCACCCGGAGGTGCAAGATGCGACTGGAGGAACAGGCGAGGACTCACGCCGCCACACAGATCAATACCGCAGAAGTTCTCGAAATAGACGGCAGACTGATCGCCACCGATAGCGACGGCTATCTGCTGAATGCAGAAGACTGGAGTCCGCTGGTAGCAGAAACCCTGGCGCAGAGAGACAAGGTTGTGCTGGGCAAGGATCACTGGACGCTGATCGATTTTCTGCACCGATTTTACCAGGAATTCGCTATCGCGCCGGAGATGCCGATACTTTCACGCAATCTCTGTAAAGACCAGCAAGACTGCCGCTGGACGAGGACCTATATCAACAAACTGTTTCCGGGGGGCGCCAAGATGGCCTGCCGCTATGCCGGGTTATCAGTCCCGGTGGGGAGGAGTTGTCTGTAGTTATTAATCCGACGATTAAATCAGGTGCATTTTGCAGGTTGGATTAGCGAAGCGTAATCCAACGTTATTCTGCATCTGAACTAATGGGATTGTCCGATGCTTTTTTGTAGTCCGGTTCAAGCATGACGAAACGGGCTACGTTGGGCATTGCTTTGACTTCAGCGCCCGATCCGCAAGCTTGATCGGGCCTACGGCACTTACGGAACCCGATCTACCTGTCTTCGTCCAGGTTCGCCACCAGGGTTTCGACCTCAAGCCGCAGACTTCCCACAAGCTCATCCACACCCGCCAGTTCACCACGCTTCGCTCTTTTCTCCAGCTCTGCAGCCAGATCCCTTGCCCGATAGGCGGAAAAGTGGCTGACCAGTCCCTTCAATGCATGGGCCGACCCGGCCATGACTGCAGCATCGTCCTCATCCATTGCAGATATGATATGACCAAGAGTGACCGGGACCCTTTCAACAAACATCTCTATCATCTGTCCCAACAGCTTTTCGTCACCATCGATGGTTTTCAGGGCAGCCACCCGATCCCAAACTACCGGCCGCTGCTCGGCGCCCTCTATGAGATCCCCATCAATTTCGGCCTGACCCGGGGAATCAACCGCATCCCGGGCCGGCAGCAACCAGCTGGAAAGCAGGCTGGCAAGTTCAACTGGCTGGAAGGGCTTGCTGATGTAGTCATCCATGCCGTGCTGGATCGCCTCTTCTTTCGCCCCTTCCATCGCATTTGCCGTCATCGCGATTATGCAAGTGAGTCTTCGACCTCGTGAAAGATTTTGGGACATCCCAGTCCCCAAAATCGACTCGGCCTTCGACAGCCTGTTTGTGCCCCGGCCGTCCCGGT
>JAESPE010000036.1 GCA_016756835.1 gamma proteobacterium endosymbiont of Lamellibrachia anaximandri | reverse complement strand
GCCAGTGACCGGGACGGCCGGGGCACAAACAGGCTGTCGAAGGCCGAGTCGATTTTGGGGACTGGGATGTCCCAAAATCTTTCACGAGGTCGAAGACTCACTTGCTGGGTCAGCTGCATCACCGGGTTACGGCTGGTCTTCTGGTTACAGGCCTGTACCAGTGCGTTGAGGGTGAGCGGATAATTGTCCGGTGTGGTCCGCTGTTTCTCCATCAACACGCCGAGTATGCGGGCCTCAACGGGAGTGAACAGTGGTTCATTGTTGGCTTCTGTATCAGGCTGGTCTGTCATATTAGTGTTACTGATTCGTAGGGTTATTGTGAAAATAATCTCAGGAATGCGAAAACCGGCTCAACAAACAGTATTCAACGCTTGCCGATAATACTGCCAAGGATGCCCCGGATTATCTGCCGGCCCAAGTTGGAACCGATCGCCCTGGCCACTGATTTTACGAAGGCCTCTCCCATGCCCTGACGTTTACGGCCACCACTGCTGCGTGATTTCTTCGAATCCTTCCCCTCACTCTCTTCCTGCGTCTGTTGTTCCCGCTGTTTGGCCAGCTCCTCCTCACGTTTGATCAGCATCTCGTAGGCTGATTCCCGGTCGAGGGGTCCTTCATAGCTGCTCTTGAGAGGGGAGCGGCTGATGATCCGTTTCCTATCTGATTCATCCACCGGGCCGAACTTGGAGCGGGGCGGTGACATCAGGGTGCGCTCCACCATGCTCGGAACACCCTTGTGGTTGAGGGTTGAGATCAGGGCCTCCCCCACACCCAACTGTCCGATCACCTCCTCGGTATCGAAGACGGGGTTCTGGCGGAAGGTCTCGGCGGCCGCCTTGACGGCCTTCCTGTCTCTGGGGGTGAAGGCGCGCAGGGCGTGCTGAATGCGGTTGCCGAGCTGGCCGATGACCTCGTCGGGCACATCATTGGGATATTGGGTGACGAAAAAGATACCCACGCCCTTGGATCGAATCAGTCGTACCACCTGGGTAATCTTTTCCAGCAGCGCTTTTGGCGCTTTGCTGAACAGCAAGTGGGCCTCGTCGAAAAAGAAGACCAGTTTGGGGCGGTCGGCATCCCCCTGTTCCGGCAGCTCCTCCATCAGTTCGGAGAGCAGCCAAAGCAGAAAGGTGGCGTAGATTCGGGGTGAGTGGTAGAGGGTGGTGGCATCGAGAATGCTGATGACACCGCGACCGGAAAAGTCGGTCTGCATCAGGTGTTCTATGCGAATGGCCGGCTCTCCAAAAAAGATCTCGCCGCCAGCCTCTTCCAATACCAGCAGGCGGCGCATGATAGCGCCCACACTCTGTCTCGACACGCGGCCATACTCCCGTTCCAGTTCCTTGGCGTTGTCAGCCACCCAGTTGAGCATGGAACGCAGATCCTTCAGGTCGAGTAGCAGCAGACCCTCGTCATCAGCGACGCTGAAGACTATCTGCAGTACCCCTCCCTGTGTCTCGTTCAGCTCCAGCAGGTTGGCCAGCAGAGTGGGACCCATCTCGGAGACGGTGGTGCGCACCGGGTGCCCCTGCTTGCTGTAGACATCCCAGAAGATTACCGGATTGCCTTCAAAATCGTGATCTTCGATGCCGATATATTCAAGACGCTCAGTGACCTTGGGATGGGCTTTGCCGCTACCGGCCAAGCCCGACAGATCCCCTTTCACGTCGGCAGTAAAAACAGGCACCCCGAGACGGGAGAAGGATTCAGCCAACACCTGTAGAGTGACTGTCTTGCCGGTACCGGTCGCGCCGGAAATGAGGCCGTGCCTGTTGGCCATTGCGGCATTGAGCAGGATCTGTGCCTTACCGTTTCCACCGAGCAGGATCTGGTTATCACTCATGGTCTGTTCCCTGATGCAGGCCCTTTTCGGGCTATGGTAGTTAACAATGGTTTACATTTTTCGCAAGGCTGGTCCAAATCACTGGGTTAGACTCGACGTCCGAATACCGGCCAAGGCCCTGTCTTTAGGGTCGCTGCGGCTGGTAGGCTACTCATACCGGAGGTTTTAACATGATGGAACTGGTACAACAATTGATTGCAGGAGTCGGCGTGAACCAACAGCAGGCTGAAGGTGGCGCTGGTTTGTTGCTTGGCTTGGTAAAGGATCAGCTCTCCTCAGGGGATTTTTCCAAAGTGGCGGATGCCGTACCTGGTGTCGAAAACCTGATCGAAGGAGCACCCGCTGGCGATTCCGGTGGTCTGGGTGGATTGCTGGGTGGTGTGGTCTCTGCATTGGGTGGCTCAGAGCTTGGAAACATGGCTTCCCTGGTCAGCGGTTTCTCCAAACTGGATCTCGATGCCGGAATGATCGGCAAATTTGTCCCCGTGCTGCTCTCTTTCCTGCAGTCAAAAGGGGGGGATGGGCTGAGTTCACTGGTGGCTGGTGTTCTGAAGGGCGACTGATGGAGTAAAACGATGCGTTGGCGGGGAAATCGACAGAGCAGCAATATCGAAGACCGGCGCGGTATGCGCTCTCCTTCAGCCCGTGGGTTTGGTGGAGGCGGCGGTATGCTCAACCTGCTGCCGATGGTATTCAAGCTGTTTGGTTTCAAGGGTGGTTTGGTGGCGGTGCTGGCCATCGGCGCCTATAGCCTCTTCAGCGGGAACCTGGACAGCCTGCTGGGCGGCGGCATGCAGAGTCTCTCCCCCGATCAGGGTCAACAGAGCCAGCAGATAGAACAGAGTGCCGAGGAGAGAGAGTTGGTGCGGTTTGTTTCTGTCGTATTGGCCGATACTGAGGAGACTTGGCATCAGCTGTTTCGTGAGAAGGGCAGTCGTTACAAAGAGCCCAAGCTGGTGTTGTTTCGCGGTGCGGTGAAATCAGCCTGTGGTTTGGGGCAAGCAGCTATGGGCCCCTTCTACTGCCCTGGAGACCAGAAGCTCTATATCGACCTCAGTTTCTACAGTGATCTAAAAAATCGCTTCAAGGCACCGGGTGATTTTGCCCAGGCTTATGTGATCGCCCATGAGGTGGGTCATCATGTGCAGACGCTGCTCGGCGTCTCCAAAAAGGTGCAGGCGGCGAAGAAGGGCCTGGGTGAGGTAAAGGCCAACCAGCTATCGGTGCGACAGGAACTTCAGGCCGACTGCCTTGCAGGTATCTGGGCGCACCATGCGGATCACTCCCGGCAGTTGCTGGAAGCCGGTGATGTGGAGGAGGGGCTTACCGCCGCCAGCGCCATCGGCGATGATCGCCTGCAGAAGCAGTCCCAGGGATATGTCAGCCCCGACTCTTTTACCCACGGCAGTTCAAAGCAGCGGGTCAAGTGGTTCAAGATCGGCATGCAGAGTGGCCAGCTTAAGGATTGCGATACATTTTCAGCCAAATCGCTTTGACTGGAATTCTGCAACCTGAAATCCACCACGAAGGACACAAAGCGCAAGTGCTTTGTGTCCTTCGCGGTTTTAGGAACAGCTGTTCAGGTCAGTACCTCGGGTAGGGCGCGCCATAGGGCTGTGTGCCATAACCGGGTGAATATCCTCTGGGCGGTGGGTAGTAACCTCCCGCTGGTGGGTAGCCTGCGCCCTGGGCTTGTGCAGGTTGAGGCGCCTGTACTCCTCCGGCAGGGGCAGCACCCTGGGTTTGAGGCTGCGGTCTGAATTGATGAGCCCCTGCGCCGGCTTGGGGTGCCCCTCCATAACCTTGGCCGCCTGGCATGCCCTGGGGTGGCTGTCCCTGATAACCCCCCTGTCGTGGATCTGCGTAATTACCCTGTTGACCCGGATAGGGACCCTGGCCCCGAGGAGCGCCATATCCCTGGTTGGGGCCTCTGTCGTAGCTGTAATCACGATCGTCATAATCCCGCCGCTCATCCCTGCGGTTGTTATTGCTATTGTTATTATTGTTCATCCACTTGTTGGGACTCATCCATTTATTCGGACTCATCGCGTCGCCAAAATTGAAGGCGGCTGCTGTCTGGATATTGGCAAAACCTAACCCTGCTGCGATGCAGCAACTCAACAAAAACTGCTTTTTCATGGGAACTTCCTCTTGTTTCGATGGGATCAGCAAATAAAATCAAAGGTTTCCTAAACCCATTTCTTCCGCACTACAGGATCTATTTAAGCTGTTCGCCGAAACTGCATGAGGCTTATTGTTTTCTGGGAGTAGACGTAGTGTAAACGCATATAACCATAGCTGCATTTGTTGAAAAATCCAAGAAAGCGCCAAGTGCGGTGTAATTCCGGGAGACGGGCTTCCCGGGTCCTGTGGTCATTATGCAGAGGGATCAGTCCTTGCGTGCCTTGGCAAAGGCGGCCGCCAAACTGTTTCCCATTGGCGCCTGGGCGGGTTTTTTATGGGGTTTATGCGCCTTCTCCTGACGCTGTTTTGCAGCCGGTTTTCGTTCGGCCTTGTCGTCAAGGCGCAGGGTGAGACCGATGCGGCGGCGGGGGGTGTCCACCTCCAGTACCTTCACTTTCACAAGATCACCGGTTTTCACCACCTCCCGGGGATCCTTGATGAATTTGTTGGAGAGGTTGGAGATATGCACCAGTCCATCCTGATGGACGCCGATGTCCACAAAAGCGCCGAAGTTGGTGACGTTGGTGATGACGCCTTCCAGGATCATTTCGGGTTTCAGATCCTGCATGTTCTCCACCCCCTCTTTGAAGCTGGCGGTCTTGAAATCCGGGCGGGGGTCGCGGCCCGGTTTTTCCAGTTCACTGATGATGTCCACCACCGTGGGCAGGCCGAATTTCTCGGTGGTGAAATTTGCTGGTTGCAGTGCTTTAAGTTCATCGCGGTTGCCCAGCAGATTTTCGATGCGGCAGCCGGTCTCCTTGATGATCTTTTTCACTATCGGATAGGACTCCGGGTGTACCGATGAGCGATCCAGCGGATTGCTGCCGTTCATCACACGCATGAATCCGGCAGCCTGTTCGTAGGTTTTGGGGCCGAGCCGCGGTACCTGCTTCAACACCTTACGACTGTCGAAGGCGCCGTGTTCGTCGCGAAAGCTGACGATGTTCTGTGCCAGGGTGTTGCTGAGGCCGGATACCTGCGCCAGCAGAGGGGCGGAAGCGGTGTTGAGGTCGACGCCCACCGCGTTCACACAGTCTTCCACCACGGCTTCGAGGGATCGGACCAGGCGCCCCTGATTTACGTCGTGCTGATATTGGCCGACGCCGATTGATTTGGGATCGATCTTGACCAGTTCCGCTAACGGATCCTGCAGACGACGCGCGATGGAAACTGCTCCGCGCAGGGAGACATCCATGCCGGACAATTCCTGTGAGGCGAGTGCCGAAGCGGAGTAGACGGAGGCGCCTGCTTCGCTGACCATCAGTTTCTGCAGCTTCAGCTCTGGATGCCTTTGCATCAGTTCCGCCGCCAGTTTGTCGGTCTCCCGAGAGGCAGTGCCGTTGCCTATTGCCACCAGTTCGGCTCCGTGCCGCTGGGCCAATGCCGCAAGCCGGGCAATGGAGTGGTCCCATTTTCTCTGCGGGACATGGGGATAGATGGTGTCGGTCTCCAATACTTTGCCGGTGCTGTCCACCACTGCCACCTTGGTGCCGGTGCGCAGGCCGGGGTCCAGGCCGATGGTGACGCGGGGGCCGGCAGGTGCGGCCAGCAGCAGGTCATGAAGGTTGCTGGCGAAGACCCGGATCGCCTCTTCTTCCGCTCGTTCCCGTAGTTCAGAGAGCAGCTCCAGTTCGAGGTGGAGGGAGACCTTCACCCGCCAGGCCCAGCGCACTGTCTCCAACAGCCAGTCATCGGCGGCTCTGGACTGCTGGCTGATGGAGTTGGTTTTTGAGATTAAACCTTCGCAGGGGTGGCCGCCGCCTGGATTCTCTGCAACCGAAAGGGTCAGACTCAGCATGCCTTCATTGCGGCCCCGGAATAGTGCCAGGGCACGGTGGGAGGGTATTTTGCTGATCGCCTCGCTGTATTCAAAATAGTCGGAGAATTTGGCACCTTCCTGCTCTTTTCCGGTGACAATCACAGAGCTTAGCTGGCCGTTATCGCGAACATAGTCTCTCAGCTGACCGATCAGGGAGGCATCCTCTGCGAAGCGTTCCATGAGGATCTGTCGGGCGCCGTCCAGGGCGGCCTTGGTTCCCTCGATGCCTTTGTCTGCATTGATGAACTCAGCTGCCGCTTGTTCCGGTGACAGGCTGGGGTCTTCCAACAGTGAGAGTGCCAGTGGCTCCAGTCCCGCTTCCCGCGCAATCTGTGCCTTGGTACGGCGCTTCGGCTTATAGGGCAGATAGAGGTCTTCCAACCGGGTTTTGGTGTCGGCTTCCAGGATGTCACGTTTCAGTTCCGGCGTGAGTTTTTCCTGCTCCTCGATGCTTGAGAGGATGGTCTTCCGGCGCGCATCGAGTTCACGCAGATAACCGAGGCGTTCAAACAGGGTGCGTAACTGGGCATCGTCGAGGCCGCCGGTGGCCTCTTTTCGGTAGCGGGCGATGAAAGGGACAGTAGCGCCTTCATCCAACAGTTGGATAGTGGCATCGACCTGGGCCTGCCTGACGGAGAGTGTTTCGGCGATCGATTGGCTGATCCTTTTCATTTGATTCGGCTATCTCTACGTGGAAAAAGCGGCACTCTACCTCTTGCAGCAGAGCGTGGAAAGATTGTCTTTGTGGGATGTCTGTGTATGAGGTCTTGAGAATCGAAATCCTTGATTTAGGCGGGTGTATCGCCTAGCCTGATGGAACCCGCCATGAATAAGGCGGGGTGAATGGCAGTGAAGCCTGAGAATATCGATAGGGAAAAGACTGAAACCACCTGATTTTATCGAAGATTCACCATGTCCCTGCTTGATGAATTAAAACACGAGGCTGAACGTCTTCAGCAACCGGATAACGAACAGGACTCGCCTGAAGTCAGGCAGGAAGCCCTCTACCAGTCGACCCTGCGACCACGCATGCGGGCGATCCTGCGTTATCTCAGCGAACTGGCGGAGCAGTTGCAGCTTGTCAACCCGGATGTCAATTGTACCTATGAACTGCCTGGTTACGGGGAAATCCAGGGATTACGGCAACAGGATTATATCGTCAACGCGGATAGCACCGATCAGACCAAAACTATCCGTTTGCGTTTCAACTGTGCGACAGAGAACGAACTGGAATTTTCGGTTACCCCCAAGTCGGACGCAGATGCGACACGGTCTTTCCTGGAAAGCCAACAAATGCGTTTTGCCGAGTGGCCGGTCAGGGACGTGGAGCAGCGGCTGGTCGGTCTCACTTTTCAGGTGCAGGTCAAGGTTGAAGTGATCTTTCTCTTTCAGGCCGATCCTGAACAGGGTGGCATCCGCATGATCACCTCGAATTTTGAAGGATTTTCCATCAAGCGCCACCTCTACAAGCCTGAAAAAATTACCGAGAAATGGCTTGATGATCTGGGTAATTTTATCCTGCGCAAACATGAAAATCTCCATAGTTTGGATATTTCCGACTCAGAGAAGGAAAAAATCCGTAAACGACTACAGATGGAAAAACAGCAGCGTGAAAAGGAGACCCAAGAGATGCTCCAGCGTGAGGAGGCCGCGCTTGCCGAGGAGAAAAACAGCAAGAGCCTGTTCAGTAAGTTACGTAAGTTGACGGAATAACCTGGCAGGCGCGGTGCTGATTTTCTCTACTTGCGGTGGTTGAGGATTTTCCTGGTGTCACTATTTCACTCAAGCATCGTGCCGTTCGTTTTGTTGTGCCTGCTGGGGTTCTTCTGTGGCACTGCCGGTGCCGGGGATGATCTGGTCCGCATCGGTGTGCTGAGTCACCGCGGTGACCGGGCAACACTGGTCGCCTGGCGTCCCACGGCCGAGTATCTGGGAAATGCCATCCCGGAAAAGCAGTTTGAAATCATTCCCCTCGACTTCGATGAGGTCGACCCAGCGGTGCTGCAGGGTGCGGTCGACTTCATCCTGGTGAATCCGGGTATCTACGTCAATCTGGAAGTAAAATTCCGCGTCTCACGTATTGCCACGCTTAACAATCGGCGCGGGGATGTGCCCTACAATATATTCGGTGGCGTACTGTTCACCCGCCGGGATCATGCGGAGATAAAGGATCTCGAAGATCTGCGCGGACGTTCGCTGATGGCAGTGGATGCGACATCTCTCGGTGGTTTTCAGATGGCGTGGCGTGAGTTGAGGTCCTCAGGATTGGATCCCTACCGCGATTTTGAAAGGCTGGAGTTCGGTGGCATCCACGATCGGGTGGTGATGGCGGTGCGTGACGGCAAGGTGGATGTCGGTACCGTGCGCACGGATATTCTTGAGCGCATGGCAAATGCCGGGGTCATCGACCTGGATGAGTTCCATATCATCAATCCGCTGACCAGCGCTGAGTTTCCTTTTGCCCACAGCACCCGGCTCTACCCGGAATGGCCGTTCAGTAAGGTCAGCCATACTGCGAATGACCTGGCTCAGCAGGTGGCTGTGGCACTGTTGAATATGCCCCACGATCACCCTGCTGCAATCTCCGGCAAATATGCCGGCTGGACGATTCCCCTTGACTATCAGCCAGTGCATGAGCTACTCAAGGAGCTTTCACTCTCTCCCTATGCGGAACCGGGGCGCTTCACTCTGTTGGACGCCATCAAACGCTACCGGTACTGGCTGTTGGGCGGCCTGGTTTTTCTTATACTCATGGCCTTCATGACGTTATGGGTGATGCGGCTCAATCGGGAACTGCATGGTGCCAAGGTGCAACTGGAGCAGCAACATGAACTGATCCTCGACTCGGTGGCCGACGGTATCTATGGTGTGGATCTTCAGGGTAATTCCACCTTCGTCAATCGTGCTGCAGTGAAGATCACCGGTTGGCAGGAGGAGGACCTCATCGGCAGGAACCAACATGAGATTCTGCACCATACCCATGCGGATGGTACTCCACATGCGCAGAAGGATTGCCCCGTCTACCTGGCATTTCGGGACAACCAGCCCAGGCATGTCTCTGATGATCTCTTCTGGCGCAAGGACGGCAGCAGTTTTTCCGTGGAGTACACCAGTACACCGATCCGGGATTTATCGGGTAAAACACTGGGAAGCGTTGTGGTGTTTCGTGATATCACCAAGCGCAAGCAGGCGGAAGATGAAACACGTCAGCATCAGAATGAGCTGGCGCGGGTGGCGCGGCTCAGTACGCTGGGTGAGATGGCATCGGGTATCGCCCACGAACTGAATCAACCATTAACTGCGATTGCAACCAACGCCCATGCAAGCATCCGTATGCTTGAGTCCGGTTCGCAGAACAAACAAGTCTGTGCAGATGTGATGGACCGAATCGCTTCACAGGCTGAACGGGCAGGGGAGATCATTCGCCTGCTGCGTCGTATGGTGCAAAAGGAGCCGCTGGAGAGTGCCGAGGTCGACATCAACGATCTGGTGCGGACCGTGGAAGTGCTGATCCGCCCCGAGATTCGCAGGGCCGGTGTGGTGGTGAAGCTGGATCTCGATTCGGAAGTGCCCAGGGTTGACGTTCAGCGGATACAGATCGAGCAGGTGATCCTTAATCTTGCCCGCAATGCCATTGAGGCGATGGGTAATACCCCGGAATCGGGCGGCGAACTGCTCATCCGCACCGGTTTGCGTGGCAATCAGGTTCAGGTGACGGTCAGGGACACCGGGCCTGGACTCAATCCCGATATCATGGATACGCTGTTCGCACCCTTTGTGACCAGCAAACGTGAGGGCATGGGACTTGGACTCTCTATCAGCTACGGGATCATTGACGCCCATGGTGGTAGACTTAGCACTGTCACTCCAGCCGATGGCGGAGCGGAATTCCAATTTACCCTCCCACTTATTATGGGTACTTGAAGTATGGAACAGAACTCGCCGACAGTCTTCATCGTGGACGATGACCAGGAAGTGCGCAACGCACTACAGCTTTTGATGCAATCCGTGGGCCTTTCGGTTGCCTGTTACGCCTCTGCCGGGATCTATCTTGATGCTTTCGATGCCAGCCTTCCGGGCTGTCTGGTGGTGGATATCCGCATGCCGGGCATGAGCGGCATGGAACTTCAGGAGCGGCTACAGGGAGAAGCTATTTACCCGCCGATCATTTTTATTACCGGTCATGGTGATGTGCCGATGGCGGTGCGTGCGGTCAAGAATGGAGCGGTGGATTTCATTGAAAAACCATTCCGCGACCAGACGTTGCTGGACAGTGTGCATCGTGCCATCGAGCAGGATGCCAATCGGCGCGGTGAAGTGCTGCGGCTTACAGATATACAGGATCGTTTTGAGCAGCTGACGCCTCGTGAGCGGGAGGTCCTGGAACTGGTGATTGCCGGCAAACGCAACAAAAATATTTCCGATGAAATGGGCATCACCCTGTCGACTGTCGAGGCGCATCGATCCAAAGTGATGGAGAAGATGCATGCTGATACATTGTCCCACCTGATGCGCATGATGCTGTCCCTGGACAGAAATTATGGAAAACCGTAATAGGATTTGGCGTAATCGGGAATTTTCTTTATACGACATAGAGTTAGATAATAATTCTTCCCCTGACCAGCCCGGAGCCAGTGGGGGGAAGCCCTGATGTTGGCAGGAAAGGTTATTGGAGAGCTCTGACAGGCGCCCCCCCTCTATTCCTGCCAACTTTTTTTACGCAATAACAATAGTGGTCTTGCGGCAACTCAACTATTTGCCGCAGTTTGAAGACTGAAAATGTGTAATGGGCGCAGTACAAAATATTTGGAATCTCATAAGGGTCGGAGTCAAATTTGATTGAGGCAACAGAGGTTTTCTGTGCCTGGAATCATTCAGCATCGACTTCGCCCCTCTTGCCATCCAATGAAAAATTGCCCTTGATACCTGAGAGGATTAAAAGAGAATGTCTATTTCCAGACGTGAGTTTCTTCGCCTGATGGGACTCGCCGGCGCTGCCGGCATGATGCCCGGCTCGATCTTCGCAGCAGCCAGGCAGCCCGCCGATCTCTATGAGGTGCCGAAGTTTGGTAATGTCTCTCTGCTGCACTTTACCGACACACATGCACAGCTGAATCCCATCTACTTTCGGGAACCCAATGTTAATTTGGGACTGGGTTATGCCTTCAACAAGGCGCCTCACCTGGTGGGTGACAAACTGCTGAACCACTTCGGTATCGCACCGAACGGCATCGAATCCCACGCCTTCAGCTATCTCAATTTTGATGCTGCCTCGGCCAAGTATGGCAAGATCGGCGGCTTTGCCCATCTGCGAACGCTGGTGGATCGTATCCGTGCAGAGCGGGGGCCTGGTAACACCCTTTTGATGGATGGGGGCGACACTTGGCAAGGTTCCGGTACAGCCTACTGGACCCGCGGAAAAGATATGGTCGGTGCCTGCAACATGCTGGGTGTGGATGTGATGACCGGTCACTGGGAGTTCACCTATCTCGACAAGGAGGTGATCTCCAATATCCATGATTTCAAAGGCGACTTCGTAGCGCAGAATGTCAAGGTAAGCGACGATGCCTTGTTCGACTACAAGTTTGCCGACTTTGATGGTTTTGACGAAGATGAGGGCAACGCCTTCAAGCCCTATGTGATCAAGAACGTGGGCGGTGCCCGTGTAGCCGTGATCGGCCAGGCCTTTCCCTATACCCCCATTGCCAATCCCCAGCGCTTCATCCCGGACTGGACCTTCGGTATCCAGGACGAAAGTATGCAGGCGGTGGTCGATATGGTGCGCGAAAACGAAAAGCCCGATGTGGTAGTGGTGCTCTCCCACAATGGTATGGATGTGGACATCAAGATGGCTTCCCGGGTCAGCGGTATCGACGTCATTTTCGGCGGCCATACCCACGATGGTATGCCGGCCCCGACGATCGTCAAGAATGCCGGCGGCAAGACTCTGGTGACCAATGCCGGTTCCAACGGCAAGTTCCTCGGTGTGATGGATCTGGAGGTAAAGGGCGGCAAGGTGCGGGATTTTCGCTATCGGCTGCTACCGGTTTTCTCCAACCTGCTGCCCGCAGACAAGGAGATGCAGGCATACATCGATGGTGTGCGCGCCCCCTACAAGGCTCAGCTGGATGAGAAGCTGGCGGTGGCGGAGGAGACCCTCTATCGCCGTGGCAACTTCAACGGCACCTTCGATCAGGTCATCTGCGATGCTCTCACCGAGGTCAATGACGCCCAGATATCCCTCTCTCCCGGTTTCCGCTGGGGCACCACCGTGCTGCCGGGTCAGACGATCACCATGGACCACGTCATGGATCAAACCAGTATCACCTATCCCGAGACCTATCGCCGGGAGATGAGCGGTGCCGACATCAAGGCGATACTGGAGGATGTCAGTGACAACCTCTTCAACAAGGATCCCTACTATCAGCAGGGGGGTGACATGGTGCGGGTCGGTGGCCTGGACTATGTCTGTGAGCCGGGCAAGGGTTTCGGCAAGCGCATTACCAGCATGACCCTGAACGACGGTACCGCAATTGATGCTGACAAGAAGTATGTGGTTGCCGGTTGGGCGACCGTGGGTTCAAAATCTCCCGGCCGTCCCATCTGGGATGTGGTGGGTGACTACCTGCGTCATCAAAAAACGGTAAAGATCAAAAAGCTCAACACCCCGAAACTGGTCGGCGTGAAGGGTAATCCAGGTATTGCGGAGTACCGAAGCAGCTGATGATCCTGTTTTGATGCGAAAACGATAAGCGCCGTACTAACCATTAACGTCATAGGAGCGGCGAGGCGCCGCTCCTACGTTTCGAATCACACCCCCAGGATGTGGTATCCCGAGTCGACGTAGAGCACGTCACCGGTGATGCCTGAGGCGAGGTCAGAACAGAGGAAAGCAGCCGCATTGCCCACCTCTGCGGTAGTCACATTACGTCGCAGCGGGGTCTTCTGCTCCGCTTCATCGAGCATGCTCTTGAAGTTCTTGATGCCGGATGCCGCCAAGGTACGGATCGGGCCTGCGGAGACTGCGTTCACGCGGATGCCGTCGGGTCCCATTGAGTCGGCCATGTAGCGGACATTGGCCTCCAGACTCGCCTTGGCTACACCCATTACATTGTAGAAGGGCACGGTGCGCACGGCGCCGAGATAGCTCATGGTGATCAGCGACGCGTTGCGGCCCTGCATCATCGGCATGCCTGCTTTGGCCAGGGCGGCGAAGCTGTAGGCGCTGATATCGTGGGCCATGGCAAAACCCTCGCGGGTCAAATTGTCCAGATACCTGCCTTCCAGATGGTCGCGGGGGGCGAAGCCCACGGAGTGGACGATGCCCTCCAGACCGTCCCATTTCTTGCCCAGTTCCTCGAATACCGCATTGATCTGCTCGTCACTGGTGACATCCAGCGGCAGTACGATATCAGAGCCGCACAAATCGGCGATCTTCTGCACCCGGCTCTTGAGTTTGTCACCCTGGTAAGTGAAGGCGAGCTGTGCGCCCTCGCGGTGCATGGCTTCGGCAACGCCCCAGGCGATTGAACGGTTGCTGGCGACGCCAACGATAAGAATACGTTTGTCTTGCAAAAAACCCATGGAACAATTCCTTGGTGGTGTCATCAAACAGAATTGCGGATAATGCGGCCAGTGGCCGACTGCTCCGGCATTCGGATACCAATCCGTGGTTGCGCCGGATTCCGACAATTAACAAGTGTCCGTCAAGTAATATTGTTTTCACCACGAAGGGCACGAAGGGAGCAAAGAAAACTCATTGTTAATCAATTTTTTAACTTCGTGTTCTTCGTGGTAAAAGATGTGCTTCCGGATGAACACTAAACGAAGAACTGACTAAGTTACCCGAAATTTCCCGAATCGAAAAGGGCGAGTCCTGCCATTATATGCGCGTCAGATTGATAAAACTGAGAGGAGTCTGCAGTCTGTTGCTGATTGGCATGCTGTTGACGGGGTGCGATGACTCCCCCTGGAACTCGCCTCACCCCGCCGGCGAGATGTCCAGCCAAGTGCTCTACCGCTCCTTCTCCGAGCGCCCCAAGCATCTCGATCCGGCCCGCTCCTACAGTTCCAATGAGTATGAGTTTATCGCCCAGATCTATGAGCCGCCGCTGCAGTACCACTTTCTGAAGCGGCCCTATGAGTTGGTGCCTCTGACCAGTGAGGGAATGCCCCAGGTCACCTATCTGGACGCCGAAGGCAAACCTCTTCCGGATAATGCCTCGGTGGATGAGATCGTCTTCAGTGACTACCTGGTCACTATTCAACCCGGTATCCGCTTTCAACCACACCCCCTGTTTGCCAGGGAAGAGTCGGGTGAATTTCTCTACCATCAGTTGAATGAAAAGCAGTTGGAAACGCTGCATACCCTGGCTGATCTGCCGGTTAACGGCAGCCGCGAACTGACGGCGGCGGACTACGTCTACCAGGTAAAACGCCTCGCTTTTCCCCGTTTTCACTGCCCTATCGCCGGGGTTATGAATGAGTACATCGTCGGTTTCAAGGCGTTTTCCGAGCGCCTGAGCGCCGAGGACAAACGGCTGCAGAAGATGACCGGTCAAGAGCGTCCTTATGTCGATCTGCGGGAGTATGATCTGCCAGGTGTGGAGGTGGTGGACAACTACCGCTATCGCATCCGTCTCAAAGGTAAATATCCCCAGTTCGTCTACTGGATGGCGATGCCGTTCTTTGCCCCCATGCCTTGGGAGGCGGACCGCTTTTACGCCCAGCCGGGGTTGCGCAAGCGCAATATCAAACTGGACTGGTATCCGGTGGGCACCGGGGCGTTTATGTTGACGGAGAATAACCCCAACCTGCGCATGGTGCTGGCGCGCAATCCCAATTTTCATGGTGAGTCCTATCCCGAAGTGGGTGAACCCGAGGACATTGCGGCTGGACTGTTGCAGGACGCCGGTTTGCCGCTGCCCTTTGTCGACAAGGCGGTCTATAGCCTGGAGAAGGAGACCATCCCCTACTGGAATAAATTTCTGCAGGGCTACTACGATACCTCCGGTATCTCGTCGGACAGTTTTGATCAGGCGGTGCAGTTCGGTGATCAGGGAGAGGTGGGGCTGACGGAGTCGATGCGGCAGAAAGGGATTCAGTTGACCACTGCGGTACAGACTTCCATCGGCTATTTCGGCTTCAATATGCGCGATTCGGTGGTCGGCGGGGATTCTGAACGGGCGCGGCTGCTGCGTCGTGCCATCGCCATTGCGGCGGACTACGAAGAGTTTATCTCCATCTTTGCCAATGGGCGGGGCATCCCGGCACAGGGGATGATTCCGCCGGGCATCTACGGCAACCGGCCTGGAGCCGAGGGAATCAACCCCTACGTCTACGAGGTGATTGACGGTAAACCCAAACGCCGTTCCATCGATGAGGCGAAGGCGTTGCTGCAACAGGCGGGTTATACCGATGGGCGGGATCCGGACACCGGCAAGCCCCTGGTGCTCTACTACGATGCCGTGGCGACCGGTCCGGATGACAAAGCGAGGATGAACTGGTGGCGCAAGCAGTTCACCAAGTTGGGCATCCAATTAGTGGTCCGTGCTACCGATTACAACCGTTTTCAGGAGAAGATCCGCAAGGGCACCGGGCAGATGTTTAGTTGGGGCTGGAATGCCGACTACCCTGATCCGGAGAACTTCTTCTTTCTCCTCTACGGCCCCAACTCCAAGATGAGCGGGGGAGGGGAGAACGCTTCCAACTATGCCAATCCTGAGTTTGATGAACTCTTCAGCCGGATGAAGAACATGGACAACGGCCCCGAACGGATGGCAATCATCGACCACTTGACGGAGATACTGCGGTGGGATGCCCCCTGGTTGTTTGGGTTTCACTCCAAGGCGTTCTCCCTGAGCCACGCCTGGTATCACAACGTAAAACCCAATCTGATGGCGAACAACACGTTGAAATACAAACGGGTCGACCCTGACTTGCGCCATGAGTCTCAGTTGGCATGGAACCAACCGGTGCTCTGGCCTGTGATCGGCACTGCGGTAATATTACTGCTCTCTCTTATTCCCGCCGTTGTGCTGTTCCGACGCCGGGAGAGGAGTGCTGCACGATGATGGCCTATATTGTACGGCGGATGCTCTACGCTATCCCGATCCTGATTGGGGTGAACATCATCACCTTCCTGCTCTTCTTCGTGGTCAACTCCCCTGATGATATGGCGCGCATGAATCTGGGCATGAAGCGCGTCACTCCCGCCGCTATCGAGGAGTGGAAAGCAGAGCGGGGCTACGATCTTCCGATGCTCTACAATGAATCCGAGGCGGGTGCTGGACAGATCACCCGGACCATCTTCTTTCAGAAGTCGGTGAAGCTGTTTCAGTTCGATTTCGGCGTGTCCGACAGCGGTCGCGATATCGGTTACGACATCTCCCAGCGTATGTGGCCCAGTCTTGCCATCGCGGTGCCGGTGCTGCTGGTTGGATTGGCGCTGAATATCACCTTCGCCCTGCTGATCGCCTTCTTTCGCGCTACCTATATCGATTTCTGGGGGGTAGTGATCTGCGTGGTGATGATGTCGATCTCGGCGCTTTTCTACATCATCGGCGGGCAGTATCTGGTGGGGAAACTGCTCCATCTGGTGCCGATCTCGGGTTACAGCACCGGGCTGAGTGCGATCAAGTTTCTGCTCCTGCCGGTGATCATCGGGGTCATTGGCGGTATCGGTGCCGGCACCCGCTGGTATCGCACCCTTTTTCTGGAGGAGATCAACAAGGACTATGTGCGCACCGCCCGCGCCAAGGGTTTGAGTGAGCAGTGGGTGCTGTTCGGCCATGTCTTTCAGAATGCGTTGATCCCGATCCTGACCGGCGTGGTGGCTGTGCTGCCGCTGCTGTTCATGGGCAGTCTGATCACTGAATCCTTCTTTGGCGTGCCGGGTCTGGGCAGTTACACCATCGATGCTATCAACCGGCAGGATTTCGCCATCGTGCGGGCGATGGTCTTTCTCGGTTCCGTGCTCTACATCATCGGACTGATACTGACCGATATCTCCTACACCATCGTCGATCCAAGGGTGCGGCTTTCATGAATCAGTCTGGTAGGGTGTGCCGTGCGCACCTGAAGAAGCAGTTACAACAATCATGGCGCGCACAGCGCACCCTGCGGTCTCCTCCCCCTGGGAGAGTGTGGTGAACCTCCATGCCTGATCTGGTGATTCTCTGGACCGATGCACTGGTCTTCCTGCTGGTTTTTCTGGCAGTCGGCTTTGCCATGTTCGCCAGTCGGCGGGAACATCTGCGTGCCCCCTGGCGGCATGTGGCGCGCAGCCGTGTGGGTATGGGGGCGCTGGTGGTGCTCTCCTGTTATATCCTGATCGGCCTGCTCGACTCCATTCACTACCATCCCGATATGGATGGCACAGAGGGGGAGACCGCCGAGGTGCTGAGCCTCTTCGATCTTATGGTCACCCCCCTGCGCACCCGCACCGAGAAGACCTATTCGGCACCGCTGGCAACACACCTCTACGCCAAGGAGACCATCGAACTGGCTGGTGGAAAAAGCCAACGTGACTATCCCCGGCTGAAGTTCGGCGGTGCTCATCTGGCAGACCCTGAACTCGACTGGGCTTCCGATATTTATCTTAATGTCATACACGGAACGCTGGAGGGCGTCGTCTGCTGGCTGGGTCTCTCCGTGCTGTTTGTGGCGCTGATGGCGAGGCGGGAAGGTTTGACCTTCGGGCAGATGCAGTCACGGGTGATTCGCTATGAGACGCCAATCCCCTGGCGCACAGTGCTCATTACATTGGGCGTGCTGCTGGTGCTCGGTTTTATCCTGGGCGAACTGGCGGTTCAGTACCACCTCTTCGGCACCGACAAAGTGGGGGAGGATGTCTTCTATCAGGGGCTGAAGAGTATTCGCACCGGACTGTTGATCGGCACCCTGACGACCATGGTGATGCTGCCTGCGGCGATCCTGCTCGGCATCATGGCAGGCTATTTCCGGGGTTGGGTGGACGATCTGATCCAATACAGCTACACCACCCTCAACTCTATTCCAGGGGTGTTGCTGATCGCTGCCGCCATCCTCATGATGCAGATCTACATGAGCAATCATGAGGCGGAGTTCGCCAGTCTGACCCAGCGAGCCGACCTGCGGTTGCTCTTTCTCTGCATGATCCTTGGGGTGACCAGTTGGACCGGTCTCTGCCGTATGTTGCGGGGCGAGACTTTCAAGCTGCGGGAGCTTGAGTATGTGCAGGCCTCCCAGGCCTTCGGCGTCGGCCACTTCACCATCATCGGCCGTCATATTCTGCCCAACGTGCTGCATATCGTGCTGATCACCCTGGTGCTCGACTTCAGCGGCCTGGTGCTGGCGGAGGCGGTGCTCTCCTACGTCAATATCGGTGTCGATCCGACCATGAACAGTTGGGGCAACATGATCAACAGCGCCCGGCTTGAAATGGCCCGCGAACCGATCGTCTGGTGGTCGCTGGCTGCAGCATTGATTTTCATGTTTACCCTGGTGCTCTCCGCCAACCTCTTTTCGGATGTGGTGCGGGATGCCTTTGATCCCAGACTGCGCACTAGCCGGTAGTGATATTGCCTATGAAAAATCATCTGTTAGCAATCGAAAACCTGCACACCCGGCTCGGCAACAAACAGAACCCGGTGCGGGTGGTGGATGGTCTCAATCTGACCATCCGCCAGGGCGAGACGCTGGCGCTGTTGGGTGAATCGGGTTGCGGCAAATCGATGACCGCCCTCACCATGATGCGTCTGTTGCCCCCTTCCGGGCGCATCAGCGATGGGCATGTCAAACTTGACGGTCTGGATCTGTTGACCCTTTCCGAACAGGAGATGCGCCAGGTGCGGGGCGGTCACATGGGCATGATCTTTCAGGAGCCCATGACCTCCCTCAACCCGGTGTTGCGCATCGGTGATCAAATTGCCGAGGCGGTGCGCCTGCATGACAAACTGAGTGGTGCGGCTGTGACGGAGCGGGTGGTGGAACTGCTAGATTCTGTCGGTATTCCCGATCCCCGCCGCCGTGTCAGAGAGTATCCCCATCAGCTCTCCGGTGGCATGAAACAGCGGGTAATGATTGCCATGGCGCTGGCCGGGCGACCGGAACTGTTGATCGCCGATGAACCCACCACAGCGCTGGATGTGACCATACAGGCTCAGGTATTGACCCTGCTGAAACAGTTGCAGCAGGAGACCGGCATGGCGATCCTGCTCATCACTCACGACTTGGGCGTGGTGGCGGAGACTGCCGACCGCCTGGCGGTGATGTATGCAGGGCAGATCGTTGAGACTGCGGATGTTGGTGCTTTCTTTGAAGGCCCGAAACACCCCTACAGCCGCAAGCTATTTGAATCTCTGCCGGACAGTCACAAACGGGATGAAAAACTGGCGGTCATCAAAGGGACGGTGCCGCCGCTGAACCAGCGATTTTCCGGCTGCCGTTTTGCCGATCGCTGTGAACAGGCGATATCCCGTTGTGGCAACGAGATACCCGACTGGGTCGACCTAACCGAACGGCAGGGCGTACGCTGCCTTATCTATGCCGACGACCCGATCACGCCCACGCTGAGTGATACATCCGTCGAGGCGGAGACCCATATCTTGTCCCAGGGAGGAGACGAATCCCTGCTGGATGTAACGGATCTCAAGGTCCACTTTCCCATCCATAAAGGCGTGTTTCGGCGCGTGGTGGGCCAGGTGCGGGCCGTGGATGGTGTCGGGCTGTCGATTGCCAAGGGACGAACCCTGGCCCTGGTGGGTGAGTCGGGTTGCGGCAAGACCACGGTTGGCAAGGGCATATTGCAACTGATCCGTCCCACCGAAGGGCAGGTGAAATTTGGCGAAGATGAACTGACGCAGTTGAAGGGAGAGGCGCTGCGGCAACGTCGCGCGGATATGCAGATCATCTTTCAGGATCCCATGTCCTCCATGAACCCGCGCATGCTGGTAGGGGAGATCATCGCCGAGGGGATGCGTGCGCAGAAGATCGGCAACAAAAAGGATCGCAAGGTGCGGGTCAGTCAGTTGCTGGAACAGGTGGGACTGCATGCTGATGCGGCCAAACGTTATCCCCATGAGTTCTCCGGTGGTCAGCGTCAGCGCATCTGTGTCGCCCGTGCCCTGGCGGTGGAGCCGCAACTGATCGTCTGCGACGAACCCACCAGTGCGCTGGATGTGTCGGTGCAGGCGCAGATCCTCAACCTGTTGAAATCGCTGCAGCGCGAACTGGAGTTATCCTACCTCTTCATCACGCACAACATCTCGGTGGTTTCCTATCTGGCCGATGAGGTGGCAGTGATGTATCTGGGCCGTATTGTGGAGCAGGGCAGTGTCGAGAAGGTACTGGGGTCGCCGGCACATCCCTATACCAAAGCACTGCTTTCAGCCGTGCCTGTGCCCGACCCCGATTACCAACGCTCGGTGATCCGTCTGGAGGGAGATATGCCGTCTCCCGCCAATCCGCCGCAGGGTTGCCATTTTCATCCCCGTTGTCCAGAGGCCGTTGCGGCCTGTAGTGCCGGATACCCTGCTGAAACCGCGCTTTCTGAGACTCATCGTGTCAGGTGCTCCCGTATAGGTGAGCTATAGGCGGGATTAAGGTCTTTGCCTGATCCGCTACGCTTGATCAGGCCTACGTACTAATTGCTATCTCTATTTCAATGGCGCCAGAGGCGGGTGTTTCTGGGAACATTATTCTCCTTGTGCTATATCTTCTGATAGACCAATGCCGGATAAGGACAGGAGGATGGGATGGTGATCAAGAAAAAAACACGCGTAAGAAGGGCAAAGAAGGTGAATGCTTCCAGGGCCGAAAAAGCGGGTCGTAAATTCTGTGATATGCCGGAAATGGCTGTGCGCCAAGTGCCACAGGATGTCGATCCGGGACGGGCTGCATTTATCCTGGATATGGATAACATTTGGGTAAACGGTACGGTTATCCATTACTGTTTTTTCGAACATACGAAACATGACACGCCAACAAAATGGACAGGGAGCGCAGCGGATAAACGTGCGGTGAGAAAAGCCTTCAAAGAGTGGAAGGATCTGGGTATCGGCCTTGAATTTGCCGAAGTGAAAAATCTCGATGAAGCCGAAATAAGGATCGGCTTTAATCAGGATGAAGGCTCCTGGTCATATATCGGCACCTATCCGATGGGTAATATCCCAAAGCGTAAGCGAACGATGAACTTTGGCTGGTCGCTGACAACATCCCATGGCAAGGATACGGCGCTGCATGAGATTGGTCATTCCCTCGGTGCCAAACATGAACATCAGAATCCGTTTGCCGGCATTCAATGGAACCGGCAGGGGGTCTACGACTATTTCAGCGGCCCGCCGAATAACTGGAGTCGCAGAAAAATCGACAGCAATATTTTGGACGCAGTTTCTGAAAGTGACGTGGAAGGTTCGGGCTGGGACAGCAATTCCGTTATGCATTACGAATTTCGTGCTGCTCTGATTGAAGGTCCGTCCCCCTATGATTCCACTGGCATACATCCTGCTGCCGGTCTGTCTTCCAAAGACAAAGCCTGGGTACAGCATTTCTACCCGTCGCTGAGAAAAAAAGATTACATAAATCTGACACCGTTTCAGTCTGAGGTTATTCAGATCGAGGCGGGCGGACAGGTGAATCTGGTTATCAAGCCGCAAACAACGCGCAAATACACCATGCAGTCTTTTGGAGAAGCCGATACTTTGATGGTGCTTTTTGAGGATGGTGGAACCGATGAGTCCATCTATCTTCAAGCCGATGATGACAGCGGTACTGACTATAATGCCAAAATCGAGCATCGACTGATGAAAGGTACAACCTATATTCTCCGCGTTCGTCTTTACTGGACCAATGCGGCTGGTGAAACGGCTGTTATGCTTTGGTAGTTACTGTCAGCAATATTGGTATGAACAACATGAACCACCCGTAGGAGCCGCGCCCTCGCGGCGAGGCGCTGCTCCTACAAGGATTCGTTTAAAGGTCAATGAGTAGGGAAATAAATATATTCATCTCCTACAGTCATCTCGATGATGATTGGCATGAGCGGCTTAAAGCTTTCCTGAATTCTCTCAAGTTTACCCGCTTGAAGGCGCAGGATCTGAAGAGTGGAAACCTCTATCAGAATGCCAGATTTCACTATCGCACCTGGTCGGACAAACAGATCGATCTCGGCAGCGATTGGAAACCGGAGATAGAGGATGCCATTCGGCAGGCCAGGGTGGCTGTGTTGTTGGTGTCGACCGACTTTTTAGCCTCTGAGTTTATCCTCGAACAGGAGCTGCCACTGCTGATCGACCGTTCCAACAGCGGCGAACTTGCCATCTTTCCACTCATCATACGTCCCTGCCTGTGGCGTGAAACCGCCTGGCTGCAGGAGATTCAGATATTCGATTCGGGGCAGGCTATGTCGGAGCTGCCACAGCATGAATGGGAGAAGAAACTTGTCGAATTTTCCCTGCGCATTGATGAACAACTGGAGAGCGAACGTAGCGGACAGGAGCTGGTGGACGAAGAGGCGGAAATCGTCGAGGAGATCATCGCTGCCTCCATTTCCACACAACCCATCTACACAGAGCCGTTAAAGGAGAAGAACGCCTATGACAACGAATTCTATACCTGGAACGGTGTACGCAAACTGATAGACGAGTCTGGATTCTGCGAGACTGGAGAATACGTCGTCGATGGAGTGCTGCTGTTCCGCACCATTAAACAGCGTACTTGGCTTGCTGTTACGGAGCGGCAGCTGTTTTGTGTGCTGGATGGTGAAAAGACGCGCAAGCGAGGAAGGCTTATACAGTGGCACGAATCCTTGAGTCAAAATCTACCAGTGCGTGCCCGTGACCGTGCCAACGCGCAAACCGGCCTGCTCAATGTTGGTACCCATGTGAACTGGCTCTATTCCAAACGGTTGCATAAAAGTCCGGGAGAGCTTGAGGCGCAGGTCACCAAACTGCTTGAGAATGAGTGACGACGGGCCGGCTACACCTTGTAGGAGCCGCGCCCCCGCGGCGAAAAAGCGCCTGTATTCCACCACCATGCCGGATCGTGCCGGAGCGGTGCTTCTACGGGCAGATCAGTGAAGAGTGGTCTATCTTTTAAGGAAGGATCTGAAAAAACACCGACATCATGAACAGGGGTATTAGAGCGTTTCGGCCACGCAGGCGGCGTGGAATCCAAACGGTTGACAGGCAGGAGCAGCAACCTTTTTTCGCCCATGCCGGCAAGGTATCTGGGAAAAGGTCTCAGCCGGGCACTTTCTTTCAGGCAAAACTGACGATTGGACAGCCTGGCGATCAGTATGAGAAGGAAGCCGATAACGTCGCCACCGCAGTTGTTCAGCGTTCTGAACACGCTTCATCACAGCAACAGCAGGGTTTCTTCACCATTCAACGGCGGGCCGGTCACGGGGCGGCCACACCTTACGCGCCAGCCGGCATGGCGGCCAGATTGCAATCCTCCAAGGGAAACGGCAGTAGACTGCCAACACCAACCCACAGGGAGATGTCGCAGTCGCTGGGTTTCGATTTCAGTGATGTGCGGCTATACACAGACAGTGAATCCGTCAACTTGAACAGGGCTGTCGGTGCCCAGGCGTTTACCCACGGGAAAGACATCTATTTCAACTCGGGAAAGTACAATCCCGGGACGAAAAGCGGAAAACACCTGCTGGCCCATGAGTTGACTCATGTGGTGCAACAGAATCGTGGCGCTGGAGGCCTGCAACGCTCTTCAATGATCCAGCGGGAGATTGAGCTCGATGCGGCGAACGTGCCTACCGGCAACTATCTGTTTCGCGTCGGTGGCGGTATCACGGCAGGTTTCTTCAGGCGTATAAAACGTTTTGTCGGGGATGGCGCCCTGACGGATAACGAACTCAATGCACTGCGTATCTACGCGTTGCAGGTCAGGGGTTCGGTAAACCACGCTGAACGGCTCTTGATGGCGGCGATGCTCAATCCGGTCAATGTCCCATTGCTTCAGGCACACAGGGCGGGTGACCTCTCCATTCCGATCAACACGATTACCGATGCCAACCGTCAGCATGTTCGCGATATCGGGCGTGAACAGATACCGGATGCGCTCATGCTGCAGTTGTGGGATGCCGTTACCACATTGGGACTTGATCTTGAACGAGGCTTGGCGTTATTGGCAGAGGTCGATGCAGCGGCAACAAGAGAAATCATGCAGCACGCCGGTCCACAGTTCCAAAGCCAAGCGACTGCACTGATTGCCTACATGCAGATGCACGCCATTCCCGCCCTGGAGGTATTGGGCGCCATGTTGAATGCGGCTTCCGACAGCAGTTCCGGTGACAAGGTGATGGCCGGGATCGTCTATGTCATCGCCAGAAAGGCTGGCCATGCTACCGCAGGGCAGATCAGAAGTGGCCAGATAAAGGTTGATGCGTTGATTCCCCGCGCCTACCGGCGTTTCACCTCAGGTAACGGTTCCGGCGCCTTCTACTCATTAATGGGCAGGACCGATCAGGAAAAGGGGGATACGCTCTATCTGCCGACCAATCTGAACGTTGCGTCTATCGACTCACGGTCACTGGTCATCCATGAACTGACTCACGCTGCCGATGACGCAGCGAGTGCAGGTATCTCGCAGCGCCGGGTGCTTGAACTCGAAGCCCGGGCCCGTACCAGCCAGTTGCAATACACGATGGATGAGATCCTTGCACTCCCGGCTGCCGGGCAACCAGCGGCCATCCGTGAGTACAGGCAATCGGCCGCCAGCGTATGGGTTCAATGGGCACTCATATTGGCGACAAAGGGGGATGTCGCGCGTTATCAGGAGATTTGCACGCGTATCCTGCTACAGGATCCCACCGTATCGGAAGCGAATGTTGTGGCTGCTCTGGCGTTGAGTGTTGCGGATATCACCACAAGACTCGAAGACGCCATAGCGGAACTTCCAAATTACGCCAGAGGCACCAGAGCGGTACTCGATGGTCTCTCCGGTGAGAGCGTACTGGATTTGGTTGGTGCTGCGGCTGGGCCTTGATGGGGTTGGCTGAATCTCTACAGCCAACGCTCTATGCCCTGTCGGCTCACTCTCTTGAACAGGGAAACGGAAAAACCGCCCAATCAGGTTGGTTTTTGTCCTTAATCAACAAAATCAGCAAAAAACCATAACAGTTTGCATCTGAAACTTATCCTTCCCTGAAATTACCCTACGATGAAGAAGGGAGTGAACGCTTTTTGGGAGGAATCAAAATGAAAACCAGCAAATTTCTCTGGTTGCCCCTGGCCCTCTTTTTACCGATGGTTTTCATGGCGAGCGCTTCTGCCGGTAACCTGGAACCAAGTGGTCCTCCGGGTTCGACGATGAAATCGCTGGATCAGGTTGAGCCGAGGATTCCGATTACCAGTGTGCCGATAACGATTGATCAGCCGGGTTCCTACTATCTGACAAACAATCTGACCTATAACGGCCAGGGAGAGGCGATTACTGTAGCGTCCAGTGACGTCACGATAGATCTGATGGGATATAGTTTGAGTTCGTCAGCCGATAACGGAATGGGGATCAGAATCATTGCAGAAAATGTTGAGGTAAGAAATGGAACAGTTCGTGGTTTTGGTTGGTGTATTCATTCCTCGAATGATTTTTCCCGAATTTCTAATACTAGTGTACTGGACTGTCGTGTCATCGGCATAGTCGTTAGTAGTAACAGTGCTGTCGTCGGAAATATTGTCTCCCGAAATGGAGGAGGGATCTGGACGCGTTCTGGTAATAGATTGGCCAACAATATTGTCAATGGAAATGGTCCCTACGGCATATATATTGGGTCAGTAGGGAATACAGTGATAGGCAATACAGTGAGGAAGAATGAGTATGGTTTAATTTTCAATGGCGGCGATAACCTTGTCGATAACAATGTGTGTACAGAGAATAGTGCTGTCAACATGGGGAGTTGCAATACATGTACCTTTGGTTTGAATCACGCTCCATAGCACCCAATGGCAAGCCGGTATGCGTCAGAAGAGAACACATCAGCCAAGCGCGTTTCTTGCCTTGGGCTTGTTGTTGGCATGGCCGTTTTTTCAGGCCAACGCCGAAAACATCGACCCCAATAACGAAAATGCTCGCTACGCCTGGGGAGAGAATATCGGTTGGCTCAACCTGGAGCCCCAGGGCGACGGAGGGCAGGGCGTTGAAGTCTATAATTCGGTTCTCACCGGCTATATCTGGGGCGAAAACAGCGGCTGGATCGATCTCAGTCCCACCTTCGGCGGCGTGTTCAATGACGGCATCGGCAACCTCTCAGGTTATGCCTGGGGGGAGAATATCGGCTGGATCAATTTTTCCCCCGCCTGGGGTGGCGTTTTCATCGACGCCTGTGGCGATTTCAATGGTTTTGCCTGGGGAGAGAATACAGGCTGGATCAGCTTTCGTTCCGAAGGGGATAATCCATTCAAGGTAACTACCGCCTGGACCTCGCCGGTCGACAATATCGCTCCGGTCTCACAGCCTGTAACGGAAATGCAGGCGTGGTTTAACAGCGCGATCGATTTCACTCTCTCTGCCACAGACTGTGGCAGCGGCGTCAGCGATATTCACTACACGCTTGATGGTGATGTCGAACAGGTGGTTGCAGGTTCCTCTGCAACTCTGGCCATTACCACCGACGGCATCCATACCCTGAATTTCTTTTCGGTTGATCAGGAGGGAAACACTGAAATCGTCAACACGCTGACCATCAGAGTCGATACCACACCCCCCGATCTGAACCTGACGGCACCAGGGGATGGGGCGACCTCTCTCATCAATCAGGAGATCCCTGCTGCCTTTTCCATTACTGATTCAGGCTCCGGCATCGCCACCTTTTCCGCCCCCGTTCCCGCAGGCGCCCCAATCGACACCTCGATGGATGGTATCCACTACTTCACCCTCACCGCCACCGATGAGGCGGGTAACAGCAGCACAGTCACCCACACTTATCGTGTCGTCTATCCCGGCAATATCGACCCTGACGGCAAGGGTTCCCATTTTGCCTGGGGTGAAAATATCGGCTGGATCAATTTCAGACCGCGTACGGGGCCTGGCGTTACCGTGACGGACACGGCGGTATCGGGTAACGCCTGGGGCGAGAACGTTGGTTGGATCAATATTAGTCCGCTACAGGGCGGTGTGGTCAATGACCGCAACGGCACCCTCTCCGGTTATGCCTGGGGAGAGAATGTCGGCTGGATCAGCTTCTCATGCAACGACAATGATAGCTGCGGGACGGTAGAGTATGGGGTCACTATCGTCCCCGATACCGGACTATTCCAGGGTCGGGCCTGGGGTGAAAATACCGGCTGGATCAGCTTCGGTTCGAGCGGCCCCAATCCCTATGCACTGGAGACCGCGTGGCGCTCCCAAAACCATCCGCCGGTCGCTGTCACCAACGGTCCCTGGTACAGCGTGCCTGGTGCTAAGCTGACCTTCGACGGCAGCGCTTCTTTTGATTCCGATGCAGGCTCGCCGTTCGATGATGCGATCGTCTCCCACGAATGGGATCTTGACGGCGATGACAACTGGAACGAGGCTAACGGTGACGACGGCGTTCCGGTCACCCCCGGTGACTGGTCGGTGGTGCAGAAAACCTTCCCAACACCGGTTGCTGCCGAGCCCCGTCTACGGGTAACAGACAGCTTTGGCCTGCAGGATGTCAGCACCGGAAAATTTCTGACCATTGCCCTTGCTTATGCAGAGGATTACCAGAATTGCTGGGTCACACGGTTGAGTCGAACCTGGCTGCGGTATGGTCTGGTAGTCACGATGAAAAATATCGGCAACTCTGCGGCAGGCAATGTGGTTGCCACCCTGACTTCTGTCCCAACCAATCGCGCCATTGTTTCGGGAGTCTCGAATCTTGGGACTATTCCTCCGGGCGAACAGGCATCCACGGCTTGTGATCCTGCAGCAAAGACCGCAGATATTGTCGTCGACTTGTATCGGAGAGTAACGCCCGCTGGCGATTGGCGTTGGCAGGGAGAATTCGAAATGGAGGGTCAACACTACGTTATCCCGAACCTGCCTCCGCTAGGGCCTTGATGCAGTTGCCATATGCCTGTAGAGCCCACTCCACAATCTATTGACCGTCGTAACAAATGCATTTATCGACTTGGCTCATAAGACTCGTAATGAGGTAAATTATCGGGCAACTCTTCCCAGTTCGCTTTTGATGTGATGAAAATATGCGCGATTGGCCTTTCGTGTATATCTGATTCGACGGTTCCAAGACGAACCCGTACTTTGTTCGGAACGGATTCGTTTTTGCTGATGATTGGTGAACCACAGTGTTTGCAGAAATATTTTGTTTGCCCTGGAGACGATTGATAACCCGTTAGCTCGTCCTCACCCGATATAAAAATAAATTTTTCTACATCTACATTCCCATTTGTTGCAAACGCACTGCCTTGTGCTTTTCGACACTGCGAGCAATGGCAATAGATGATGTTCTCTATTTCGCCGGTTATTTCAAAGCGGACTTTGCCGCAAAGACAACCGCCTTTATAGGTATTCGTGCTCATTATTCTTCATAATATCGCGCGGTAACAAACTGGCTCATTTGATAGATTCGAAAGCAAGATTTTTCCATTGGAGAGGAACATCTCCTATGACCGGTTTGTTCTTATTCCTCGAACAACTTGGGAAGCCATCGCTTTTACCGGAAATCACACAACGGCCCGTTTTTGATTCTCCTGGAAGGCAACCATTTCAAGAATATTCTGCATTGAGTGTGACGAGTATCGAATTGTGTTGATGCTGATCTGGCTCTCTCCTGAGTGTCCCTCCTTCTGCAGCGCCTCCGCCTGTTCGATAACTGCCCAGTTCAGGACGTGCAGTTTGTGATATTGCTGGAACAGCAGTTCGTGACGAGCCGCCAATGCATTTCTGAACTCCCGTTCTGCTTCATCTCTTTCCGGCTTGTCTGACGTTTGTTTCAGAGCGGTTTCCAGATTCTCGCAGGCGTCAGCCTCGCGCATTGAGCTTTTCCACCAGTCAATGAAACGTGATTTGTTGTCGGCCATGGTATTGACCGAGCCGGCCATTGCGTTGATTTCATCTCTTGCACCTGGATAGAAGGGCAGACGCTCGGTGGTCTCTTCGTATGCAAGTTGGTCCAGCATGCCGGCCATCGACCGTAGCGGGCGGACGATACGCAGGGTGATGGAAATGGCAAAAACAATCCCCAACAGTGTCGCCACGGCAACCGACCAGAGCATGAAGTGCTCCTTTTGATCCGATGAGATGTTGATCTCTTTTTCCATGCGCGCCATGACCTGATTGGCGGTTGCGACATTCTCTTTGACCAGTAACGTGATTTCAGAGACCGCTCTCTGCATCTCCACGGTCATGCGCTCAATATGCTCATTCTGTTCGACCAACGAAGTGAAGTCCCGGCGGTAGTTCTTCAAAAGAGTGAGGAAGAGGGTCTTCTGTTCGGTGGTTATGGCAGACGGTTCAACCCGCGCGTGGATTCGGTTCAGCTCCTGCAGGGCCATATCGACGTACTTTTTGTCATGCCTGAGCAGGTAGTCCTTTTCACGCCGTCTCAACTGAAGGATGTTATTTGCCAGCTCGGGAATATGGTGGCTGTTCAGTATTGCCTCTATTCTATGGGCCGCCTGCCGGAAAGGTCCTTTGCCGCCGTGGATGTCCTCGTCCGAGAGCACCGCACGGGCATAGGTCTCGAAGGTCTCTCGATAGGTCTCTATCTCGTGAAACAGCCGGGTTTTTACCCCTTCCACGAGTTGCGCCTCCGCTGTTTTTCTCTCGAACTCCTGGATGAGGTTGAGCACCCGCGCCAGGTATTGCTGTTCCCGCCTTAGCCCCAGGTCTTTCTCGCTCCGGCGGATCTGAAGCAATTGCAGATAGAGTCGGTCCACCTTGAAGTGCCCGGCCATCGCCTCCAACTCATGGGCTGCATTTCGAAACGTACCCTGAAGGCCAGAATTGTGATCCAGTCCCATCTTGCGCCAATCCAGCACCGTCGCCTGAAATTTCTGCTGATAGATTTTGAGCAGTTCGGTAATCCGGCCCGCAATATGAATCGACTCCGGGTCGATCCTGCCCAGATCGGCGGCGGCGAGCAGGGCTTGCTGCAGCTGGCGATCCACTTCCCCGGCAAATGCCTCATCCCGGTAGAGCAGGAATTCCTTTTCTGCCTGGCGCGCTCCCCTCATGCTGCTTTCGATTGACAACATATCGATTTTCTTTGCAACAAAGATATTCTGGAGCTGTTGATAGTCGCCCAGTGATTGCCGCAGGGTATCGTGATACTGCCAGATCACAATGAGAAAAATCAGACCGACAAGCCCAAAACCGAAACCAATTTGTTCGCTTATGCGAAAGCTTCTGGTCAGTTTGCTCATGTTCATGCACTCCCGAAGACTGGTTCTGTGCCCGGCGGCTCACCGAAACGCCACTGGAAATTTAAGGTTATCTGAGTGTGTCAGTCCAGTCCATATCTGCTTGCTTGATTAGATCCACCATCTACCTATTGCTGCCTCTCCAGCGGCGCCCTGCTGAATGCTGCCGTCGGGTGTTTCAACGGCAAAGGTGGCGCTGAACAGACCCTGCTACGCTCCATTCAGGAAACGATTGAATCTGGTGACATTCTCAAAGGAAACGATGGGCATGAACATCCTCAGCTGCAAGACACCTGAGAGGGTACTCAATAAGTGCCATTCTACTCTGACCCCAAACTCCTTCAATTGAGACTGACCCTTTCGATATCTTCCAATCGGCTATGTCTTATGCGCCTCATCCCAACGACTGTGAGGAGTGGGCCGACAAACAATAGCACCAGTACCGACCATCCCAGCGTTGGTGATGTCAGAACCAAACCGGCCCACCAGATGACTGGCTTTAGCAAGGTACGGGTAATGCTCTGCAAGGATTCATGCTCGGAAATGAGCGCTGCAAGCGGTGGGCTTGAAGCATAGTATGCATTAACCAGGCTGCTACCAAAGGCATTCGGCAGCAGTATCTGGTCACGGAACTCGCGCAACAGTCTGATCTCAGCTGCCATTGGAGAACCATAGGCGGCGGTGGCGATGAAGCAGGGAATTCCACTACTATTACTTAACCCATCCTCACCCGACCGTAAAATGGTCGTCACTATGGCATAGTTGTTATTGGTTAAATCAGGATCGCTGCTATCTGACTCTACCCTGTATTTGGTGCTCATAAGGATGTTGGAACCACTAGTTTTCAATTTTGCGATAGATATCACCCTGGCCGATTTGGTTTCACCGGGGGCCAGTGTTTCAAGATCTATCTCTGTGCTTTCAATCGGAGAAATAACACCGACTCTGCAAGACAGCCATGGTGGTTCTGGGTCAAACATAGCAGCAGCGTCGTTAGCGTTATTTCGCTTGATCTTGACGCCCGTTGCCGTTGCAGGGCCATGGTTGGTAACACTGATATCAACAAACACATCGAGGCAAGAATCATCATCCTCAAAATAAAAATCATCGGTTGCTCTGCCACTAACTGCGAGATCTGCGCAGTTGGGTGGTGAGCTGATAATCAGCGAATCGCTATTGTTATTGCTTCTGGTATCAATGCTCGTTTCACCTGGGGCAGGTACTACCGTGGCGGTATTGGTGATACAACCTTCACCGCTAACCACCTGAACCGGTATCTCCAGCGTCTCCGTCACTGGTGGCTGGGTGGCATCCATTATGCCAACATTCCATTCGCCGGTCGTTTCATCGTAGCTGCCAATACTGGCTGTCGCCGACAGACCTGCGGGAATCTCCATGCCGGCGGGTAGCCGATCGGTAACCACAACATTGGCGGCATCCGGTCCGTGATTGGTGACCGTGAGGGTGAAGGTGGTCATGTCGGCGCCAGGTATCCCCGGGTTGACTTCGATAATATCAGCGGTCTTACTGACCGCCAGATCGGCGACATTTTCCACAGCGGTCCCTCTGACGACCACATCCACACTGTCCGCCCCGATCCCCAGGATCAAGGTGTCGCTGGCATCGCCGGTCACCGTGGGGGCGTACTGCACTGTTAGGATGCAACTGGAGTCGGCAGCCAATGGGGCACCGTCACAACCGTTCGGATCGAGCACCTGAAAGGGCGCCTCCAGGGAGTGGACGATCACGGTGATGGTGACCGGCATGGTGAGGCTGTTGTTGATGACGGTGACGATTTCATCGGTGGTCGTGCCAATCCGGCGGGTGCCGAACAGGATCGTCAGGTCATCGGTCGGCAGAGTGGAATCGGTGATTTCGATGTTCGGCAGGATAACGGAAGTGGTTTCACTGACGCTGTTATTGGCGGCTGTCAAATCGACCTGGTCTGCTGTCACCTCGGCGGTGGTGGTGAGGATGCCTGCGGTGAATGGGACGGTCACCAGGATGCTGACCTGACTACCGCCACCGGATGTTATGTCACCCAGGGCGCAACTCACGATACTGGCAGATTCACTGCAGACGGCGTGGCTGCTGATAAATGTCACATTGTCCGGCAGGTCAACGCTTAGCATAACGTTAGTGGCGTCCGCCGGCCCGGAATTGGTGGCGGTGACAGAAAGTGACACATTTGAGCCTGCATCGACGGGATCACTGCCATCCGAAAGGGTCACTCTCATGTCCGCATCTGTGGGGGGCGGGGGCACCACCACCGAGTCGATATACTCGTGAACAAAGATATCGGTCACACCATTGAAGTCGTCAAACACCATCCGGCCTTCGGATTCAAAGGCGACGTGCGTCCCGTCTGCAGAGATGGCCGGGTTGATGCTGCTGCCGTCTCCCTGCGAGCCGGAGTCTCTGACACTCACCAGGGAGGTCTGCCCGGTATCGCGGTCATGGACAAAAATATCCATCAGATTGTTGAAATCCCCGGACACCAGGTTAGGGTCTATGGATGAAAAGGCGACATAGCGACCGTCTGCGGATATGTCAGGGGTAAAGCTCAAAAAGCTGGCCGGTGTGCCGGAGGAATCCACGCTCACCCGGGTGGTCTCGTGGGTAACCCGGTCATGCACAAAGATATCCGTGGTGCCGTTCGTGTCCCCTGTGACCAGATTGGCGGCATGGGATTGAAAAGTCACAAAGCGGCCATCTCCAGAGATGGCAGGGGAGGAACTGAGGTCATTACCCTCCACACCGGACGAATCCACGCTCACCCGGGCGGTTTGTCCGGTATCCCGGTCATGGACGAAGATATCTCCGGTATTGTTGCTATCGTTCAGAACCAGATTGCTGGCATCAGACTCAAAAACGACGTAACGCCCATCTGCTGAGAGAGAGGGAAGGGCGCTGTTGCGGTTGCTCTGTTCCCCGGCCGACTCCATGCTCACGCGCGTGGTCTCTCCGGTATCCCGGTCATGGACAAAAATATCGATCTGGCCGTTGGTATCATCCAGCACAAGATTGTCGGCATAGGATGCAAAGGCCACAAACTGGCCCGTTGATGAGATGGCTGGCGTTATACTGTGTGAACCCCCCTCAATTCCTGATGAGTCGAGGCTCACCCGTGTGGTCATGCCGGTCGTCCGGTCATGGACGAAGATGTCTCTTGCGTTATTTGTATCGGCGGTGACCAGGTTGGTGGCTGACGAATCAAAAGTCACATATCGGCCATCATCAGAGATAGCTGAAGACAAACTCCAGCCATTACTTTCAATCCCGGAGGAGTCAACACTGACTCGGGTGGTCTGTCCGGTATCCCGATCATGGACGAAGATATCGTTGGTGCTGTTGTTGTCGTTCGGGACCAGATTGTTGGCAACGGATTCAAAGGCAATAAAGCGCCCATCTGAGGAGATGCAGGAATTAAGACTCTCACTATCGACCTCAGCCCCTGACGAGTCCACGCTGACCCGTGTGGTGTCCCCTACCGCAGCATAGAGAGCACCCGAGATTAACAGCAAGGTAGATAACAGACAGGGAGTGAGATTTTTCCAGGGCAGCCTGAATCGGTAACGAAACGAAAACAGGTGAGTGAAATCAGTGATCCATACCAGCTTGCCGGACTTCATTTCCGCTGCCCTCCCCTTGACCCGACGTTAATTTCGTCAGTCAGACCGGCATGGAAATAAGATCCCAAACGAGAATTTACTGAAGCGTTTAGTAAATCCTCTCATCCCCTTCCCACATATGTTTGACTCATCCTCAAATCAAAGTGCGGGCTATAATAACCACTTTATTAGCAAGTGTAGGACAAAAAAGACTTTTCAGCTGATTTTTTGCAGGTGTCAGTCCAGCCCATATCTGCTTGCTTGATCAGATCCACCATCTACCCTATTGCTGCCGCTGCAACAAGCAAAACTGCTTCGCAAATCTCCACCAGTGCACCGGCGGTGTCACCAGTGGTTCCGTCGATACGGGAGAGCATCATCTTCTGCAGCAGAAGCAGGGTGGCAATGGCGGTAAATAACAGTGTTATCCCATCCCAGCCCCAGCCGATCAATATCAGCAGTGCGGTCAGCCCATATACCACGAAACTTGCTTTTTCCGGTTGATGTTCGGCCAGCGCAGCGCCCAGTCCGTCTTTTCGGACATAGGGTGTGGTGAGGAAGAGTAGTAGCAGTTGTGCCCGGGCGAGAACCGGGATCAGCAAGAGATAGCTCCAGTCCGACTGCTGGATGATGACAGCCAAGGCGGCGAATTTGATCAGCAACACCAATACCAGGGCCACCACCGCAGCGGGGCCGCAGTAGGGATCCTTCATGATCGTCAGGGTGCGTTCCCGGTCTCCCGCGCCACCGATCCAGGCGTCGGCGCTGTCGGCAAGTCCATCCAGGTGCAGGATGCCGGTGACCAGGGTCCAGAGAGTCAACAGCAGGGCAGCGCTCATCATGGGGTCGATACCGGCCGTCATCCATGTGGTGATCAACAACAGAATGCCGATGACCAGTCCCACCAGCGGATAGTGGAGCAGTGAGCGGCCAATCTCCCGTTCAGAGAGTTCGGTGTAATTCGGGCTCGGCAGACGGGTCAGAAACTGCAGGGCGATGAAAAAGGGTTTCATTCCAGGCGGCTCCGATTGTGGAAAACCCAAGTGAGTCTTCGACCTCGTGAAAGATTTTGGGACATCCCAGTCCCCAAAATCGACTCGGCCTTCGACAGCCTGTTTGTGCCCCGGCCGTCCCGGTCACTGGCACTACGCGA
>JAESPE010000035.1 GCA_016756835.1 gamma proteobacterium endosymbiont of Lamellibrachia anaximandri | reverse complement strand
TTTAACGGCTATTGATAAGAGACTATCTACATAGCCAATGGCTCCACCCCATCTTTTACTTTGCATTTTCCGGATGGAAATATCTGAGTTGCCAAGGTCTGCATCTCGGCACCACAACACTTACATTTCAATCGTGGCCGCTTAACTTGCATTTCGAATGCTGAGATTGGCCTGAGATTGAGCAGATATTGCACCAGCTGGATTAACCGTTTGCTATTAGAACAATAAGTAGAACAATAAGGGACAGACCACAATTTTGTCCGCGAGACAACGCCCCGGAAGTGCAATCCAAGTGGAGTTTTTGTTGGGAATTTCTAACCTGAAAGCCATTTCGGAAGGAAATTGTGAAAGGAGGTAAGAGTAAATTCTTATAACCTGATCCAGATCAACATATGGACGAAAATGTATCGAATCATATTTCCCGAATAGTCTATACAAAGAATAGGAACGCTGATTTGTCTGAAGGGAGGGGTAGGGCTTCAGCTTTGTTCAATGAGAAGTTGTGACTGTGGCCTGCACCCCTATTATTTCCTTTTTTGGGTGGCGTATATTGCGTCGTAAATTTCGCGCTTTCGGAGAAAAGTAATGACAAAGACATCCTGCGAATTGGCGATTATGTTACTTGTGACAGTTTCAGTGACATTCATGCACGCCGCACAGGCTGTGGTTATCGACTTTGAATCGGCAACTACTGGAACAGATCAGACGGCTAACTACATCGAAGATGGATTTCGACTATCTGTTATTGTCGGCGACTATGACGTGAACCCTTCAGATTCCTTTATTGGAGACGGTCAATATCTGGCGTTAGAGAGAACTAATAACGGAATCGAGCAAAGTACAGTTAAAATAGACATGTTCGGTGCATTGTTTGATTTCCAGAGTCTCGTATCTTCGAGTTTTGGCGGGCGCATTACATTTTCTGATGGCACGTCAGAGCTTTTCGGCGACTTCCTTACAGAGCCGGTGACGGTGGCATTCTCCGGTCATACAAATCTCACTTGGATTGAATTAAGCTCTCGAAGCAACGACTTCTTTCGCGTTGATAATATTGCACTTAACGTCCCCGAACCCTCGATCCTCGCATTGACAGCACTTGGTCTAACCGGCCTGGGCTTCGCCCGTCGCCGTAAGAATATATAACGCCATATTCTAATAGACAGGAGGCTTCAGCAATAGAAAGAATTATGGCCTATCCGTTCGCACTGGATGTGGCGAGCCTGGTGCTGGATCCGGGCAATACGGTGGGTGAAAGGAGACGGAGGGGAATGGCACTTCAATCTCCCAGAACCACCTACTCGGTGACAGCGAGTGGGAAAGGTCCCCGGAACCCCCCACCTAGATCGCTATACACTTGGTAGTTCCCCGGCGGAACCTGGGGTCCTTGGGTTCCGAGTTCGGCCACGAACCGTGCATTGTATGCGGTTTCGCCCTCTGGATTCCTAATCTCTTGAACCGGAACAAATGCGGAGACGATGACCGGTGGTGCGTCGAGACGGACGAGGATCAGATGCCAGGACAGGTACAGTCGTCCCTCCTCGGCTCGGACGAGACCCTGCTCAGTTGCCATCTGTGTGGCTACGCGAATCTCGATTCCGCGGCTCGCTGAGCCGGTCGCCGGCACCGTGATCACGGTGTCGACGGTTGCACTGGAATCCAGCTCATGACGAACGAAGTCACTCTTCACCGGCAAGGATGGTTCTGTCTGGGTTTTACCGCCAAGTTGGATGTCGAGCGTGTTTGAGCAGACATCGTAAACCACTGCGGTTACAGAGTTTCTCCCAAGGCTCAACCGGCCGGCCATTTTATCGAGTAGATCTACTGCATCGACACCTGAACTCGTGGAAGAGGCATTCAGCTCGTCTGGCGGTTTTCCCACTCCAGAGGGTCGCGGTTGTCTCCCCCGACGCATATCGATGAGGGGGCGAGAGAAGATGAGTTCTCCTGTCGTGTTGTTCCTCACGAAGAGATAGGTGTTTGGATCAGGGTTAACCTGCCAGGCGCGCAGACCGGTCTGAAACCTGCCTAGTAGGAGGGGAACCGTACTCTTTGCCTGCAGGTCCACTTGTCGAGGAGCTCCAAGAACCACCCGCGGCCGAAACGCTTCCGCTTCGCCCGTTTCCTCGCTCTCGACAATCTCGGACAAGGCGTCCTGGAGATCGAGCAGTTGCTCATCGGTCTGCGAGAAGTACGTCTCGTCGGTGAAGCGCAGCAACTCGGCTATCCGTTCATTTACTGTAATCATCTCTTGCCCCTCACTGTTGGCGCTCAACCAATCCACATGTGCCGCACCGAACCAAATGGCCGATGCGAGCAGTAGAGAAATTAGAACAGAACGCATCAGAATCACACCGAAGACATGTCCTGCACAAGCACATAGGGATGGCACACAGAGCAGTAGCGGTTAAGCGATCCCGGCTGCGGCCCACTCTCGTACATCAGGCACTTCTTGCCCGCGAAGTTGCAGTGCGAGCCATCCTGGTCATATTGCAGCTTGTGAGCAGGGATACCCGCTGGCTGCACCTTTGCGACCTGCTTGAACGAGTGCCCAAGCTCATGGTTGATCGTATTGATGAAGTCCTGCTCGTCGTTCGGCGTGTACGCATTCACGATGCCGTCTGCGTAGGAGGTGCCGAGAAACGATTGGCAATGACGCACGACGAGTCCTCGGATACGTATCCGGGTCTTGGTGGCGGCGACCGCAACGCCCGCTGGGACCTTGATTCTAACCGTCTCGGGATCACTGCGTCCGGGGTCGAGATTCACGTCCGCTGCAGACAGGTTTCCGCTGCGGCGATTGCCCCAGGATCCGGGGGTGGGCGGAGTCCCGGCGGGCGATCCTGGCGGTACCGCAGGCGGTGTCCAGTCCTCCGTCTCCCATCGTCCCTGCTTGAGGAGCGTGCCGCCGGCCAAGGGCGGATCGAGGGTTCCCTTTCCGACATCGACTGTGATCGGAAAAACCGTTGATTCCTGCCATGCGATGTTCTTGGAGGCTGTGTTGCCGCCTTTGATCCAGAGGGCATGGGCATTCAATATCGGAACCATCACCGGCTTGTCCGTCTCGCTCTTCGCCAGCTTGAGGAATTCGCTCTCATTGTCGTCGCCCACGACAAGGGCATCGCCGTTGTCATTCGGATAGTTGTTCACGTATCTGTTATTGGCAGAGTCCCAATAGTAGCTCACCATGTGCTTGGGGTAGATCACACGTGGCCGCAGGCGGTTTGCCCTTCTGCGTTTCATCTCGACGCGCCGCGCCGCCAACATGACCGCCTTCACATCTGAATAGGTGTCTGCAGCGTTGCCGAACCCCCTCACCGTGATTCCCCTGACCTTGACCTCCTTGTACCAGAACTTCCGCCAGACCTGGATCGGATCGGTCCGCATCACGGGCTTGCGCTTTCCGAGATCGGCATGGCCATCGATATACTTCGCCAAATGCGGATCCTGTTCGATGTACGCTGCGAGATAGAACTTGTCGCCGCCGAACCGCGAGAGGGTCACTTCCTTCTTTGCGTAGCCCTTTTTGTTCGTTTTTTCCGACAGGTGCAGAATCTTCTGGCGATCGTCCTTGTCGCTGTGCTTGACAGCTTTCGTGATGTCCTTCCATACCCATTTGTTCGACGGCGCACCGGTCGGCATGTCCTTACCCCAGTTGGCCACCTTGCGATTGTCTTTGTGCTCGACCAGCATGAAGTGCACTACCACACCTCTGAGCTTCTCGGTGAGTTGGACACCCATCGTAATCTTGCGCCCATCCGGATCGGACTTCATGTTGATGAAGAAGCGGTTATTCGTCTCGTCCCAGGCGTTCGCCTTGCGTCTCGGTCGTTTGTACTCGAGCTTCACCTCCTTGATATTGACGACGGTGCAGCGCGACCAGTCGCCGTTGTGCTTGGCCTTCTTGGGCAGGCCCCCGGCGGGGCGATCCAGGCCGAGATCAAGGCGCGCGCCGCGCCATCGCTTCGTACTCGAACCTCCCTCCAGCCAGACCGTCTTCTCAGCTGCCTTCAGATCGGAAACCTTGTACTTCAAGGGGAACGGCTTTTTCGTGCCATCAAACTCCTTGTCGAAGACCACCAGGGAGCCGGAATCGTTCTTCTCACCCAGCACCACTTCATAAGAGTCAGTGCCATCCGGCCACTGACTGGCATCGAGCTTCTTGATGATGAGCTTCGCGCGGCCGAAGTGCGCCCCCGACTGCTGGTGCAGGAGGCGGCCTTTCTTGACCTTGTCTTCATCCGACAGTTTCTTCTGATCCGGCAGCGCCTTGTTCTTCAGCTTGGTATGGTAGGTACTGAGCGGTTCCTCATCGGGGTTGACCCTCAGTGCGACCACTGCGGCTGGATCGTGCTGATGGACCAACAACTCAAGCTCGGCAACCCCCATCTTCTGCTCGGCGGGGTTGTCCTTGAGCTTTATCTTCGCGTCTCCGGGGTCTTCCAGCGTAAGTTTCACCGTAAACTTGCCCACGGTTACGCCGCGGAGCCACAGCTTCTTCTTTGTCCCCCCCGTAAGCTGCTTGTAGGTCAGGTCCTTTGTGAGCTTTTTCTTGCACTTCTCATCGAGGAAGACCTCGACGTTCGCCGGAGATATCGTGAGCTTGCCCTTCTTTTTCCACGGCTTCGCACCCTTGTTGCTCTGGGTGGCCCACACCAGGATGTACGTAGGATCGGGGTGGATGTGGCGTTTCTTTGGTTCCCTTGTCTGATGCTGAGCCAGCTTGCGGTCGAGCAAGACGACCTTGTGTTCGAGATCGATGTGCGGTGTGACGTGGTTAAGCGGGCAAGGCTTCTCACCAGAGTTGTTGGCCTCGTTGGAATCGGCCTTTGCCGCCTTGAGGTTGCCGGCCTTGTTCTTCGCCGCAGGCCCATTCATCGTTCCGGCCCTCCATCCCCACTCCCAGGCTCCAGCGGCTGCTCGTCGCGATTCACACGTTCACCCTCAACTTCCTCGTCTTCCGGCTCATCCTCCTCGACTACCTGGAAGTCCTCCTCGTCCTCAACCCCGAGGCCTGCCTCCGGGTCCAACTTGGTCATGGCTGCCTCGAAGAGGGCGTCCATGGTGAACTCATCCCAGACGCCGGCTGCCTCGGCAACGAGTTCAGCGGCCCACGGGCGGGTTTCGAAATCGCGGTCGAAGGAGAATGCCAAGTCAACATAGCTGCAGATTTCTGCTCCCCCGGTAAGGCCGCGTTGCCGAGCCTGCTGTACCATCTCGCGGATGAAGTCAAGCGTGTCGTCGGTGCCGAGCGTTGTACACTCCGTCGGAAAAAACTGTCGCGCGTGGTCGACGACCCACCTCTCAAACGAGGCCCTTGCCAGAATCTCTTTCTGTGCTGCCCGGATAGTCAGCATAGGGATGACCATTATTTCATCGCTCTACAGGTTCAGGGGACGAAATGGACTCGAAAGGGTGACTCTGCGCGTTTATGCCCGTTGCCTTGGGAGTATAGGTGAGCAGACTGCCGCCATCCTCGGCTTCGGCAACCATGCGCGGCACCGGCCCAAAAAACTGCCTCGCCTCATCACCTGTACAGGTCGGCAGATAGACTCGTAGCACTCTCGGGTCGTAGAAGCGAAACATCAATATGCGGCCCGACTCGTCTTTGACGCGCAGCAGTTTGCGAAAATGGCGGCGGTGCCGCTCCAGCGTGACATCGACCGGTACGATGGTAAAAAAACCCCAATTCTCTCCCCAGCCTGTCTCCAGCAACTCTCGAGTGAAGCGGGCATCGGGTGCCAGGTGAACCACATAGGGGGCGGCTGCCTGCATACGCGGCGAAAGTCGTCCCGCATAGAGGCAAGCGTGTTCCAGACGACTCAGCCGCACCATCGGTTCGATGCGCCGGTCGCGTGCGCCGTCCAGCACGGCGTAGACCTGAGGGCCGGTCATGCTGTCACCTTCCGGCCACAGGTAATCAATGATCTGTTGAACACTGTCACTGCTCATGCGGCACTCTGTGCCTCCGCTTCTTGGCTGCGGCGCGCCTTCTCGCACTCTTCGCAGAACGGGGTGCCATCTTTTGCGGCATTCTCCAACGTCTCAGCCTGTTGGTTCTGGTCAATCTGATTCAGAGTTTCCTCTTTAACCGGTTGTGGCCGAGGCGATGCGGGGCGTGCCCTTGGTGCAGGAGGTGGTCGGGAGGCGGGTTTGTGTTCCACTGCCCGATAGGAACTGACCCTAATAAGCTCGGGTTGCCAAGACAGGGCCTCGGCCATGCGAGCGGCATCCCGCATCCAGACCAGACAGGCTGTCATAAACCGCAGCCATCTCTCTATTCTGTTCAAGCCAGCCAAACCGTATAGATCGGTATTTCCGGGTGTATGGGCGCTGATGAGCTTCAGGCAGAAGCCCTGTTTTTCGGCGTCATTCTGTTGGATGAAACTTGTATGCAGAAGGTTCTGGATATCTGCCCCACCATGGCTGCGTATGGTGGATAACAGTTTGTAGAATGCAGGGACGGTTCCGGCACCGATCAGTCCCTGCAGGGTGACTATCTCATTGTCTAATCTCTCAGCGAAGTGCTGTGCATCCTTTTTACCGATATGCTTCTGCTGGAAAAGTGTTGGGAGCAACTGAATACATCGTTTGCATTCGGCCAGGTATTTTTCGCGTAGCTGAGTATTCTGGATGTGCTGATCGGCGAAACGCAGGGTTATGGTTGTCAACCGATTGAGGGCAATTACAACGGATTGGTTTGGTGCAAGCTCCAACTGCGACAGTGGTCCCGGGGACGAGCTGGCCGCAATGCACAGTGTACCGCTATCCACCATGGATGGATCTGCTACCATGCCAATCGGTCCGGGAATGCGGTTATTTGCCATCGGCTCCCTTATCATCCCGCCACTGTCGTGACATCGAGACTCAACTATTTTCGATCAAGCCATCAGAATCCTGCAAGGGATTCTTTTATTGAAGTTTAACATATGCAATGGCGCTGATTTATCAGAGACTCGAATTCATGTCTCGGATCACTGAAGCAAAAGAACGGGGTCAGGTCTTGAATTCGCGTACTCGCTCCAGATAACTTTACAGCACGACTCCCCGTTAAATAGTGGACACCAAACCACACTGTAAAGAAGAGGTGATTTTTTTACGCCGGATAGGGGCCAACAAAATAGATCTGCCCCCTTCCGGCTCTTTTCCAAATGGAGGTCTCCGATGTGGAGCGACAGATCGGGCTAGAGGAGAGGCCCCTGGTCAAGATTCGCAGCCCCACCGTCAACCTGAGCTTCCCTGCGTTCGATCTCTGTCTTCAGGCTATGTATGCCGCTGCCATAACTTAGCGATCCTGTGAATTGGGGGAATTCACGCCGGTGGCGCTGGATCAACGGGGCATTGGTGCCAAAATAGTAGCGCAGCCCAAGGAAATAGTAGCTGTAGTCACCCTCACCCTTGGCAGCACCGCCCAACAGTGTCAGCTCCGGTAAACGGTCCAGGGCCGGCTGCAGTTCAAAACCCAGTTGTGCCGTCGCCTCTCCGTTGACCTGAGCCGCCCCGACATTCAGCGAGAGGATCTCTATCGGGTAGAGATCCAACCCGGCGAACAGATTGACCTTCTTCTCCACATCCCCATTCTGGTACTCGGCACTGCCGCTGAAGGTGGTGATTGATGTATACCATTTGCCATTCAGCGCGTAACGGTTGAGTCCGCTCCCCTTCCAATTCAGGCGGGACGCGTTGGCGTCGAGCAAGCCGATCTCAGGGTCGTGCCAATAGAGATGCACACCAAAGCCAGTCATACTGGAATCGGCCACCTCACCCAAGGCACCGTCCACCTGGATAGAAAAGGGACCGGAAAGGCCGAAATGATAGTTGCCCCCAATCACATGGGCAGTTTCGGAGTCGAATTCGCCACCCATGTAGTCGAGCAGACCGTTGGAATGTGGAATTTCATCAGCGTACACAGCTTGGCTGAAGAAACCAACAACGGCAATGAATAGTGGTAGCAGGCATTTCATGGCTCAAGTTTCCAATAGGATAGAAAAGGCAATAGAAAATGGGGCAGATTATTTTTCACACAAGAATGTGGCCAATAATTAATCCCCTTCCGCCATATACTATAGTATTAAACTGACAGGCTTAGTTGAACACAGATTAACGGTAATCTTAATCTTCTGATTCAGAGGTGATCATGGGCCAATATTTTCCACTGGAAAAGTACAAATGGAAATTCAAAAGGACAAAAGAAGGAAACTGGAAAGCCGGCATGCTGTTTTACACTGCAGCCAAACCTTACGGCCTAAAGGATCTGCATATCATTGCTTCCAAACCGAGTGGAAAGGGAAGCTATTCGGACGCCCACGTCACTTTTGGTTTTGCGCAATACAAAGAGCGGATTTTTTATCAAGTAAACGACGATAAATTAGTAGCCGACTACGTGTTGGCCCCAAAAGGCTGGCAGTCATCATTCTGGATCAATTTCCCGTATCTGAGAGCGACTACTGAAGCGGAGGTACTGAGGTTCGTTGCCTTCTGGCGAGATGAGGGCAGACTGGAAAACCCACCGCGGGCCGTAGACTAAGATGAAAAAATGGACGGAGGGATTATTCTTTGACCCGTTAGCAATGATGCGATAAAAATAACAACACACAAGGACTATGTCGTAAGGATCTGTGATGCCCGGAAGAACAAGGATAGATATACCAGAGCTTCCCTGTCGTATAACAATAATCTCTCCGTCCCTTTTTTGAATCCTTTCCCAGGACACCCTGAATGACTTCGCACACGGAAACCAACCAGCAAGGAAATGACGCCGCTGACGGTTCCGGAGTCACCATCGGCGAAGCACTGCAGATCGCGCTCGAACGCCATCAGCAAGGTCGACTGACGGAAGCGCAACTCATCTACGAGCGTATTCTCGACCTTGCGCCGGAGTACGCCGAGGCACACCACTTTCTCGGACTGATCAAGGTTCAGTCGGGAGACGCTGAAGGGGCGGAAGAGAATCTCAGAGAGGCTATTCGACTCGACCCCGCTTATGTGGCGGCGCACAACAACCTGGGCAACTTTCTGCAGGAACAGGGACGGCTGGACGAAGCGGAAGCCGAGTATCGACAAGCCATCTCGCTAAATCCTGAGTTCACCGACGCCCACAGCAATCTGGGTGCGGTACTCAAGAGTCAGGATCGGTGGGATGAGGCTGAACCGGCCCTGCGCCGCGCCATCGAACTGCAACCCGGTCATTTCCAGGCACTGAATAACCTGGGCGTCCTGTTGAAGGAACAGGGCGAACTGGATGCGGCCCGGCAACTCCTGCAACAGGCATCAGATCTGAAACCCGACTTTGCCGAGGCCCGCCACAACCTGGGACTGGTCCTCGCGGCCCAAGGTGACTATGAAGCAGCCGAGGCGGCCCTGGAAAAAGCGGTGGCCTACGGTGTGGATACCTACGTCAGCCTTTGCCGCATCCTTCGGGAGCAGGCCCGCTTCGCCGAGGCGATCCAACACTGCCGCAAAGCCCTCGCACTCGATCCCGATTGCTGCGATGCCCTACATCATCTAGGCATGATGCTGGAAGCCACTAGCCAGGTTGGGGAGGCAACGGAAGCGTTCCGGCACTGGACAGAAGTGGAACCGAACAATCCCTTCGCCAAACACATGCTCGCTGCCTGCAGCGGTGAGGAGATCCCCATGCGGGCGACTGATCACTATGTGCAGTCACTGTTCGACAGTTTTGCCCCCACCTTTGAGGCGCGGCTCGAAGGACTGGAGTATTGCGCCCCCCAAGTCATCGCCGAAGCGGTTCTCAAGCGTATCCTACCAGAGAACGACTGCACCGCGCTCGATGCCGGCTGCGGCACAGGGCTCTGTGGCCCACTGCTCAAGCCCATCGTCTCACGTCTGATCGGTGTCGACCTCTCCCGGAAGATGCTGGAGAAGGCTGCAGAACGGAATATCTACGAACAGCTGATAAAGGCGGAATTAACCCACTTCTTTCAAACCACCCAGGTGCGCTTCGACCTTATTGTCTCTGCCGACACCCTGGTCTACTTCGGCGACCTGCAACCGGTGATCTCCGCCGCCTGGCTCACCCTCCAACCCAGGGGCCTGATCGTCTTTACGCTGGAACGGCTTGAAGAGGAGACCGACACAGGTTTTCATCTCTCTCCCCACGGGCGTTACAGCCATACAGAGTCCTACATAAAATCCATCCTGCAGGAATCAGGGTTTGGGGAAATCACTGTCACCAACGAAACCCTCCGCATGGAGATGGGCAAACCGGCGGCGGGTTTGCTGGTGATTGCCAATAAGAAATAACACAGTTATGGCGTAAATGGACAAGACGGATAAAAAAATATCTCTCGACGACGCTGTCAAGTTGGCAGTAAAGCTTCACCGCGAAGGGCAAGTCGACGATGCAAGAACCCTCTACCTGCGAATCCTCGAGGCGGCTCCAGCCCAATCGGATGCGCTCCATTATCTGGGTGTTCTGCAGCACCAAGCCGGACGAGGAGAGGAAGCGGTCAAACTGATTGGTGACGCCATCAAATCAAACCCGGCCTACAGGGAGGCCCACAACAACCTGGGCAACGTGTTGAAGGAACTGGGTCGGCTGGATAAGGCAAAGGCGGCCTATCGGGCCTGCCTTGCGCTCGATCCGAAAAACGCCGATGCACTCAACAACCTGGGAACGGTCCTCAGGGAACAGGCTCACTACCAGGAGGCGATGTCGTGCTATCGACAGGCCATCGAGGTCTCCCCCGAACATGCGGATATATGGCATAACATCGGCAGCATTCTGGTTGAACTGGAACGCTACGAGGAGGCGATAGAGGCCTACCGCAAATCAATTTCATTCCACGCCCCCAATTCCGCCTCCTACCGCTGGCTGGGCTATTCGCTCTACCGGAAGGGCCGACTGGAGGAGGCGGTGGATGTGTTTAGAGAGTGGTTATTGTTCGATCCGGACAATCCCGTTGCCCAACATCTGCTGGCTGCCTGCACAGGAGAGAATGTACCAAAGCGAGCCTCCGATGCCTTCGTCGAGGAGACCTTCGACAAATTTGCCGGCAGCTTCGACAAGGTCCTGAAAAAGCTCGAATACCGGGCACCGGAACTCTTGGCAAAGGCAGTTGCAGCTCTCATTCCACAGCGAAACGAGGAACTCATTGTACTCGATGCCGGTTGCGGTACTGGCTGGTGCGGCTCCCTGCTGCGCCCTTACGCGAAACATCTGATCGGTGTCGATCTCTCACGGGCCATGCTGGAAAAAGCAAAGGGTGGCGGTGTCTATGACGAACTGATCGAGGAAGAGCTGACCGGTTATCTCCAGGCAAGAAAGCGTGTTTTCGACCTGATCATCTCCGCCGATACACTGTGCTATTTTGGCGCGCTTGAGGAAGTCACCCGTGCATCCTTCGAAGCATTGAAACCCGGCGGGCTGATGCTGTTCTCCATCGAAATGATCGCCAATCCTCAACCGGGTAACACCTTCATCCTGCGCCCCCACGGCAGATACTGCCATGCGGAAAATTATATGCGTAATCTGCTATCAGCCTGCGGATTCGATCTGCTATCCATCGAGAACCAGATCCTGCGTAAGGAAGCAGGCAGGCCGGTCGAGGGACTGATCGTGTCGGTCAGGCGACCTCAAGGGAACCCTACATAACAGATCGGGGAGATCCACTTCCCGGTCCACCGAACACATATTCACCGTCAGTCTAATTACGATTGCTCAATCCTCCGGTATCGGAAAATTCCTACAATCGGATCAGGCGCTGCCGATTATTTTCCTCCCAAAATAGATCTACACTTAATGATGAGTAGGGGATCGGGAGTATGATTATGGCAGTGCAGAAAAATTCCAAGATGTCTCACAGCGAGAAAATAGATCGTTTTCAGACAGTGATAGATGAAGTAAGCCCACCGAAGACGCTTCATGAACGTCTAATCCTGAAAACATATAAGTTATTGTTACAGAAGGAATTAAATGCAGAAGAAGGCTTGAACGATCTACATAAGTGCTTCTGAAAACAGCAGCAACAGAAGATACCGGAGAAGAGCAATATCCTATATGGCCGCCCGGTATCTTCCACTCTTCATTTCATATCCGCCAATAACCACGCCCCCTGGCTAAATGCCTCGACGGCTATTTGCTGCCCCGTGGCTGTCTGGAAACAGGAAAAGAAGTCTCACGGTAGGCTACTCTGTCCGCTACGTCTGGTTATGTCTACAGTGCCATGACCATTTTTTGAAACGCGCGTGGTAGACCCACGAGATCACGACTTTTTCGAGATCAGTCATTAATATTTAATGATTCAATGCTAAATGTTCCCCTCATTAATATTAATAGTGTGTATTGATAATATTATCTAGATTAATACATGGACCTCCCTTAAACTCCCAGGAACATTACGGTTTTTATTACCCGTTGATGACAACCCGAAAGTGATTGGGAATTTGGACTACGACAACCTTATTCATATCTCTATTGCAATCGCCTTTATGAGCGTTTTGGGGCTTGTTTTATCTCTTACCCTGGCCATTGCGAACCGTAAGCTGTGGGTATTCGAAGATCCACGCATCGATGAGGTCGAAGAGATGCTCCCTCTGACCAACTGCGGCGCCTGTGGTACCGCAGGTTGTCGCCCTTTTGCCGAGGGATTGGTCGAAGGCAGTCTGGAACCGGCTCAGTGTACGGTGAATTCGCAGGATGCCATTGAAGAGATCGCGGATTACCTTGGCGTAGCGGCGGGTGAAGTGGAGCAACGGGTGGCTCGTCTCGCCTGTGCAGGAGGCTCCCATGTCGCGCACATGCGGGCGCACTACGAAGGCCTCTCCTCATGCAGGGCAGCAGCCCTTGTGGCCGGTGGTCCGAAAGGTTGCAGTTGGGGATGTATTGGAATCGGCGATTGTGAAGATGTCTGCGAACTCGACGCCATCACCATGGATCAACATGGCCTCCCGGTGGTCACTAATGCCAAGTGCACGGCCTGTGGGGACTGTGTCGATGTCTGCCCTAAGGAACTCTTCTCCATCCAGCCAATCAGCCACAGGTTATGGGTGGCGTGTAAAAACCTGGGCGATGGCGACGGGGCTGAAGCCGATTGCGCCGTGGCCTGCACTGCCTGCGAACGTTGTGCAAAAGACAGCCCGGAAGCGCTGATCAACATCACCGACAACCTGGCAGTGATCAACTATGAAAAGAATGCCCTGGCCTCCCCCATTGCCACCCAACGCTGCCCCACCGGCGCCATAGTCTGGCTGGACGGCGACACCGTGACCAAAGGCCGCCAGGCCAAGCATATTGTGCGTAAGGAGGCGTTGCCCCAGCACCCTGCAACCTAATACTGAGATTGCAGCAACGCGAAAAGCGTAAAGTTTCTTTAGAAGAAAATGACTCAAGACACCAACACCTGAACTGTTCAATGAAGCAACAGGAAAAAATATAACTCCGCGTTCTTTGCGGCATTGCGGCCTCCGCGTTACCAACGACCAGGCTGACTGAAACGAGACAGAGACTATGTTCGGCAAAAAAGAGACCAAGACCTTCAAGTACCCTGGCATCCGCATGGCGATGGCCGGCAACGAGGCCGTAGTCCGCTGTGAGCGCGAGGCCTCGGATGCGGCGGGTGCCTATCCCATTACCCCTTCCACTGAGATGGGGGAGATCTGGGCACAGGAGATGGCCTCGGGCCACGTCAATATCTCCGACCGCACGCTGATTTTCGTCGAGCCGGAATCGGAACACGCCGCCGCAGCCGTCACCGCCGGTATGTCGATGACCGGCCTTCGCTCCACTAACTTCTCCTCCGCACAGGGCGTCGCCTTCATGCACGAGTCGCTCTACGCGGCTGCCGGCAAACGCCTGCCCTATGTATTGAATATCGGCGCCCGCGCCATCACCAAGGCGTCGCTCAATGTGCACTGCGGTCATGATGACTTCCACTGCATCGACGACACCGGCTTCATTCAGATGTTTGCCAACAATGCGCAAGGCGCCGCCGACCTCAACCTGATCGGCCGCAAGACTGCCGAGTTGGCGCTGACCCCGGCCGCCATCGGCCAGGACGGCTTTCTCACCACCCATCTGATCGAACCGGTGCAGGCACCGGAACGTGAGCTGATCGCCGAATTCCTCGGCCGTCCCGATGATGAGATCGAGAGCCCCACTCCGGCGCAGAAGATGCTTTATGGCGAGACCCGCCGCCGTGTACCCCTGGTCTGGGATGTGGACAACCCGATGCAGTCGGGCACGGTGCAAAACCAGGATGCACACATGCAGACCACGGCGGCGCAGCGGCCCTACTTCTATGACCATGTCGCTGAGCTTGCCGAGCAGGCGATGGAGGAGTACTACCAACTGACCGGACGCCGCTACGCACGCATCGGTAGCCATAACGTCGACGAAGCTGATTATGTGATCGTCGGTATGGGTTCCATGGTGGTGCAGGCCCACGGCGTGGCCGCCTATCTGGAAAAGACCCGTCAGCTGAAGATCGGCGTAGTGGACATCACCCTCTATCGTCCCTTCCCCGGCGACCTGCTCGGCAAAGTGCTGAAGGGCAAGAAGGGCGTGGCCGTACTGGAGCGTACCGATCAGCCATTGGCAGAGGATCTACCGCTGATCCGTGAGGTGCGCGCCACCATATCCAAATGTATCGAGAACGGCCAGGCGGAACAGAATATCCCCTATCCGGAATATGCCACCTACAGTAGTTTCAAGGATGCGCCGCGCCTCTTCTCCGGCTGCTACGGCATTGGCTCCCGCGATCTGCAACCGGAATCGTTGATCGGCGCCATAGAGAATATGCTGCCGGAAGGTGAGCAAAAGAGATTCTTCTACCTCGGCATCGATTTTGTGCGCGAGGCAGCCAACCCGAAGCAGGAGATCCACATCCAGAAGATGCTGGACGCCTACCCCAATGTTGGCGAGCTGACGGTAAAGGGTTCCGAGAACCCCAACCTGATGCCCGAAGGTTCCATCACCGTGCGCATGCACTCGGTAGGTGGTTGGGGCGCCATCACCACCGGCAAGAACCTGGTGATGACTCTCTATGATCTGCTCGGCTACGAGATCAAGGCCAACCCCAAATACGGTTCGGAGAAGAAGGGCCAGCCCACCACCTACTTCCTGTCGGCGGCCCCCACGCCGATTCCGCTCAACTGCGAATACCACTTCGTTGACGTAGTGTTGAGCCCCGACCCCAACGTGTATAGCCATTCCAATCCCCTTGCAGGACTGAAAAAGGGCGGCACCCTGATCATCCAGTCCAATCTGGACAGCCCTGAAGCGGTCTGGGCCAGCTTCCCACATTCGATGCAACAGCAGGCTGTGGACAACGATATCAAGATCTTCTATATCGACGGCTTCAAGATCGCCCGCGAGGAGGCCACCAACCCGGAGCTGCAGCTACGCATGCAGGGCAACGCCTTCCAGGGTGCCTTCTTTGCCGGTTCACCGCTGATGGAGATGGCGGGTCTGGATGAGAAAAAACTCTTCCAGTCCATTGAGGATCAGCTGCAGCATAAGTTCGGCGCCAAGGGCCAACGGGTGGTCGAGGACAACCTGCGTATCGTGCGCCGTGGCTTCGACGAGATCCATCCGATCACCAACATGCAGGTGGGCGTGCAGAATGCCGGCCAGCTGAAGAAAGAAATCGGCATGCCGGTGATGCTCAAGCATCTGCCCGAGAGTGACGGCGGCGTCTCCGATGTGCATCGTTTCTGGGAACAGACCGGCAGCTTCTACGCCACTGGCAAAGGCACCGACAACCTGGCAGACCCCTATCAGGCGCTGTCGCTGGTGCCGGCCTCCACCGGCATCTTCCGCGACATGACCCAGATTCGCTTTGAATACCCCAAGTGGGTGGCGGAAAACTGCACCGCTTGCGGTGATTGCTACACGATCTGTCCTGACTCATCCATTCCTGGTCTGGTCAATACCATCGGCGAAATCTTCACTTCAGTCATCGACAAGATCGAGACAGGTGGCATGCCGACCCAGTACCTGCGCCGCGAAACCCGCAAGGTGGAGAAGCGACTGCGTGAACTGGTCAACGAACAGGGCGAAAGCGCCGAGGTACGCAACCTGCTCGACCAGGCGATCCTCGAAACCATCGCTGCCAGTGACCCGGAGGAGGAAACCGAGGATACGGGGAAGCGCAGAAGCGACCTTGAGGCGGAGTTTGGCCGCTTTGTCGATGCGCTGGGCAGCTTCGATTTCGCTGCCACCAAACCCTACTGGAACCTCAAAGAGAAGAAGGCGCCCAATTCTGGCGGACTCTTCTCCATCACCATCAACCCATACACCTGCAAGGGCTGCATGGAGTGCGTCGATGTCTGTGAAGACTTGGCGTTGGTTGCCGAACCACAGGACAATGCAGCCATCGAAAAGATGCGCAACGACTGGGACTTCTGGCTCGATCTGCCCACCAGCAACGAAAGTTACAGTCGCATCGACGACCTCGATGAAAAGATCGGCGCACTGGAGACCCTGCTGCTCGACAAAGCCAACTACAACTCGATGAACTGCGGCGATGGCTCCTGCCTTGGCTGCGGCGAGAAGACCGCCACCCACCTCTTCACCGGCACCATCACCGCGCTGATGCAACCCCGCGTCAAAGCGCAGATGGCAAAGCTGGATGACCTGATCGCCCGGCTTGAGCAGCACATCCGCCTCAAGCTCGCCTCCGGCGTCGACCTGAACGATACCGATGCGCTCAACCGGGCTGCAGATGCTGAAGAGGGCGACCTGAGCCTCTCACGTCTCAGCGACAGCATCGACCCGGACCACGAAAATACCCTGGTCGACAAGGAGTGGCTGAAGTGGGCCACCGGTGTACTTAACCAGCTGCGCGATCTGCATTGGCGCTACCGTGAGGGCCAGACCGGCAACGGCCGCGCCGAGATGGGCATAGTCAACGCTACCGGTTGTACCTCGGTATGGGGCTCCACCTACCCCTTCAACCCCTATCCGTTCCCCTGGACCAGCCATCTGTTCCAGGACAGCCCGTCCGTAGCCATGGGCCTATTCGAAGGCCATATGGTGAAGATGGCGGAAGGCTTCAAGGCAATCCGCCACGCCGAGCTGGAATTGGCGGGCAAGTTCAACCCGGTCGAGCATAACCCCTTTTTCCAGCAGTTCAACTGGAAGGACTTCAGCGACGATGAGTGGCTGATGTGTCCACCGGTGGTCTCGGTGGGCGGTGACGGCGCGATGTATGACATCGGCTTCCAGAACCTCTCCCGTGCCATGGCATCCGGCATGCCGATCAAGGTGCTGGTACTCGACACCCAGGTCTACTCCAACACTGGCGGTCAGGCCTGCACCTCGGGCTTCATCTCCCAGATATCCGACATGGCCCCCTACGGCAAGGCGATGAAGGGCAAGGAGGAGATGCGCAAGGAGATGGGGCTGATCGGCATCGCCCACCGCACCAGCTACGTGCTGCAGGGCTCTGTCAGCAACACCACCCATCTGATCGAGGGCTATATCGACGGTCTCAACAGCCGTCGTCCGGCACTGTTCAACATCTACGCAGTCTGCCAGCCTGAGCATGGAGTGGCCGACGACGCCACCGCACGCCAGTCAAAAATTGCCGTAGAATCCCGCGCCTATCCGCTGATGAAGTTCGATCCGGACGCCGGTGAGACCCTGCAGGATTGCATCGATCTGGAGGGCAACCCCGCCATCGAGGAAGATTGGCCCTCCTACAGCATCGATTATATCGATGAGAACGATCAAGAGGCGAAACTTGAGGTGCCTATGACCTTCGCCGACTTCGCCGTTACCGAAGGCCGCTTCCGCAAGCACTTTCGCACAGCGCCGCCGGAGACGTGGGGCGAGGAGATGATCCCCTTTCACAGGTTCCTCGATTTGGACGAGGACGAACGCGAGGGTAACTACCCCTACATCTGGGGTGTTGATGGCAAAAACCGCCTGATGCGCATCCTCTGCTCCGAAGAGATCGTCAAATCCGCCGAGGAGCGCCGCCAGTTCTGGCACCAGCTCAAAGGCATCGCCGGCGAACTCGACAAGGTCGATGTCAACGCTTTGGTGGAGCAGGCCAAGGTCGATATGGCCAACCGTCTTAGCTCCACCCTGCTGTCGATGGCTGCATCAGGCAATGCAACTGCTCTGGCGGGATCTATTTCAGCAAATGGCCACAGCCCTGATGGGGGCATAGGCGCCGCGCCTGCCGGAGATTACGAACCGGTCTGGATCGAGACCCCGGAATGCACCGCCTGCGACGAGTGCACCGATATCAATCCAAAGATCTTCGCCTACAACGACGACAAGCTCGCCGTGGTCATCGATCCCCAGGCAGGTACCTACAAGGACATCGTCAAGGCGGCGGAGAAATGCACCGCCGGCTGCCTGCATCCCGGTACCCCCTGGAACATGGGCGAGAAGGATATCGAGAAGCTGGTCAAACGGGCTGAGAAATTTCAGTAACAAATTAGGGCAAAAACCGATTAAGATCTGTGCTCCGATATTTAACGACCAAACTGTAGAGAAATAAACATGGCTAAAATTACACTCAAAGGAAACGAGATCAACACCAGTGGTGAACTACCTGCCGTCGGTTCCGACGCCCCGGCATTCAGCCTCACCGCAGGGGACCTGTCCAACAAAGGACTGGGCGATTTTTCCGGGAAAAAAGTATTGCTGAACATCGTGCCAAGTCTGGACACAGCAACCTGCGCCGCTTCAGCCCGCAAGTTCAACGAGAACTTCAACAGTCGCGACGATGCGGTCTGCCTGGTGATCTCCTGTGATCTGCCCTTCGCTCAAGGCCGCTTCTGCACCGCGGAAGGTCTCGAAAACGTGGTTTCTCTGTCATTGATGAAGAGCAAGGCATTCGCCAAGGATTATGGCCTGCTGATCACCGACGGCCCTCTGGAGGGCTTGTGCTCCCGCGCGATCGTCATCGTTGAAGACGGCAAAGTGACCTACACCCAGCAGGTTCCCGAGATCGTCGATGAACCCGACTACGACGCTGCACTGAAAGCCTTGGGCTGATAACGTCCACAGGATCCTGGGATAAGGTCAAAGCGATGTCACTGTTTAATCTTTTTGGACGCCCAAGCTTCAATCACGGCATCCATCCGCCAAGCAACAAAACAGTGACGGGCAAGACGCCGATACGTCGCCTGCCCTTTCCCGGGATGCTGGTCATCCCCCTAAGCCAGCATATCGGCAAACCTGCCATCCCGATCGTCAGAAAGGGAGAAGAGGTGGTACGGGGACAGCCTATCGCAAAAGCAGACGGGTTTGTTTCAGTGCCGATACACGCCCCCGCCACCGGGCGAATCAAAAGCATCGAACTGATGCCCACCGCCCAGGGTCGGAATGCACCGTCCATTCTTCTTGAAGTTTATGAAGGCGCCACCCAGGAAGTGCTCTGGGGAGAGGAACAGGCTATTGGTGACATGTCGGATGAGGCCTTGCGTCAGGCCATTCAGAACAGCGGCATGGTGGGTCTGGGAGGCGCTGCCTTCCCCTCTCACGTCAAACTCACTATCCCGGAAGACAAGTCTGTTGACACGCTGATAGTCAACGGCTGTGAGTGCGAACCCTATCTCAGCTGCGATCACCGCATGATGCTGGAGCATCCCCGTGCATTGATGCGCGGCATTCGCTATGCCATGCGCGCCACCGGCACCAAGCAGGCGGTGATCGGCATCGAAGACAACAAGATGGACGCAGTGGAGACGTTGCGCGCCAACCTGCCCAGAGAAGGCAGTATCAGTGTCGAGGCTGTGGAAACCAAATATCCCCAAGGCTCGGAAAAGATGCTGATCAAATCGCTACTGGGTCGCGAAGTACCTACCGGCGGTATACCGGCTGAAATCGGTGTCGTGGTGAATAATGTCGGCACCCTGGCCGCTCTGGGCCAGTTACTACCCAAAGGGGAGGGTCTGATCGAACGTGTCATCACTGTTGCCGGTCCCGGAGTTAAACATCCCGGCAACTATCTCGTACCCCTGGGCACACCTATCGGATTTGTTTTGGATCAGGTGGGTTATGAAGGATCAGAAACCGAATTCATTCTCGGTGGTCCGATGATGGGTCCCGCAGTCTCTGCGCTGGATACACCGGTCACCAAAGGTACCTCCGGGCTGCTGGTGCTCAACGAACCGAACATCGAAGCCGAGACCCTGCGAATCTGGCCCTGCATCAAGTGCGCCCGCTGTGTCGACGCCTGCCCGATGCACCTCAACCCCTCACATCTGGGCCTGCTTGCCGCAAAACGCAAATACGAAACCATGGCCGAGGAATTCCACCTGAACGACTGCTTCGAGTGCGGCAGCTGTTCCTATGTCTGCCCCTCGAACATCCCGCTGGTGCAGTATTTCCGCATCGCCAAAGCGATCAACCGGGAGCAGGCGGCATGATCTTGTTTGTAACCGCGAAGAGCACAAAGTGCTTTTTGTTCACTAAGCATCTACCGCTATTCACAAGACATCATCTTCGCGCCCTTCGCGGTTAAAAATAAAATGAAAATCAAACCACAAATCGAACTGCGCACAACGCCCCATGCACACGCACCCGATGATGTGGTGCGCATCATGCGCAACGTGGTCTATGCCCTGCTGCCGATTGCCGGTTTCGCTATCTGGCAGTTCGGTCTGAGCGTCCTCGCACTGCTGATCATAGTCACCCTCAGCTGTCTGCTCACAGAACGTTTTTTCAACTGGATGGGCAGTGGTTACAACAGCCTTGGAGACTGGTCTGCAACTATCACCGGGCTTCTGCTGGCCCTGACGCTGCCACCCGCCTTTCCGCTATGGATGGGAGCCGTTGCAGGTTTTGCCGCCATATCGCTGGGCAAGGCACTCTTTGGCGGACTGGGCATGAACGTGCTCAACCCCGCCCTGGTGGGACGTGCCTTTGTACAGGCCGCTTTTCCCGTGGCCATCACAACCTGGACCCCTGCTTTCTTCGACGGCCGCTTCAGCCAGTTTGCCCCCTCCACACTGGCATTGCCCTTCCTTCGTCCACCCAGTGTGGATAGCTGGGTTGAGCTGTTGCAGATAGATGCCTTCTCTGGCGCCACGCCCCTTGCCCTGCACAAATTCGAAGGCATTCAGACCGATACCATCGATCTGTTGACCGGTATGACAATGGGCTCTGCCGGAGAAACCTCCGCACTGCTGATATTGGCCTGCGGTCTCTATCTTGCCTTTCGGCGAATGCTCGACTGGAGGATTCCACTCACAGTGATGGGCGGCGTGGTACTGACATCTGCCCTGCTGTCTCTTGTCGATCCTGAAAAGGCACCCGATGCGATATTCATGCTGTTCTCCGGCGGTCTGATGCTGGGCGCCTGGTTCATGGCATCCGACATGGTGGGTTCACCAGTCACCCCGCTCGGCATTCTCATCTATGGTCTGTTGATCGGATCTCTGACTGTTGTCATCCGTGTCTATGGCGGGCTCACCGAAGGAGTGATGTACGCCATCCTTCTGGGCAATGCGGCCACACCGCTTATCGAACAGATTACACAACCCCGTGTCTTCGGGCAGAGGGCAAGTAAGTGAGTGCCGTGGAAGAGCAGATGCAGCAACCTGCTGCCCCGGCAGGTCCGATGATAAGAACCCTGGTGAGCGTCGCCATGCTCTCAGGTTTACTGGTGGTACTTACCTTCCATTTCACTAAACCCTATATCGACGAGAATCAGCGCCGCGCCATAGAAGCGGCGCTCTTTCAAGTAGTCCCCGGCGCAGTGTCGCGGAGGGATTTTCTGGTAACGGAAAAGGGCGTCGTTCCAGCTACGGAAAAAAAGCAACCTGGCGACACGCTGTTCTACGCCGGTTACGACGACAAGGGAAAATTGCTCGGTATCGCCGCCAATGCAAGGGCCCAGGGTTATGCCAACCTGATCCATCTGCTCTACGGATACGACCCGGTTTGTCAATGCATTCGGGGCATCAAGGTACTGAAACTGGCTGAGACCCCGGGACTGGGTGACAAGATCATTACCGACCCGGCATTCGTGGCCAATTTCGAGGCACTGGACGTTACACTCGCTGAAGACGGAAAGACGTTGGCCAATGAGATCGTTACCGTTAAACACGGCAGCAAACAAAATCAGTGGGAGATCGATGCCATCTCCGGCGCCACTATCTCATCCAAGGCGGTCGGCAAGGCATTGAACGAATCAGCAAAGGCGTTGTTGCCGATGTTGGTGCCGAATATTGAAATCATCGAGACGCGAAGTGAAGAACAGGTGAAAGGTGAAAGGTGAAAGGTGAAAGGTGAAAGGAGCATATGTCAGTTGCCACGCAATACAAGTGTTTTTCAACACCTACAATTACGACATGGTACGACCTACCCAATGGCACGGTCGCCTTTTGCCTTTCACCTTAACTTAATGCAATGAGAAAACAAAACAACGAAATAACCTGGGATACCTTCTCCGAAGGCCTCTGGCGTGAGAACCCGGTTTTCGCCATGCTCTTGGGCATGTGCCCGGTACTGGCCGTCACCAACTCCGCCATCAATGCACTGGCAATGGGGGTTGCAACCACCTTTGTTTTGCTGGCATCCGGTCTTCTGATCTCGTTGCTGCGCCGGCAGATACCCAAACAGGTGCGTATCGCCACCTATATCGTCATCATCGCCACCTTCGTCACTATCGTCGACTACACCATCCAGGCCATCTCGCTTGATCTCTACAACGCACTCGGCGCTTTCATCCAGCTAATCGTGGTGAATTGCATGATACTGGGACGCGCTGAAGCCTACGCATCAAAGAACAGACCACTGAAGGCATTCGTCAATGCACTGGGCATGGGAGCCGGCTTTACCTTTGCCCTGCTCTGCCTGGGTGTCGTCAGAGAGGTGTTGGGCGCCGGCAAGCTCTTTGGTTTCGACCTCTTCGGGCCGCAGTTCGAACCCTGGGTCGTCATGGTATTGCCTGCCGGAGGTTTCATCGTGCTCGGCGCATGGCTGCTATTGTTTGAATGGTTCAAACAGCGAAAGGCGCAGAGTGAATCTGACGCAGTGGTGGAAGTGAGATGAACTATGAATCCCTCAGCTTTATCTTTCTGAATGCCGTACTGGCCAACAACTTCGTGCTTGCCCTGTTTCTCGGCCTCTGTCCTTTCCTGGGTGTATCCGGAAAATTGAACACCGCTGTGCCGATGGGACTGGCGACGATGTTCGTGATGCTGGTGAGTTCGGTCTGCGCCTATGGAATCAATATCGTGCTGGTCGGTTTGGATATCGAATTTCTGCGCTTGATCGCCTACATCGTAGTGATTGCCAGTGCCGTCCAGCTGGTCGAGATGACACTGAAAAAATTCTCTCCCGGCCTGTTTCGCGCTTTGGGTATCTTCCTCCCATTGATCACCACCAATTGCGCAATTCTCGGCCTGGCGCTTTTCCAAACCTTCAAAGAGTATGATTTCCTGCAGTCGCTGGTCTACGCATTGGGAGCGGGCACCGGCTTTATCCTGGCCATTATGCTGATGGCGGGACTGCGGGAAAAACTTGAACTTTCAAATCTACCCAGTGTGACTCAAGGCGCAGCCGTCAGTCTGATGCTGGGCGGTCTGCTCTCCCTGTCATTTATGGGCTTTGCCGGACTTGGAGGGCAATAGGGATGTTGCGAGATGTACTTATTGCAATAGTGTTGATTCCCACACTGCTGCTCTGTTGGTTACTGGTGCAGTCCGTCAGCCGACGTTTTTCGAAGGCACACCCCGAGTTGGGGCCGGCACGTGAAGAGGGGGCCGGTTGTGGAAAGAGCTGCCTTTGCAGCGGTAGCAGTTGCCAACATAAAAAAAAGGGCAATCGATAGAAGGGGGGCAACCATGTGTGAATCATCCCATCAAGCCGATAACGGAGAGCAAACGGTGAGCGAGCAAATCATCTGGTTCGAAAATCTCAACATGCAGCAGGTCAACCAAGTAGGCGGAAAAAATGCTTCACTGGGAGAGATGATCAGCACACTTTCGGAAATGGGCGTCAGCGTACCCGGCGGTTTTGCCACCACTGCCCACGCCTTTCGTGAGTTCATCCACCACAATCGGCTCGAAGAACGTATTGAGTCTCTACTGTCACACCTCGACATCAATGACGTAGAGGCACTGGCGAAGACCGGCCAATCCATCCGCCAGGCAATCATGGATGCTCCCCTGCCGACAGTGCTCGAAAACGCCGTTACCGCCGGTTATCAGAAGCTGGCGCGCAACAACGATGGAGATCCTGCGGTAGCAGTACGCTCATCTGCCACCGCAGAGGATCTGCCGGATGCATCCTTTGCGGGACAGCAGGAGACCTATCTCAATGTTACCGGTATCGATGAGGTACTCCTCGCCATCAGGCGTGTCTTCGCTTCCCTCTATAACGACCGCGCCATCGCCTATCGGGTACATCAGGGTTTTGATCATGATGAGATCGCCCTTTCCGCCGGCATTCAGCGCATGGTGCGTTCGGACATCGGCTCCGCCGGTGTAATGTTTACCCTGGATACCGAATCCGGTTTCGACGATGTGGTCTTTATCACCAGCGCCTATGGCCTGGGCGAAACCGTCGTGCAGGGGGCAGTCAATCCGGATGAGTTCTATCTTCATAAAGCCAATCTGAAAGCTCAACGGCCCGCCATTTTGCGCCGCACCCTCGGCAGCAAGGCCCTGAAGATGATCTACGGCAAAGGGGAGCAGGAAAACGTGGTCACGGTGAATGTGGACACCGAGGCACAACGCCGGTTTTCACTCACCGATGAACAGGTCGAAGCCCTGGCACGCCAGGCGCTGACCATTGAAGAGCACTATGGCCGCCCGATGGATATCGAGTGGGGACTGGACGGTGAAGATGGCCAACTTTATATCCTTCAGGCAAGACCCGAGACGGTTGAGAGCCGCGTCGACCATGCCAAGGTGGAGCGCTTTAACTTGGAAGAACGGGGGGTGGTGCGGGTGCAGGGTCGCGCCATAGGACAGCGTGTCGGCTCCGGCTCCGTCAAAATCATTGCGGATGTCTCGGAGATGGCCCGCGTCGAAGAGGGCGATGTACTGGTAACAGACATGACAGACCCCGACTGGGAGCCGGTCATGAAACGGGCTTCTGCCATCGTCACCAATCGTGGTGGACGCACCTGTCACGCCGCCATCATCGCCCGGGAACTGGGTATCCCTGCGGTGGTCGGTTGTGGAAATGCCACCGCCAAACTGAAAGATGGCGAGGCAGTGACCGTCTCCTGTGCTGAAGGGGATGACGGGTTGATCTATGAAGGCCTGCTGAGGTACACCGTGACCCAGGGGGATAAGGTCACCCTGCCCTCCCTCTCCACCAAGATTATGATGAATGTGGGCAATCCGGGGCGAGCCTTCGGTTTTAGCCGAATCCCCAACGCCGGCATCGGGCTTGCCAGAGTCGAGTTCATCATCAACACCACTATCGGTATCCACCCCCATGCACTGATGGAGTATGAGCAGCTGCCGGATGCGCTGCGAGAGAAAATTGAAAAACAGATTGCCGGTTATCCCGGTCCGGTGGAGTTCTATGTGGAAAAACTGGTGGAGGGCATCTCCACCCTCGCCGCCGGTTTTGCCGGGAAGCCTGTCATCGTGCGCATGTCCGATTTCAAGTCCAATGAATATGCCAATCTGATTGGCGGTGAACGCTACGAGCCGAAAGAGGAGAACCCGATGCTCGGTTTTCGCGGCGCTTCCCGTTATATCTCGAAAAAGTTCCGCTCCTGCTTCGAACTGGAGTGCAAAGCACTCAAGCGGGTGCGTGAAGAGATGGGTTTCGACAACGTCGAGATCATGATCCCCTTCGTGCGCACGCTGGAAGAGGCAGCTGAGGTGATCCGCTTGCTGGAGGCTAATGGACTCAAACGGGGAGAGCATGGCCTGCGTGTCATCATGATGTGCGAACTGCCTTCGAACGCCATTCTGGCAGAGGATTTTCTGGCCTATTTTGACGGTTTTTCCATCGGCTCCAACGACCTCACCCAGCTGACATTGGGATTGGACAGGGATTCAGGACTGGTGGCCCACAGCTTCGACGAACGTAACCCGGCGGTGAAGAAAATGCTCAGCATGGCAATCTCCGCTTGCCATAAGCAGGGCAAATATATCGGCATCTGCGGTCAGGGACCATCCGACTATCCGGATCTGGCCCACTGGCTGATGGAGCAGGATATCAGCAGTATCTCACTGAACCCGGATACCGTGATAGACACCTGGAAAATGCTGGCGGAATCCAAATAGTACCTGTCCTGAAAGACCGCTTTGATGTAGGCCGGTTCCGCTGCGCTTGAACCGGCCTACATCCTGAATCGATCAGACTTTGAACTGCCCTACGTGCGCCTGCAGTTCATCTGCCAGACGTGCGAGTTCATGGGTCGACTGGGTCAGGCCTGCCGCAATTTCCGAAGTATGCGACACAACCTCATTGATACTGATAACATCCCGTTCCACACCGATCACGGTGTTGTGCTGTGACTCTGCTGAGTGCGCGATCTGGCGGTTAAGCTCGGAGATAGAGGCCACCTTGCCGGCAATCTGGTCCAGGCTGGCGTCTGCCTGGTTAACCGGCTCCACGCTGGCCATCGTTTGCGTGCGGGCACACTCCATCACCGAGATAGCGGTTGCAGTGCCCTCCTGGAGCTGATCGATCATGGTCCGGATTTCGCTGATGGAATCGTAGGTACGTGCAGCCAGACCACGGACTTCATCCGCCACCACCGCAAACCCACGACCCTGTTCGCCCGCGCGAGCCGCTTCGATGGCTGCGTTCAAGGCCAGCAGATTTGTCTGTTCGGAGATTCCCCGAATAACATCGAGCACACTGCCAATGGCCTCGCTCTTCTCCCCAAGGCTATTGACCACACCAGTGGCATGCTCAACCTCACTGGCCACCTTCTCTATGATCGCAACAGTTTCCTGCACCACACTCCGTCCATGGGCAGACTCTCTATCGGCGTCACCAGCCTGCGCGGCTGCCTGTGAAGTATTGCCTGTCACCTCTTGAAAACTTGTCGCCAGTTCATTGACTGCAGTTGCCACAGACTGAACTGCCAGTTGCTGCTGCTGAATCTCATCTCCAGTGCTGTCAGCCATACTGGCAATACTCCGGGTAGTGCCTGCAAGTTGCTGAATCGAGGCCTGCAGACCAGACACCATGACCCGTAACTTCTCCCTGAATGCATTAAATTCGTGGGCGAGGTCTGCAATCTCATCATTGCCCTTCACCTGCAAACTGACAGTCAGATCCCCTTCTCCCTCAGCGATATTGTGTAGCTGCTCCCGTATCTCCCGCACCGACCCAGAAATGGTTTTTACTGTCAACCAAGTGACCACTCCCGCAACACCCAGCCCTATCAACAGTGACAGATAAAGCGTGCTCTCTCCCGCAGCCACGAGGTTGTCAAGCTCAGCCAGTTCATTTTCTACACTGGCGCGATTGGCCGTGGTCAGGTTTTCCACCTGGCGCATCAAAGTCTCTGCTATTCCTGCGTAGGTTTTGTGGGCGGCGTGCATTTTCAGAAACCCATCCATCGCCGTCACGAGAGTCTCTTTATGTTGCAGCAGCAAGACCTCAATCACCTGGCGATACGATTTGCCTGCATACAAACCATCGGTAACCAGTTTGTCGATCGACCCATCCTCATTGATCACTTCCACTGCGTAGGCGAGGTCTTCGTAGAGCGTGTCCATGTTTGTGGAGATGTTTGTATCGGTCGTGTCATCCTTAAAATGCCGGTAGAGATCGAGGCGGGAAAGCATGGCAAGCCTCGCCTCCCCTGCGGCATTAATGGTTGCCCACGAGTCATTGTCGGCTCCGGCTTCCTCTTCCTGCAGGGCATCTTCGTCACCAAATCCATCCTCTGCAGCCATTTCAATATCTTCCGCACTCTTGGTATTGAGATCTCTCTCCAGCATCTGCTGGCTCGATAGACGTTCCACGTCAACCAGAAAATTCTGTAGGGTGGCGGCATTTTCAGATAGCTCCGCCTCGGTTTCCTTGAATTTTCGATATGCATCGAGTAGATCTTCACGTGCAGAAGAGAACTTACGCAGATTGGTATCCACTTCGACAAGACTCGTCTGTTCGATCCTTCCACTCGATTTCATCTCCTGAAACGCCTGTGTGGTAAACTGCTCAGCCTCGGTGATTTCACTATCATGGCTTTCGCCTGTTGAACGCAAGACCAAGTCAACTGCGATCAACTGCTTCTGAATGCCCCGCATACTCGCGTTTGCGCTCTCCATCGAATCCCAGACCGGCCCTGTGATCTGGCTAAGTGACTGGGTGAGGCTGTTGATCACCCAAAACCCGACAAATCCACTGATGACCAATACTAAGCCAACCGTCAGAAAGCCACCGCCAATTTTTGCCGCGATACTCAAACGCCGCATTGTCCTCTCCACTTGATAATAATAAGTAACTGTATTCCTCAGGTATTTCGGCAGACGAGCCGGATCCTTAAATGGACCACTTTTTACCTGGAAAGAATGACCGGGAAATACCGAGCCGGATAGCCCTTGAAAGCTTTGGCGTCGAATGTAACCATCCGTCGTGTATCGGCCTGTCGAAATGATGGCCCGAAAGCGTACAACCATCCGGATAACGAGGATCAGCATGAGCAACAGTTTTGAAACCCCCCAGGACGCTGAAGACGCCTACTATGACGCCATCGATGAAATGAATCTGGAGGCCATGATGGCTGTTTGGGAGGAATCTGATGAAGTCCTCTGTCTGCTGCCCATGTCACCTGCACAGAGAGGGCTGGAGGCGATACGCAAAGTCTGGGAACCCATGTTGAGTGGGGATATGGTGCTCAACATGGAGATCAAGCATTTAAGTTGGATCGAAACAGATGATGTTGCCATCCACCTGATCAAAGAGATTGTCAAAATTCCCGGTGCACCGGAAACTCAGCCGGTTTACGCCACCAATATCTACCGCCGCGGGGGGAATGGCTGGCGTATTCTAATGCATCAGAACAGCCCGACTCCACCGGCACAAGGCATCATTCCCCCCACCATGCAGCGGTAACGGAAAATTTCGGAAACGCCGGCCTTCATAGAAAACCATAAACTCGTTCTCCCTGAACACCTCAACCACTACGGCTACCTGTTTGGCGGCAACCTGCTCAAGTGGGTGGACGAGTACGCCTGGATTGCCGCCAGTCTGGAGCATCCGGGTTGTAAATTCGTCACCATCGGCATGGAGAATCCGGCTTTCAAAAAGAGTATCAAATTGGGCACTATCCTCCGCTTCGATGTCAGAAGAACGGAGAGCGGCAACACCTCCGTCCAATATCAGGTGGATGTCTTCGCGGACAATCTGGAGACAGGAGCGGAGGCGTCCGTCTTCTCCACCAGCGTCACTTTTGTCTGCCTGAACGAAGCGGAGGAGAAAACACCGATCACGCCGGGTTAATCCGAATTAGTGTCTATTCAGAAACAAGTAAATGATTGTAGCCTGGATGAAGCGCAGCGGAATCCAGGAAGATAAGTGGCTGATTCATAGTCTGTTCCCGGATTACACAAGCTCCATCCGGGCTACGGTAATTGGCTTCCGGTTTCAGATCCGCTGTCGTTGCCGGATCGTGACTCTTTGAAAACAGGCAGATCCGGTCCCTGCTCCTCTTCCAACTCCACCTTTTCGATTTTTTGGAAGCGACGACTGATCTTTTTTGCCGAGACATTCACATCATTAACATCACGATTGGCCAAATCAATATGCACGGCAAGCTTGTCCATACGCTCCTGAAAACGGCCAAAATCCTTGGAAAGCGCCTGTAGATGCTGCTGGATAACGTGCACCTGCTCACGGGTGGCGGCGTCCTTCAACACCGCCCTTGCAGTGGTCAGTATCGCCATCATGGTGGTAGGCGAAACCAACCAGACGCGTTTACGATAGGCGTCCTCCACCAAGTCGGGGAAGTGGGCATGGATCTCGGCAAACACAGCCTCGGCCGGGATGAACATCACTGCACCGTCTGAGGTCTCCCCTGCAATGATGTATTTGCCGGCGATGTCATCGATATGTTTGCGAATATCCTGACGAAACTGACGTTTTGCCTGATTGCGGTCGGCTTCTGACAGCGCAGCGTCCTGCATGCGTTGGTATGCCTCTAACGGGAACTTGGCATCAATCACCACATTGCCCGTGGGATCAGGCAGAAACAGCATACAATCTGCCCGCTTGCCGTTACCCAGGGTGTGTTGCAGTGAAAATCCGGACTCCGGCATCACATTGCGCACCAAGGCATTGAGCTGAACCTCACCGAAGGCACCGCGGGAACGTTTATCTGAAAGGACCTCCTGCAAACTGACCACATTGCTCGAAAGCTCGGTGATCTTTTTCTGCGCCTCGTCTATGCGTGTCAGGTGGATGAGCACCTTGGAGAAGGTCTCCGTCGTCTTCTCAAAACCTTCGTTGAGCCGTTTTTCAACCTGGCCACTGATCTCTTTCAAGCGCTGATCCGTAGTCTCCGTCAGCCCCTGAACGCGCTTTCCCAGATCGTCCGCATGCTGGATCAACGCCTCACCCACCTGCTTGCGCACCTCCGTCATGCCGGTGTGCAGCGCCTCCTGCTGCGTCTTCATTGTATCCAGCTGACGCTTATCGAATGCCTGGCGATGGCTGACCTGCGACTGAGAAAGCGCCTCTTTCAGTTCCGCCAGTTTCTCATGCTGGGCCAAACGCCCCTCATGCAGACTGCCGGCAACAGTGGTCTGCAACTGTTCAAACCGCTCCAGCAGTTCCACACGCAGGCGGCCAGTATCCCCGGTCAGAGTCTGTTGCATCTCACCAAAACGGCGTTCAAGTCCCAAGTAGAGCTTGTCGGAACGCTCCAACAAATGTTGTTGCAGCACATGCAGGGAACGTTGTTGGGCCAGGGCACTCTTGGCAATTCTCTCTGCCGAATCCTGACTGGCCTGGGAGAGTTCACGCAGCAACACCCGCTCCAGTTCACGCAGGCGTTCATCGCTCTGCCGATGGCGACCTTCCTGCGTCTGCGCCAGGGCCAGTTGGTGTTCCAGGATTTTCCACAGCCAACGCAGCACCATGACCAGCATGAGCATCAACAGCAACGTTATAGCCAGGGCGGCCTGCTGCCATGGGGGAAGTTGTAACAGTGTCTCCATGACCCAGACTATACCGGATCAGGGAGCTCATAGGGTGAGCCTGTGTTGATCGAAAAACAGCGGCAAAGGCACCTCTCATGGCAGGAGATGTCGGCACATGGATTTGCAACCAGCGACCACTCGATATACCTTTCCTACCCCTTTTCAACATCCTACTGTCCTATGAGAATCCACCTGAAAACCCTCGGCTGCCGCCTCAACGAAGCGGAACTGGAAACCTGGAGACGCGACTTCGTCGGTTTGGGGCATCAGTTGACCGACAATCCGGAAGAGGCGGAGCTCTTGGTAGTAAACACCTGTGCAGTCACTGAAGAAGCCGTACGGAAATCACGCAAGCTACTCAACCGCGCCAATAGAGCCAATCCAAACGCCAGGCTGGTAGTCAGCGGCTGTTATGCCTCTCTGGACCCCACCGCCACGGCCCAGGTGGAGGGTGTTGATCTGGTTATCGGCAACCAGGACAAGGAACGACTGGTCGAGATTGTCGACCGGGAACTGGACCTGAACGTGATGCCGGATATCGCCACCGAACCGGCGGCGGCCGGGCTGCTTGCCAGAGGCCGACAGCGAGCCTTCATCAAGGTACAGGATGGCTGCCGATATCGCTGCACCTTCTGCATCGTAACTCAGGCCAGAGGAGAAGAGCGCAGCCGTCCGCAATTGGAGATCATTGATGAGATCAATCAACTGCATGATGACGGCATTCAGGAGGTAGTTCTGACAGGGGTCCATATCGGTGGTTATGGCAGCGACAGGGACTCCGATCTATCCAGCCTGATACGCCAAATACTGGCGGAAACCGATATTCCCCGCCTGCGTATCGGCTCGGTCGAGCCCTGGGATCTGCCGGAAAGCTTCTGGGATCTGTTCACCGATCCCCGCTTGATGCCGCATCTGCATCTGCCACTGCAGAGTGGCTCCGACAGTGTATTGCGCCGCATGGCCCGCCGCTGCAAAACCGATGAGTATGCCCTGCTGGTGGAACTGGCCCGCAACAAGGTAGAGGATCTGAACATTACCACCGATATCATCGTCGGTTTTCCCGGTGAAACCAACGAAGAGTGGCAGCAAACACTGGACTATGTGCAGCGAATCGGCTTCGGTCACCTGCACATCTTCGCCTACTCACCTCGCAGCGGCACCAAGGCGGCCCAACTCACCGATCCGGTCAACCGGGATGTCAAGCGCATCCGCAGCGATGTCCTGCATCAGCTGGGAGAAGTGATGAAACGGCAAACCCTGGAGACCTATATCGGACGCACCCTGCCGGTGCTGGTGGAGGGTAGTGGGGAAAGCGGCTGGGGCGGATACACGCCCAACTACCTGCGGGTGGCTATCGATGCGCCGGCTGATGCGCCGCTGGGAAATCAGATAATCGACATCCGCATCAAGGGATTGACGGATACCGGCGACCGGCTGACCGGTGAATGGAAGCAGCCATAAGGTTCTGCGAAAGCTTAATTTTTTCTGATTACCCCTATAACTCAGCTACTATAGGGAGTGAGATTTGTCCGCGAACAACGCAAAAAGCGCAAATGCATTGATTTTGTATTAAAACCTGATTGATATTCATCTGCATCGGCCGGTTCAATTATTATCCGAAACCACCCATAAGTAAGAAACGCGTTGTTTGCGTTATTTGCGGATTGAAAAACACTGCCCGATCATGGCTAAATTTTAGGAGCAATCAGGTAAATTTTAGTATTTATTCAGCATAGTCCGGGTTACTTTACAGCCCTTTGTCCGCCTCCATCTGCTGCTGCAAGTCCAGTCTATTGACGAGATAAGCGATAGATATCCCCAGCTTTCGCGTCCAGCCTAATTCTATTCGCCAGGGTTCCCCCTCCAACTGCCAGATATGGAGTGCAGTTGCCTCACCACGGCGTATTGCACCAATCTTTCCCGCAGTGCTGCGAACGTAGGTGGGATATTGGCTCTGGTCTACTGATTTGCCGTATTTTCCCTGTAAACGACGTTTAAAGTCTTTGAAAGCGACTTGGGTGGCCGGTTCATAAGTGCGCAGCACCTTGTAAATCGTCCCCTTGAACGCCATGACATAGATCTTGTCTCTATCCACGGAATAGATCACTCCGGACCGCTCACCCCACTGCTGCGGCTCTCTCTGAACAGCCCGCTTTGTAAGCTGGTTGTTCATGCTTCCGCCCAGACAGAAATCGCCGAAGACCTCCCGGATACAGCTCTCTTCAGCGGATGCTGCATAACCCGCCAATGGCAACAACAGAAGAGTGGGAAACAGCAGTTTCGAACGGATTGTTGATTTTCTCATTATCCCGCCTTATTCATGGTGGCATCACGATCCGTTAGCCTGACCTTGCGCACAAGCGCAAGGCGCATGTTGATTGAAGGAGAGCACTGAAATTCATAACATCCCACGGTTATCAAAAAAATCAGACTCGCCGTCTCTATAATATCTGCTAGTCTTCGGTCGGAGAAGATGCAATCAGCGGATCCGCGACGCTTGATCCCCTCATTGCCTGCTGATTCTTGTAGGCCGGATCAAGCGTAGCGGATCCGGCCTACAATAACCAACAATTCAGAAACCACCCGTTGTTTGAGAACACATGAATGCCGGACACTAAACCCACTCTACTGCTGGTCGACGATGAACCCGCAAACATTACGGTGCTCATGCACCTGCTGAAAAAGGATTATCGGCTGACTGCAGCCAGAAACGGACTGGAAGCGCTGGAACGAGTGAAAAGCCAGCCTATGCCCGACCTGGTTCTGCTGGACATCATGATGCCCGGAATGGACGGCTATGAAGTCTGTCAACGGCTCAAGGCTGATGAGACGACCCGCGACATACCGGTTATCTTTATCACCGCAATGGGTGAAGAGAGTGATCAGACACGGGGACTGGCGCTGGGCGCCGTCGATTACATTACCAAACCTATATCCACTGCGATCGTCCTTGCAAGGGTAAAGACGCACCTCACACTGAAACTGGCCAGGGAGGCACTGGCGAACCAAAACCAGATTCTGGAAGAGCGGGTCAAGGCCCGAACCAAAGAACTCGCAATGGCCAAAGACACCACCATCCTTGCCATGGCTACCCTGGCGGAGACCCGCGACAACGAGACAGGCAACCATATTCGACGCACTCAATACTATGTCAAGGCATTGGCCGAAGAGTTGAGAAAACAATCCAACTTTGCCCCTCTCCTGACGGATGACTATATCGAGCAGCTCTACAAATCGGCTCCACTGCACGATATCGGCAAAGTAGGCATCCGCGACAGCATCCTTCTGAAACCGGGGAAGCTGACTGAGGAGGAGTTCGAAGAGATGAAGAACCACACCGTTTATGGAAGAGATGCCATCATCGAGGCAGAGAAACTGCAGGGAAATCCCGACTCATCCTTCCTCCAGGTTGCCCGTGAAATCGCCTACGGCCACCATGAAAAGTGGGATGGCAGCGGTTATCCGAACGGTCTCTCCGGCCAGGAAATCCCCTTTTCCGGACGCCTGATGGCAGTCGCCGACGTCTATGATGCCCTGATCTCAAAAAGGGTATATAAACCCGCATTTTCTCACGAAAAAGCCAGCGATATCATTCGCAAAGGACGCGGAGGCCATTTTGACCCGGAAGTCGTGGATGCCTTCGAGCGTATCGACGATGAGTTCCGTTCAATCGCCAGGGAATTTGCCGATTAGTCGCCCCCCGGAAGTGGCACAAAAAAAGGGCTGACGAAATATCATCAACCCTTTTGGGGGTTAGCCATTACCGCTCCATGCGGTTCCGGCTGAGGTAGTTGCGCTACCTACTTTTCCTTGCTTTTGGAACGATTTTTATCCTTTTTGCCTTTCTTGTCCTTCTTATCCTTCTTGGCTTTTTTAGCTTTTTTGTCCTTTTTATTTTTAGCCTTTTTAGCCTTCTTCTCTTTCTTATCTACTTTTGCTTCGGCCTTTTTATCCTTTTCTTTCTTTGCAGCCTTTTCTTTCTTCCCACTTTTCTTGCTCACTGATGATTCCGCTTTTTCGTGCTTGGCATCTGTCTTACTACTCTTTTTTGCCTTACCAGGTTTCGCCCGGCAGTAGCCTTTGACTTTTTTTCCACTTTTGGCTTTGTAGCCTTTCACCCAGGTACAGGAAGAGTTGCCCGAACAGCTCGATTGACTCATTCCCTTACAGTCGACGGCAGCATTGCCCAGCGGGTGGAACATGGTCAAACACAACAAAAGCCCAAGTATCAGAAGTTTTCTGAAATCCCCTTTTACATCAATCATCTTTATTCCCTATTTTATCCAAGTAACCCACAGCGCAATACGCAGTTTTTCTATCCATATATTGGATGAGAAACAAACTGCCCCGTCAATCCTGGTTACATTTGTTTACAATTCGATATTTCAGCAGCAACTCCAAAGCGCTTTTCAACACAGTACCATTGTTGAAAAAGATCAATTTTCTCGCAGAAATTATCTTATAAAACAAGCATTAATAAACATTTTCTGATTGTTGCGATTTCTCAATGCCCCGACATCTCTGCATCAAGTGAGTCTTCGACCTCGTGAAAGATTTTGGGACATCCCAGTCCCCAAAATCGACTCGGCCTTCGACAGCCTGTTTGTGCCCCGGCCGTCCCGGTCACTGGCACTA
>JAESPE010000034.1 GCA_016756835.1 gamma proteobacterium endosymbiont of Lamellibrachia anaximandri | reverse complement strand
TCTTTGCTTCCCCTCTGGCGCAAGGCACGCCGGGTAAGCAGTGCGGCCTCGCGGCTACCGGGGACTACCAGCCTTCGCTTCGCTCTCCATGGCTGGCAGCGGAAGTTTATAACGCCGGGTAACCGGCCCCAAACCACTCACATGATCGGAGTGCTCGTGGGTGATGAGGATCGCGTCCAGCGAGTCCGCAGCCACATCCAGCAAACCGAGCCGCCGTTCGATCTCCCTGGCAGGAAAACCGCAATCCACCAACACCCGCACATGGCCGGTTTCAATCAGCAGCGCGTTCCCTTTGCTGCCACTTCCCAACGACGCAAAACGCACGTCACTATTCGGACAAATATGAGATTGTCGAGTTAACGGATATTCTCATGCAGCAGCGTCAAAATACGCAGTGCTGTCGATGAATTATCACGTTCTCCCTGCTGGTTGAACACGGTTACCCGGCTCGTCTTACCTTCGGCTTCGAGCTTGACCTGATACTGATTCTCATCGTCGAGCTTATCATCCGACCAGAAAGCGAGTTTAGAGAAGAAGCCCTTCTCCTTGCCGCTCTCCTTATCGGGATCGATGTAGCGGACAAAATAGATCCCTTCAGAGCGATTGCGATCCTCTACCGCAAACCCAACGCGGTCAAGGGCAACGCCGGTCAGGCGCCAACCTCTGGCAAAACCTTCATTGATGATGAGGTAGGCCTCGGTCGCGGATTTCACCAGCTCAGAACGTGCCTTGCGCTCATCTTTGCGCGCCAACGCCTGTTCAGCATGTTCCCCGCTCGTGCCCAGATAGACCATCAGGCGACGCAGCATCTCTGCCTCGACACCTGGATCATTGGGCCGTGGCGTCCAGTAGGTGGTATCGGCGTCTCCTCCAATCTTCTCCACAAGCTTCTCTTCAAGGCCTCTGTGGGTCAGGTAGAGTTCGGTAGTGCCGGGTTTTTCACCCTCTTCGAGGCGTACGCGAAACTGATCGCGGGTAGCGGAAGAGTAAACGCTGTCCAGAACCTTGCGAAACAGTTCAGTGATTGTGCCCTGTTTGACATCTGCCCGACTCTCAAGCCAGTCGGTACGCATGATGCCGACGGTGGGATCCTGTTCCACCAGCAGCAGACCGTTTTGGCGCCAGAATTCCACCACCCTGGGCCAGACTTCGTCCGGAGTGGCGTTGATGAGCAACCAGCGTTGATCGCCGTCGCGCTCGACTTCGACATCCTTCACATGGGGTAAAACGGTGCTGCCGGCCAGCCTGGGTGTGGTTGAACCTCCACCCTGCCGGTTGGTGGCGTACTCAGAGTAAGAGGCGCTCCCCGCCGCGCCCGCCTCCGGCACCCTCAGCGCATCATTGATCGCTGAACGTGAAAGGTCTGGGGGCACTTCGAGATTGTCGACCATCTCCCGTTGGTTTCTGTACTCCGTCTGTTTGTCGGAGAAGATATCCCCGGTTGAGCTGCAACCGTGGAGCAGAACAGCGAGGGTCGGGATGAGAATCAGTCGTTTAACAGTATGCAGCATAGCTGGGTTCGATCTTTCGATAACCTTGAGTTCCCGCAAATCTGCGGATAATTATTAACTGGTTTAGCAGACGCCAGCCTGCTCCATGGCAGCCCGTACTTTTGGCTGGTGTACTTCAGAGAGCCAGGTCAGCGGCAAGCGGATACCTTCCAGCGCCAAGCCCATTTCAACCACCGCCCACTTCACTGGAATAGGGTTGGATTCGACAAATAACGCCGCATGCAACGCCGCCACTTTGGCATCCAGCCGCTCCGCGGCTTCGCGCTCCCCGGCCAAGGCCGCCTCGCACATCTGCCGCATCAGCTTGGGTGCCACATTCGAAGTTACGGAGATCACCCCGTCGCCGCCAATCAACATCGACTCGCAGCCGGTTGCATCGTCTCCGCTGTAGATAGCGAAATCGGCTCCGCAAAGCTCACGGATCCGCGCCACCCGCTGCAAATCGCCGCTGGCTTCCTTGACGCCGATGATGTTCTCCACCTCTGCCAACCGGGCCACGGTCTCGGGCAGCATGTCGCAAGCAGTACGGCCCGGAACATTGTAGAGAATTTGTGGGATATCGACCGCTTCCGCCACTGCCTTGTGGTGCAGGTAGAGGCCCTCCTGGGTCGGCTTGTTGTAATAGGGGGTCACTAACAGGCAGGCATCCGCCCCTGCCTCCATCGCACAGCGTGTCAGGCTGATCGCCTCTGTGGTCGAATTGGCCCCGGTACCCGCAATGACGGGAATCCTGCCCGCAGCGTATTCAACCACCTTGCGGATCACGCCACAGTGCTCTATCTCGTCCAGCGTGGCGGATTCACCTGTTGTGCCCATCACGATGATGGCATCCGTCCCCATTTCGACATGGAAGTCCACCAGACGATAGAGCGCCTCATCATCCAGACTACCACCCTCCTTCATGGGAGTGACCATCGCCACCATGCTGCCGCGAAACATCTCTTCGAAAACCCTCGGTATCAAGCTCAATCCGCTATGTTATCCTGCGGCCTGCGATGCTGACAAGTCGACTGGAAAAGCGATTTGCCGGACGGAAGCCGCCGACGTGTTACACTTTGAACCGGATACCAATAAAATGTTGGCGCTTTTCCGGCCGTAATGTTGGCGCTTTTCCGGCCGTCTGTACATGATGCGGACTAGTGTGGCTTAAAGGCTCAATGCCCTCCGCTTCAGGCGCACCCAGAATCAAACAACACGAAGATAAATGACCACTCCAAACAGCTTCCTTGTAATCTCCGCACTGGGCAAAGACCGTCCAGGCATCGTAAATGCACTTTCAAAGAAGATCCTGGACGATGGATGCAATATCGCCGATAGTCGCATGACTGTACTTGGCGGCGAATTCGCTATCCTGCTGCTGGTCGAGGGGCAGTGGAATACCCTTGCCAAGCTGGAAAACGCCCTGCCGGAACTGGAACAGGAACTTGACCTTACCATCATCACCAAACGCACTGAGGAGCGGACCCCTTCCAGCAATCTGCTGCCTTACGCTGTAGATGTGGTCGCCATGGATCACCCCGGCATCGTAAACCACCTGGCGGAATTTTTTTCCCAGCGAAGCATCAATATCGAAGACATGATGACATCGAGCTACGCTGCGCCGCACACCGGCACCCCTATGTTCGCCGTACATATGAACGTGGGCATCCCTTCCGATCTGCATATTGCCGGGCTGCGGGACGAGTTCATGGACTACTGTGACGGGTTAAACCTTGATGCCGTCCTCGAGCCCGTCAAGGGATGAACTCCGGAGAATATTTGACAATGACAGCTATCGCCATCGGAAAACCGGTGCCAGACATCGAGCTGCCCGCTACCAGCGACAAGACGCTTAAACTGTCGGATTTTCGCGGCAAACCCATCGTGCTCTATTTCTATCCCAAGGCCAGCACACCCGGATGCGCCCAGGAGGGTCGGGATTTCACCGCAGCTATCAACAAGTTTCGACGTCAATCAACGATCATCATCGGTGTCTCCCGCGACAGCATCAAGGCCCAGGAAAATTTCAAGACGAAACAGGCCTTTCCCTTCGAACTCCTATCGGATAAGGAGGAGGCGCTCTGCAACGCCTTCGACGTCATCAAGATGAAGAACATGTACGGCAAGAAGGTACGCGGCATCGAGCGCAGCACATTTCTCATCGATGAGTCGGGCCTCCTGCGAAAAGAGTGGCGCAAGGTTAAGGTCAAAGGACACGTCGATGAGGTCCTTGATGCGGTCAAGGCGATGCGCGCCGAAAAATAACACCGCCCATCACCACGCGGAATAGAAGATGTCAGAAGAAGAAAACAACCGCCTCTTTGTCCTTGATACCAACGTGCTGATGCACGACCCCACCGCCCTGTTCCGCTTCAAGGAGCACGACATCTTCCTGCCGATGGTGGTGCTTGAAGAACTCGACAAGGGCAAAAAGGGCATGTCCGAAGTCGCACGCAACGTGCGTCAGACCAGCCGCTTTCTGGACGAACTGATGTGCGGGATCGACAGTAGTGAAATCAATCTGGGACTGCCCCTCAACACACTGCAACTCAACGGCAACCATGCGGATTCGGTAACCGGACGCCTCTTCTTCCAGACAACCCCCGTCATCAGCCATCTACCTGACAGCCTGCCGGGCAATACGCCGGACAACAACATCCTGGCAACCGCCATGGGGCTACAGGAGACACATCCACACAAGCTCGTGATTCTGGTCTCCAAGGATATCAACCTGCGCATCAAGGCTGCAGTCCTGGGCATTCGGGCGGAGGATTACTCCAATGACCAGGTGTTGGACGACGTCAATCTTCTCTATCGCGGCGAGGAAAAACTGCCGGACGATTTCTGGGACCACCATACGAAAGAGGTCGAAGCCTGGCAGGAAGAGGGCCGGACCTTCTACCGGGTCAGCGGCCCGGACGCCCGCGAATGGTATCCCAGCCAATGCCTCTACCTGGAGGGTGATCACGGTATCGAGGGCATAGTTCGGCGGCGGGAGGGAGACGATGCAATCATTGAGTTAGTGGATGACTTTCGTCACCAGAAACATACCGTCTGGGGCATCAATGCCCGCAATCGGGAACAGAACTTCGCCCTCAATATGCTGCTCGACCCGGAACTCGACTTCGTCACCCTGTTGGGCACTGCCGGCACCGGCAAGACCCTGCTGACGCTGGCAGCGGGACTGATGCAGACGCTGGATCAGAACCTCTACCGGGAGATCATCATGACCCGGGTAACAGTGCCTGTTGGGGAGGACATCGGCTTTCTACCCGGCACAGAAGAGGAGAAGATGACGCCATGGATGGGTGCACTGATGGACAATCTGGAGGTACTCACCCAGACCGAGGGAGGAGAATGGGGCCGTGCCGCCACCGAGGATCTGTTGCGCAGCCGCATCCGCATCCACTCACTCAACTTCATGCGTGGCAGGACATTTCTGAACAAATACATCATCCTGGACGAGGCACAAAATCTGACGCCAAAGCAGATGAAGACGCTCATCACCCGGGCCGGACCCGGGACGAAAATCGTCTGCCTGGGGAACGTGGCGCAGATCGATACACCCTATTTGACGGAGACCACTTCAGGCCTCACATACGCCGTTGATCGCTTCAAGAACTGGTCCCACAGCGGACATATCACTCTGTTGCGGGGAGAGCGTTCACGTCTGGCTGATTTTGCTTCGAATAACCTGTAACTCAAGCGAGCATGGTGCGCATAGAGCACCCCTACGTTCGTCACATTTTAGAGAAGCCACACCCCATATCAACCTTAAAACTTGAGCTGTAACCCGTCACCCCAAACTGCCACGCTCGACGATCTGCTGCAAGGCTGCGGCCGAGAGCTTGTAGACATCTGCGATCTGCTCATAGACGGTATTCAGATCACTTCCATCCTGTTCACGGCCTTTGGTCTCCAACTCCCTGGCCAGGACCGAGAGTTCGATTGCTCCCACATTGGCACTGCTCGATTTCAATGAATGAGCGGGCCCCACCAGGGCATCCAGGTCCCGGGACTGAACTGCCTGTCTGATTCCATCCATCAGGTCAGGCGCACTGTTCAGATAACTCTCAAGCACCATAATGAAGTCCTCATCCATGATCTCAAACAACTCCTCCACTACCGCAATATCAATGACATCGTAGGACACCTCTCCCTCCTCCACATCCGTTGGCTGCTCCTGAGTCTGCGAAAGCTCCGTTGATTCAGCAGAATCTTCCGGAACTTCCACCTGATCTTGCAACACCTCCCGCATGGGCAACCACTGCCGCAGCATATTTTCCAACGCCGCCGGCTTGACCGGCTTGGACAGATAATCATCCATCCCCGCCGCCAGGCACCGTTCCCGATCCCCCGCCATCGCATTTGCCGTCATTGCAATGACCGGCAGCCGGGCAAGTCCCTGCTGCTGTTCACGTTGCCGGATAGCATCCGTCGCCTCGTAACCATCCATTCGAGGCATCTGACAGTCCATCAGTACAACATCAAAATTCTCACTGCCGACCGCCTGCATTGCATGGACACCATCCGTCGCTGTGACTGGCTGTAACCCCGCCTTCTGCAGAATCTTCCTTACCACTGCCAGATTGACCGGATTGTCCTCCACCACCAGGATCTTACCTACCAGCGGGGTGTGTTGAGGTAGTGGCGCTTCTTCGGCCATCTCCACAGTTGACGACTCATCCAGCATCTCAGCATGCCCATCATCCCAGCCGAAAGATTCGTCAGGCATTCTTGGCATAGGCTGCTCCGCTGTTACCGAGCCTGCGCCTGACACGGTCTCGACATCAAGCAGCCGTTTGAATCTCTGCTCCACCTCCACCCTGTGGATCGGGGCGTTCAATATCTCAATGCCCTGACGACCAAGGGACTTTGCATCTGAAACAGTGGGGTCCAACACCAGAAACTTAACCTGAAGCAGCACAGGATTGGCCCTAATTTCCTCGATCGTCTTCAAAAGACCCTGGCCTGAAACCCGACCATCGATAACGATCAGTTCATAACTCCAGCTCTCTCCCAGGTTGGCTGATGCCTGGAGCTTGGATATCGCATCGTAACTGTCCACAGCCTGTTCAAAAACCATTCCCCAATCCCGCATATAGGCCGCAATGTTATGGGCAACCTCATCTTGCGCCAGAATCAAGGCACGTGCGCCCTGCAGATCCCGCCGCGCGGAAGGCACCTCTTCCAAGGATTTGCGCAGTGGCACGACAAACCAGAAGAGGGAACCTTTGCCCTTCTTTGATTTAACCCCAATGCGTCCACTCATGAGCTCGGTCAAACGCTTGCAGATCGCCAAACCCAGTCCGGTCCCTCCATGCGTGCGGGTGGTGGATGCATCAGCTTGTGAGAAAGGCTGAAAAAGCCTCTCCACCGCCTCTTCCGACATGCCGACACCGGTATCACGTACTGCGAAGAGCAATTCCACCTCGGTACGGGTAGCATGCCTGATGGAAACTTCCACGGAGATACCGCCTTTTTTGGTAAATTTAATTGCATTACTCACCAAGTTCGTCAAAATTTGCCGCAGCCGAATCGGGTCTCCACGTACTGCGGGAGGCACATCCTGATCTATCCGATAGCTGAGTTTGAGTTTTCTGCGGACTGCAGCGTTCGTCATCAGGACGGTTACCTGCTCCACCAGTTCACGAATATTGAGTTCGATGAACTCCAACTCCAGTTTGCCGGCCTCAACCTTGGAAAAATCCAGAATATCGTTGATGATGCTCAACAGCAGTTGGGAAGAGTTGAGCGCGGTATTGACGAATTGGCGCTGTTCACTCTCCAGCTTGGTCTCCCGCAGCATCTCCAGAATGGGAAGAATGCCGTTCAGAGGGGTACGAATCTCATGGCTCATGGTAGCCAAAAATTCTGTCTTGGCCAGATTCGCGGTCTCAGCCGCCTCCTTGGCCAACGAAAGCTCCCGTTCGACATCCTGCCGTTGATCATTTTCCGCACTCAGACGATTGGACAACTCCGACAATTGGGTCTCTGTCTCCATCAGCCGTTCGCGCAGCAAAGTACGGTTGGCCGACATCAGCAGAAAACGCTGCTGAGCGGCCGTCATCCACATGGAGAGGATTCCCAGCGCCAGCAGATAGGCGATGAGTCCCACCCAGGCGCCTTCCTGTAATGCCATACCTGAAAGGGTCACATTCAGGATCACCGGCAGTGATGCCGCCAGAATAAAGACCAGGCTCGCCAGGCCGTCCACTGTCAGCAAAATGGCAGAGAGAAGCACCACGACGCCAATCAGGGCATAGCTCAGTAGAGACTCATGGGACACAGGCTGCAACAATAGAAATATCAGTGCAGCAGACCAGGCCAAGCCCAGCAACAAAACACCCGGAAGAAAGGGAAAACGCCAGTTGAGCAAATTGGAAACAGCCGCGCGGCGGGCAAAAAAGGTCAAAACAGCCTGTAGAAGCAGGATAGCGAGCAGCACCCCACCCCAAATCTGGCCACGGGCAAAATCCCAGGCGTTGTTGATGGAGAAGAAGATAGCGGCACCCACCAGGTTGGCAAGCATCAGCACAACGCCACTGCTATAGAGCAGCCTGACCTGTTCGGCCTTTACCTTGATATCTTCAAAATTATTTTCCGTCATCGACCAATACTGTCAGCGAGAACCACGGGGCAAGGGTGGCTGGAATGTTTTAACGCAGATTCAATGGAGACTGGATGAACCACGTCCTGGGCCACAAGCCCAAGCCCAGGCCCAGATCAGACAACCATGCCGCCCTCGCGGGCCAGCAGCAGCCCTCTACCACCGGATATGTCATTCCACAAAATCCCTTTTCATTCCTAAGTTAGCATATAGGCAGCTATTTCGCTCCTGATAAAACCTGTTTCGGCCGCATGAAAAAAAACTATAATCCCGTTTATTATTTTTCAACATCTTTCTAAAATCCTGTAAACTTTTGTCATGATTCTTATGGAAGCAGAACTTGTCGTCCCGGTTTTGAAAAAGTCTTCATAATCGGTCTGTCCAATAACAAAATCTAAACACCCGTAAGGATGTCTGAGTCCAGCAACATTCATAAGCAGAGCGTTGGCGAATTGAAGCAGGTTTTCCTGCGGCACTTGCCGGAGCGCATGACGGCTATCGACGATGTATGGAGTTCACTCACATCGGGTGATTGGGACAGCGACAAACTATTTCGTCTTTTTCAGAGAATTCAGGACTTGGCTGGTGCCAGCAGTCGTTTTGGACTTGTCAGAGTCAGTGAGACGCTCTATTCGATGGAGGCCTATCTCGGCACACTCCTCGACACTGATCGAAAACCAGAGATGGAGGTAATAAGCCACCTGAGCGAAAACCTTATGTCACTCCATGATGCAGTGGATGAATTGCGGCAAAAAAAAACAGGGGCCGATAAAGGCAAAGGCTGTCTGCTTCATTACCTGCGTCATGCTCAGGATATCGTACCCAACCTCATACAGACCCTGGAGGCGGAAAACTGCCAGGTTTTGACTTTCAACCAGCCCGATGACCTAGTGGGTGAGCTGGAAAAGAAGCTGCCTGACGGTCTACTCATTGACTGCCAGCTGCTCGCTCAGCTCAAGCCGGTTTTCGATGAACTGGAGCGGCTTGAACAACGTGGCATAGAGAGACCGAAGCTGATATTTCTCTCTCGATCCAACGAATTGGAACTCCGTCTCCAGGCGTTGCGTATCGGTGCGACGGGCTATTTCACATCTCCATTCAATATTCCCAACCTGACAGGGAAGATTCTGCAACTGGTAAAACCCGACAGAGAGAAAACCTATCGGGTACTCATCGTTGAGGATGATCCATCTCAGGCGGATTTTGCGGCAGCCATTCTGCGCAAAGCCAATATCGAAACCCTGGCCGTCACCGATCCACTCAAGGTAATGGATATTCTTGATCAGTTCCGGCCGGACCTTATCCTGATGGACCTTTATATGCCGGGAGCCAACGGCATCGAACTCACCAGCATCATTCGAGAACGGGAGGAGTTTGTCAGCATACCCATCGTTTTTCTCTCCGGAGAGCAGAATGCAGACAAACAGCTGGACGCACTGAGTGTCGGCGGGGACGACTTCATCTCAAAACCTATTCGTCCCCGTCACCTGGTGACTACCGTCAATAACCGCATTCAGCGAGCCAGACACATCAGCTCCGCCCAGTCCACGCCCAATCAACGGGACCCTGTCACAGGCCTCCATACCCGGCGATTATTCTTTACACAACTGGACAGGCAACTTGTGTCTGCCTCACCATCGGCCCAAATATTGGGCGTTTTCTATATTGAGCTGGGAAACCTCAATGAGATTCGCATCAGCACCAACGAAACCCAGATCAACCAATTACTTGGCCAGCTCGGCAGCCGAATAGCTGGACTGATCGAACCTCAGGACATGGCCGCGCGCAACAGTGACGACTCAATTCTGTTGTTGGCAAACCGGCCACACAAAAATAACCTGGAGACTCTGGCAGAGGCCATTCGAAAGGCAATATCGGATACCCCCTTCGAAATCGATGGCTTGAAGCTCAGACTTGAAGCCAGCATGGGTATCAGCTTCAACAACGAGCACGACCACAGCAGCTCCGGAATGGTTACCAGAAGCTCCCTGGCATCGGCCAATGCACAGGCAGCTGGGGGAAATAGAACGGTCGTGTTCAGTGAGGGGCGACACGTTCAAAAGAAAAACGCTCAAACGTCGGACATTCCGCTTGAAAAATTGGTCAGGAAAAGTCTCGAAGAGAACACATTTCAACTGGTCATTCTACCTTTAAGCAGCACTGAACAGCAGGCCGGCATCTTCCACGAGTTACTGCCACGGATTCGATTCGAACAGGGAGAGACCGTCCCTGCAGAGCAGATTCTGCAAACCGCCAAACGCATAGACCGGCTAAGCGACATCGAACGTTGGCTCTGCGGGGAAGCAATCTCAATTCTGGATAAACGGCGCCATGAAGGGCGGCAGACCAACATAGTCATTCATCAATCTGCTGCCTCCATTGAGGATATGAGGCGTTTACAGTGGATTCGTGATCAGCTCCGCCGCCGCCAACTGGTGGGTACCGGACTCCACATGGAGTTCGATCTCGCTGATCTGGCTTTCGATCTAAAGCGTTCGAAAGCCTTCATTCGAGCACTGCGCGAAATGGGCATCAACATCTCACTCGCCCGCTTTCTCGGTAACGATGCAGCCTTTAAAGTACTCAACTACCTGGGGGCAAATTTCATCAGACTGTCCAAGAAATTGTTGCACAGTGAAGAGGCCGTAATTGCCGGCATCTCCAGCAAACTGCACGAATCCCATATCAAGATTATCCTTCCCAGGGTCGATAAATCCGATCAGATTGCGCCGGCCTGGATCCATCACGCTGATATTATCCAGCCGGATTTACACAATATTTCCGGTAAATCATGAAGTCGAACTTCCGACCTTGATCACAGATTCCCAACAAATCGACCGGATCATCGACTGCTTCGGTTTTCTGCGCCGGAAAGACCCGACATTCAAGCGACATTTTTTCCAGGCCGCCTCGGTCGTCCATTTGGACAAGCCACAATCCATCTGCCACGAGGGTATGTCATGCACCCACCTGGCATTGGTAATCAGCGGCACTGCACGCATCTATAAGCTTGGAGAGAGTGGCCGTGAAATCACTCTCTATCGCATCGGCAGAGGAGAGAGCTGCATCTTGACGGCATCCTGCATCATCAGCAACACCCCCTTCCCTGCCATTGCCGTCTGCGAAGAGGCATTGGAGGCAGTGTTGATACCCACTGCCGAGGCACAGAACTGGATGAGCCGGTTTCCGGCTTGGCAGGAATATCTCTTTGGACTTGTCTCAGAGCGTCTCGCCGAGGTCATCGCAGTGGTGGAAGAGATCGCTTTTCGGCGGGTTGACCATCGACTTGCGGCCTATCTGTTGAAACGCGCTGAATCGAACGGCAACCAGGCGATAAAAGTAACGCACCAGGAGATCGCTTCAGATCTGGGCACCTCCCGCGAGGTCATCAGCCGCATCCTGAAGGATTTTGAAAGCCGCCAGGCAATCAGCGTCAGCCGGGGCAGTATCGATCTGCTGGACATCCAGGCGTTGAGCGACCAACTGTAGAGGGCCGGTTCAAGCTTGCGGAACCGGCGAACACGGATCGTTCCACTGGATCTTTCGCCTGATCCGCTACACTTGATCATGCCTACGGACTCGTTGAAACAAAGACACCCTCTCTGCGACCTTTGCGTTATACATGAGTATCCGGACACGCAGAGCCAATGTGACTAAGTCACATACATTCGACGCATCCACGAGTAGCATTCCGGGCATGGCGTCGCCTCTCATGCGATTGAGGCTCGTCTCCTTCATTCACAAATCAGGAGAAAAAGATGACTAAGAACGTTGGCGGAATAGAAAAAATTCTTCGTATTATCGTAGGTATTGCCCTGCTTGCCTGGGGATTCATCCTGAGCGATCCGATCAACTGGTGGGGCGCTATCGGTGCTGTCCCCCTGTTTACCGCACTGATGGGCTGGTGCCCCCTCTACTCAATTATTGGCGTCAACACCAACAAGAGTTGATCCTGGCCAAACCCCGACGGGAGTCACTGACGCCACCGGCGCCGTGCCTCTCGCTTCGGGGTTACCCCAGTTTGGACGGGGCAATTCACTCAGGGCCCTCGATTGCGGCAGGCCGTGGCCAACTGGCCAAAACCGCCTGCACGAGAGTGGCTAACGGAATGGCGAAAAAGACACCCCAAAAGCCCCAAAATCCTCCAAACACCAGGATCGCAACAATAATTGCCACCGGGTGAAGATCAACAACTTCAGAGAAGAGCAACGGCACCAACACATTCCCGTCCAGCGCCTGAATCACGAAGTAAGAGGCTGCGAGCCAGGCAAAGTCGGGAGACCAGCCCCACTGAAACCAGGCGACGAAAAGCACCGGGAAGGTGACCACAGCCGCTCCGATGTAGGGAATGATCACCGAAAGACCCACCGCCACGCCGAGCAACAGGGCGTAATTCAGTCCCAACAGGGAGAAAGTGGCATAACTCGTCGCCCAGATGATAATAATTTCCCAGAACTTTCCACGCACATAGTTACCGATCTGCCGATCCACATCTTTCCACACCGTCCCTGCGAACTTTCGGTGCTTGGGCAGGTACTGGATAATCCAATCCAGAATTACCCCTTTGTCTTTGAGGAAAAAGAAGACCAGTAACGGCATCAGAATCAGATAGACCAGAAGGGTAATGACGCCGACTACCGAGGCCACCGACCAGGAGAGCACCCGTTGGCCAAAACCACCAATCTCACTGCGAATCTGGCCGATCAGTTCCTCTATCTGTACCTGGGAGACGATCTCCGGGTATCTCTCCGGCAACTGCATCAGCGCCTGCTGGCCGGTCGAGATCATTGTCGGCAACTGCTGGACCAGTTCCGTCACCTGACGGGAGAGCAGCGGCAGCAAGCCCAACACAACCAGCGCGACAAACAGCAGAAAACCGCTGAACACCAGTAGCACCGCACCCAACCGGGGCCACTTATGACGCTCCAGCAGGCAGACCACTCCCTCCAGCAGGTAGGCCATGACCACACTGGCCAACACCGGCGCAAGCATGTCCCCCATGGTCAAAACAACGCCAAAACCGATCACCAGAAAGATCGTCAGGGAGACAATCTGGGGATCGGAAAAGTAACGTTTGAACCAGTCAGTAATGACTTGCATGGTAGTTTGAAGTCTAGGGCCTGTTAACACTATGTGGAGGGCCAACCCGAAGGGACAGGCCCTGCCTCGTCACGAGGCTGCTTTCCAGGTAATGGAAGCTGGAAGCAGAATATTCAGTCTCCATCTCGATAGCGCTGATAATGCCGCTCAAACAGGGTTTCAAGATCATCGATGACCTCCACTGCCCCCCTGCCCTGCATCACATGGCCCATCATCAGTGACGAGGTCTCGCTAAACATCTGGTCCCGCTCCAGCATGAAGTAACTCTCACTCAATCGTTTGATCGCCTTTACCACGGATTCACTCTCAGGGCGCGGGATTGATTTGAATGTCTGCAGCGGTTCCGGCTCGGATTTGGTTTCTTCGACGCCTCGTGCTGACAAAAATTCAGCGAACGCCATCAGACTCAAGCGGTTCTGTTCATCCAACAATGAATACAAATCAAGCAGCTTACGCTGCTCTGGAGGTAATTTTTTCTGGGTTGGCATAAACTGCAAATCTACAATTCCTCAGTAGAGTGACTCTCACAGTAAGCACTGGCAAATTCGAGTAATTCCTCCATGACCCGGAGGCGAAACTTCTGCTTCTGGTGGACAAAGGAGAACGGACGTTCCAACGGCGGGTCAAGCTTAATGGCGCACAGAGTACCCAACTTCAACTCTTTCTGAATGGTCGCCCTGGAGACTACCGAAACCCCCATACCCGCCTCCACGGCCCCCTTGACCGATTCCGGGCTACCCAACTCCATGGTGATGTTCAGGCTGTTGTTGCAGCTGTCGAGGTGCTCACACATATAGTCGTTGATAACCTCCCGGGTGCCGGATCCCTCCTCCCGGCAGATAAATGGAAAATCCAGCAGTTTCTTGAACGGGATGGCCTCATAATCTCCCAACGCATGGCCGGGTGGCACGATAGCGACCAAATGGTCCTTCCGGCATATCTTGACCACCAGATTCTTGTTGCCCACAGGGGCTTCCACAACCCCCAAATCGATGCTGTTGTTCTCCACCATGGAGACGATGCCATCAGAGTTGGAAACACGCAGATGAATGGTGACTTCCGGATAACGTCTGCCAAAGTCGCCGAGCAACGCGGGCAGCATGTACTCCGCAAAGGTGGTGCTGGCGCCAATAGTCAGCGCCCCGCGGATCTCTCCGGTCATCTCACGCACCGCGTTTTCCATATCGGCATAGAGATCGAAGATTTGATCGGCATATTCGAATACCCGGGCCCCTGCCTCGGTGAGGCTGATCCGGTTGTGGGTGCGGTCGAACAGTCGCGTGTTGAAATACTCCTCAAGTTGACGCACCTGAAATGTCACCGCTGGCTGCGTCATGTGCAGGGTTTCAGCCGCCTTGGTAAAACTCAGCAGGCGTGCAACTGTGTGAAAGACTTGTAACCTGCGATCGGCCATACTTATTTTCCCCTGCCTCAGCCTCGGCTTTCTGTGCCGATAAATTCCTTTTATATCATAAATTCCTATTATGAGGAAATGCTAATCTAGCCCCCGCCACAAAAAAAAACGTATTTTGGTGGCATTTTTCCCCTGAATCTCTTAGCCTCACGGGATTGCCCAAAATAGGGGTGAGAATAACCACATAAATACGGGTGGAGGAACCCATGGATCAAACCAACACACCGAAACTGCACAAACTGGCTCTGGCCTGCGGAATCGCACTTGCGTTCTCCGCTCAACAAGCTGCCGCTTCCGGTTTTGCTGTCCCTGAACTTTCTGTTTCCGGCATGGCACAATCAAATGCCGTAGTCGCAAACCACAAAGATCTCGGCGCAATTGCCTACAACCCCGCTGCAATGGCCTTCCATGAAGGGGGGGCAGTCAGTCTCGGCGGGCTGTTGGTCAAACCCAATCTGGGCGTCACAACAGGCAACGGTTCTTTCGACAGCGAATCGAATGACATTGTGGCAATTCCCGCTATCAGTGCGCATTATCAGATGAGCGAAGACTGGTCGATCGGCCTGTCAGTCAATGCACCTTTTGGACTGGAGACGGATTGGCTGCCAGAGACCTTTGCCGCCAGCGCCTCCAATCCCGGCGGTTATCCGCTGGGTGAGACCATGCCCACCAATACCAAGCTGGAGATTGTCGCCTTCTCCCCCAGCGTCTCGTATAGGATTAACGACAATTTCAGCGTAGCAGGCGGCATCGATCTCTACTGGATGAAAGAGGTGCTATTCAATGCGGCGGTAAATGATGGGGGCGCAGCGTACCCTGCCGTTGAAGTCGAGGGTGATGGCCGTGGCGCCGGTTTAAACATCAGCGGCCTCTACGTGATGAACAACTGGAGCTTTGGCGGCAGTTTCCACTCAGCCGCAAAGATCCCTATCGACGGCACTATCGCCCTTCCCCCCGGCTCACCGGTCCCTGGGTTTGCCTCAAACAATGCGGTTGCCGAGCTGGAAGTGCCTTACCGCCTGCAGATCGGCGTGCGCAACCAGACAACAGATAAGCTGGCACTGGAGTTCGACATCACCCGGACAGGTTGGAGCAGTTTCGACACGCTTGTGGTGGACAACAAGGAACTCTCCTTTATCAACTACGTCAGCAGCGAAAACAAATGGAAAGACGTCAACGCCTACCGTTTCGGCGCCTCCTACGACCTCACTGGAAAAACACAGTTGCGTGCTGGTTATACCTTTGACGAAACCCCACAGGGCGATGACTATTTCAGCCCCCGCGTACCTGATGCCGACCGCCATCTCTTCAGCTTTGGTGCCGGCCATCAACTGGGAGACGGCTGGTCGATCGACGCCGGTTATATGTACGTGAAGTTTCAAGACCGCACACCGACTGCGACAACCCACGCCAATGGCGAGACGAATGGCACCAGCGCCGTTGTGGGCGACTACGAGTCCAGCGTCCACCTGTTCGGTTTTGGTGTGAACAAGACATTCATGTAAACCATAACCCACTACGACCACAAAAAAACCGGCTATCACGCCGGTTTTTTTGTGTCTGTCCTTGTTCATGTTGCTTCTATCAATCACGACAGATGCGCATCTATTCCAATCGTATCTGTTCATCCCGATTGCGGCTTATCTTGCATCTGCTCAAGACGTAGGCCCGATCAAGCGTAGCGGATCGGGCGATCCAGAAATGCTGCCGGTTCCACTACGTTTTAACCGGCCTTCAATATTGTCGATAACTCATTTGCCACAATGAACTGGACAATCACACCAGACATAAAAAAAGCGCCACCCCTTGTGAGGGCAGCGCTTTGGAACTGCAATTTACAACGGATTAGATGTAAAGGCAGATATCACTTTCGCCGGCAAACTCAAAGAATGCAGCGGCACCGGCGTACTCGACGCCGTCGATGAATTCAGCGGTATTCATCTCAAACAGGTCAACAGTCATCTGGCAGGCAACCAGCCGAACCTCAGCCTCCTGACAAAGATCCCGCAATTCCGGAAGACTGGCAACACCTTTGGATGCCATCTTCTTCTTCATCATACTGGTCATCATGCCCTGCATGCCCGGCAGGGTCAGACCCATGACAGGAAACCACTTATCCATGCCCATCGGCATCGGCATACCCGGATTACCCAGGGGGGTGACTTCCAGGTCCAGATTCTTTTTCAGAAGCTGCAGGCCATAGAAGGTGAAGAATATCTCGGTATCATAGCCCAGGGCCGAAGCGGTCGACGCGAGGATAAAAGGCGGATAAGCCCAGTCCAGCGAACCCTTGGTGGCGATGATGGCTAATTTTTTCATGTCTGACATCTAAACTGTCTCCAATATAACCCTGTGGCCGGAAATCAGCCTTTCTTGATCAGGAATTCGAACTTACCGCCGACTTCCTTGGATTCCATCAGCTCGTTACCGGTCTGCTTGGCAAATGCCTCGAAGTCCTTCACGGAACCGGGATCAGTAGCAATGATGTGCAAAACCTTGCCAGACTCCATGCCGTTCAGAGTCTTCTTTGCACGCAGAATGGGCAGGGGGCAGTTCAGTCCGCTTGCGTCCAACTCTTGATCGAAATCAGCCATGGTAAGACCTCCAGAATATGGTTGTATTAGAATGTATAGGAATAATCCAGGGCGTAATTTATATGCGAAGCGCCGCTGAAACGCAAGCAAAACCTCTTGATAAAACAGTGACCAAACAGGCTACGAACCCATTTACCCATGAAAATTCAATTTGTTAGCCAACTTTTCTAGCAGCCACCTGATAACCTGAGCGCGCCCAACCCAGAATACCGCCGCGCAGATTAATCACGTTTTCAAACCCCTGCTGAATCAGATAGGCACAGGCATGATAAGATCGGGCACCACTGTGACAGTAGAGGATCACATCCTTGTCCTTGGGCAGTTCATCCATGCGCAGGGGAATGACATGCATCGGCATATGGTCTGAATCGGGCAACATCCCCTGGGCCACTTCGCCTGCACTGCGAATGTCCAGCAGATAGAAGTCGTCGCCCTCGGAAATACGGGCCTGCAGATCGGAAGAGTCTATTTCCTGTACCAGCACGTTTTACCACCTAAATATTGAATAACTGAGCGCATTAGTATATTAATGCGTTTAAATATTTCAAGCCAAAAGCATGAAGTAATCGTATAAAATAGCATGGATTTCACCGGATTGTTCGCCCATGCTCGACAGCTGTGGCAATCCACCATCACTCCAATATTCTCACTGAAGCATTGAATCTATGGACTTTTTCCCCATCTTCCTTGACATCAACAGCAAGCGCTGCCTGGTGGCAGGCGGCGGCCCTATCGCCGAACGCAAGACCGCAGCCCTACTGAATTCCGGTGCGGACGTTATTCTGGTTGCACCTGAACTAACGCCAAATCTGACCACTTGGCGGGACGCGGGACAGCTTACCCATATGGAGCGGCATTTTGACGAGAGTGACCTGGCAGAGAGCCATCTCGTCATCGCCGCAACCAACGACAGTGATGTCAACCGCAACATTGCCGAGCTGGCCAACGCACAACGTATCCCGGTCAACGTTGTGGATCAGCCCAAGCTCTGCAGCTTTATCGTTCCCTCGGTGATCGACCGCTCCCCTGTGGTTGCCGCAATCTCCACCGGTGGTGCCTCCCCTGTGCTGGCGCGTCTGATTCGAGCCCGCCTTGAGTCCCTGATCCCTGCTGGATACGGTCGTCTGGCAGAATTCTGCGGCCGTTTCAGAGAAAGGGTAAAGGAGACCTTCAGCGAACCGAAAGATCGGCGCCTGTTTTGGGACAAGGTGCTGCAGGGTGGAGTGGCGGAACGCATCTTCTCCGGACATGCCGACGAGGCGGATCAGTTACTGGACAAGGCTCTGACGGATGCCAAACTGTCGAAATCAACCGGAGAGGTCTATCTGGTGGGGGCCGGACCGGGTGATCCGGATCTGCTGACTTTCCGCGCACTGCGGCTGATGCAACAGGCCGATGTCGTGGTCTTCGACCGGTTAGTGGCGGAACCGATCCTGGAGATGACACGCCAGGACGCCGAGCGCATCTACGTCGGCAAAGAGCGCTCCAACCATGCCATGCGGCAGGAAGAGATCAACAAGCTGCTGGCGCGTCTGGCCAAAGAGGGCAAGCGAGTGGTGCGCCTGAAGGGCGGCGACCCCTTCATCTTCGGTCGGGGCGGCGAGGAGATCGACACCCTCGCCGAAGAGGGCATCCCCTTCCAGGTCGTACCCGGCGTCACTGCTGCTGCAGGCTGCGCCTCCTATGCGGGCATTCCCCTCACCCATAGAGACTACGCCCAGTCGGTCACCTTCGTCACCGGCCATCTCAAAGACGGCACCATGAATCTCAACTGGGAGATGCTGGCGCAACCCAATCAGACGATCGTCTTCTACATGGGACTGCTTGGGCTACCTGTGATCCGCCAACAACTCCAAGCTCACGGCACTCCCGGGGACATGCCCATCGCACTGGTTCAGCAAGGCACCACTCACATGCAACGGGTCTTCACCGGCACTTTGGATAATATTCAGGAAGTGGTGGAGCGGGAAAAACCCAAGCCACCGACACTGATCATCGTGGGACGGGTTGTGGAACTGCAGGAGAAACTCTCCTGGTACAAGGCACCCGAGTTTTCGGAGCAGGGAGCGACTTCCCCATCGAACGGCCATTGATTTAGAGTCTGAGGGCTATGGTGAGTTATACGTTTCCGGACTGAGACGAGTTTCGCAAACATAGATTCTGCTCCACCGCGATCACCGCCGCTTCGACCCTGGAGTGGACATCCAGTTTGCGCAGGATCGCCTTGACGTGCAGTTTTACGGTGCCATCGGAAATACCGAGATGACGTGCGATAACCTTGTTGCTCTGACCATCCGCCAGATGGCAGAGGATCTCCCGTTCCCGCGGCGTCAGGTCATCCAGTGTTGACGTCTGCTTCTCCAGCCCACGGCTGTCACCCTGCACCGCCTTGGCCAGAATACCGGTCAACTCCTTGGCCACCACGGTGTTTCCCTGCACGATCTCCTTCAGGGCATCGATCAGTTCATCGGGTTCCATGTCTTTGAGCAGATAGCCTTGGGCGCCGTTCTGCAGCGAGTCGATGACATCCTTCTCCTCGCGACTCGTGGTCAGCATGATAATCGGCATCTGCTGCTCATTTTTTCGCAGCTGCAGCAACACCTCTATCCCGGTCATGTCGGGCATGCGCATATCCAGCAACACCACATCGGGTTGCTGCTGCTCCACCAGGTCTATGCCCTGCACACAGTCACCAATGGCGCTCACTTCGATACCCCGGCGCGTCAGCAGTTCCTGCAGACCGATTCGAAACAGGGCGTGATCATCAATCAACATTACCCGCATAAACTACCTCCCGCCATCGGTCTTGAGATCGGCCTGGCGGATACTCAACTCCACCCGCGTACCCTCTCCCGGTTCACTTTCAATACTCAATTTACCCCCAACCCGGCGCGCCCGCTCTTCCATAATGGAGAGACCAATGTGCTCACCTGGGTTACCTTCCGGCGCAGCCCCTTCAAAACCAACACCGTCGTCCTCAACCAGCAGGAGGTAGTTCCCCCCTCCACGGCAACGCAGCAACACCCGCACAGTATGCGCCTTTGCGTGCTTGCGGATATTGGCCAGCGACTCCTGCACGATGCGCAGAGTCTGTAGCTCCTGGCTGCTGTTCATTTTCACCTCCCGGCAATCGGACTGAAAGACGGCGTGGGTACCGGTCTCCTGCTGAAAACGTTCAACCTGTTTCTCCAGCGCCGCCAGCAACCCCCGCTGGTCCACCGGGGCGCGAAAACTGTTGATCAACTCCCGCAACTCCAGATGCGCCTCATCGAGACCGTGGCGGATACGTTGGGTCTCCTGCTGCGCCTCCGGGTGTTGGTCGGGTTTCTCCAGGGTCTCCTCCAACATACGCACCTGGAATCGCAGGCTCGCCAGGGTCTGGGCCAGGGAATCGTGCAGCTCATGGGCCAGGGCGGTGCGCTCCTTGACGATAGAGAGCCGCCGCGCCTCCATATCCGAGCGCTGTTTGGCCACCGCCATGCCAAGGTGGCTGCCGATGGTATTGAGGATGTCGAGCACGTCCTCCCGTCCACTGTAGATGCCCGGCTTGTCCACATAGATGTGGTAGAAACCCAGCACATCCCCGTGGTGCCAGAGTGAAACCGTCACCCGCTCAATCTCATCCTTACCGAACATCTTGCGGCCATTGGTCCGTGAACACTCCACCGCATCATGATCACAGAGACTGTTGCCGGGCAACAGAGTGATGCCACAGTGGCACAGCTTCACCGGCAGCATCTCCCGCTCCCGATAGAGATGGTTATCAAGATCGATGCTCCCAACCGCTCGCACCCGCCCGTCCGGCATCACCAGGTGAACGCTGGCAGAGCGGCCGTTCAGCATCTGCTTGAGCACCCGCAGATAGTCCAACAGCAGTTCGCACAGGTTTTCCGACTGGTTGATACCGGCAGCCACATCATAGAGAAGCTGTAGAGAGGTTGTCTTCTGCGCCAGCTTGGAACTCTGGCGGGCAACCCGTACCTCCATATCCTCATAGATATCGGTCAACTCTTCACTCAGACTGTCGATGCCTCTGGCCATCACGGAGAGCACACCGCTCTGTTTCGGGGTCTGGGTTACCACGGGCTCACCTTCACAGACCTGTGTCACAGTATCCTCCAACGTCGCCAGCGGGCGGAGCAGCTGACTGCGCAATCTTGCCATTCCCACCAACATCGTCAAACCGGCAAAGACGATGCTTACCAGCAACAAGCGCTGAACCGTTTCTGCGGCACCGACCCCAACAAAAAGTAAAACCACGAGCACCAGGCTGGTCAGGATACTCATACCCAGCAGACCGATAGGCAGGAGCAAGTGGCCGGTCAGAAGGATCTGCAAGCTCGGCCAGCGACCCGCATAACCTACCCACGATCCGCTCGTCTGCGCCACCGGAGGCTCCCCGGCATCCCTCGACCGGGTGGGATCAATAGAAACGGCCTGTTCTTGATCTGGGTTCATAATCGGGCACTCTAACCCGCAGCATTGGAGATGTGAATTGACAGCCTGTAAAACAGTAAAAAAGTCATACTTCAGACGTGTAGGGTGCGTATAGCGCACCCTACCTCCTGGTTGAATCTGCAATTATTACATTGATAGCGCATTAGAAGTCCGCCAACCGTTGCCGCAACATTTCAACCCTCGCATGCTGCAAAGCCTCACCCAGAGCCGCCCCTTCGAGACCTGTACGGCGCAACGCCTGCACATCGACCGATGAAACCACCTGCCCTGCAAGTTCCAGACGAGGCCATGCCGCTTTCATCTTCTCGGGCCAAAGGGCGTGGCAGCTCAGCTCAAAAGCCCGGTAACGCTCAGGCTGCTGCACAGGCTTCAATCTGGCAACGATATGCAGCAGATTTTCCGCTGGTGTTTCGGCATCGAGTTCAACCCCGTGAGCCAGCACCCACTCGAGCAGATCCGTAAACTCCCGCTCAACCCGCAACTGTCGGGAGAATTCAGCCATCTCACCGGTTCGTGCCAACCCGGCGAACATCACAGCAACGAAACGCACCCTGAGATCTTCGGTCAAAACCACCGCCCGGTGCAGAGGCGCCATTGCCGCTTTGGGGGAGGGATGACCATGAGCAGTCGCATCTCCCATCGTCTCTCCCAAAACGGGGAGCAGGCACTGCAGGACGCCACATTGATGCAATACCTCAAAAAAACGCCAGGGCTGAGGCTGGGCGAGGGCCTTTTTCATCTCCCGCCAGACCCGCTCGGATTTGAGATTGAGCAGATCATCGGAGGCGGCCATTTTCTTCATCAGGTCGTGGGTGCCGTGGGCAACCCGAAATCCCCATTGCCCAAGTTTTGCGGCGAAACGGGCAATCCGCAGCAGGCGGACGGGGTCTTCGGTAAAAGCGGGGGTGATATGCCGCAACAAACCCTCATCCAGATCGTCACGTCCGTGGCAAAGATCGATGATGTTGCCGTCGGCATCCTCGGCCAGCGCATTGATGGTCAGGTCACGCCGCAGCAGATCCTGCTCCATGGTGATGTCCGGACCCGCATCCACCTCAAAGCCATGATATCCGGGACCGGTTTTGACCTCAGTGCGCGCCAGGGCGTATTCATCCCCACTCTCCGGATGAATAAAGACCGGGAAGTCGCCCGGCATCGACTGGTAACCCGCATCGACCATCTGCTTGGCCGTGGCGCCTACCACCACCCAGTCACGATCGTACACCGGCAGCCCCAGCAATCGATCCCGCACCGCACCGCCGACAAGGTAGACTTTGGCAGCGGGAATTTCAGCAAATTCAGTCATCGAGCATTTTATCTACAAACTGGTTCATTAGGACGCAATGTATAACTTGCAGCAATTCAAGTCGAAAACAAACTCGCAACCCTGAGCAGAAAATCCGTCTGGCCCATCCTGAGCCCTATCACTGATTCCAAAGTGCATTGATTGCAGCAATACCTTGTCCACCCGCCTTTTTCGCATCACCAAGATCTTCTGCTTTCATTCCACCCAACGCATAGACGGGCTGGTCAACCCCAGCAATCATCTCACTGAATTTTTTCCAGCCGATACCCGGGATGTCGGGATGGCTGGAGGTCGCCTTGACCGGAGAGAGCAGCAGTATATCCGCACCGAGTTGCACCGCCTTCTGCATATCCTCCCTGGCATGGCAGGAGACCGAGAGCAATCTCCCTTCCGCTACGGGTCGGCTCGAATATTGATTCAGCACATCACTGCTAAGGTGCAGACCGTCCGCTTCGGATCGATCGAACAGTTCGGCCGCTGTCGCCAGCAGAAGCAGTGCATCGTATTGCCTGCAGAGAGCGGTCGCGATATTCGCCAACGCCAGGTATTCATCCGCATCGCGAATCGTTTTACAACGCAATTGGACTATCCTGTTGCCATTTTTCAAGGCTGCTTCCAGCTTGTTACTGAAATCGTCGTGATCAATGAATTTACCAGTGATCATGTAATAGTCTGGGAAAGGTCTGCTCATCTTGTATTTCCAGTTATTTAAGGAGCCTCTGAATGAATGACATTTTTCGTCATTGCGAACGTAGCGAAGCAATCTCCTTGGATTGTACTCCGTAGCAGGAGATTGCCGCGGTCGCTACGCTCCCTCGCAATGACAGTTTTTTTCAGTAAGGTTCTGGGTCACTCCCGTTCTTCCTGCTGCAACTGCCACATCTGCCGGTAACGCCCATTCATATCCAGCAGCTCCCGGTGGGTACCCTGCTCCATGACGCGACCCTGCTCCATTACCAGGATACGGTCCGCATCCACCACCGTGGAGAGACGATGGGCAATGACCAGTGTCGTGTGATCCTTCGCCACCTCTTTCAGGGTCTCCTGAATCGCCTGTTCCGTCTTGGTATCGAGTGAGGATGTGGCCTCGTCGAAAACCAGTATGCGCGGCCGCTTGAGCATCGCCCGCGCGATGGCGATGCGCTGTTTCTCGCCACCGGAGAGTTTGAGTCCCCGCTCCCCCACCACCGTCTCATATCCGTCCGGCAGCGAATCGATGAACGCTGCGATATGGGCGATACGCGCAGCGGCTTCAATCTCATCCCGGCCGGCATCCGGCCGGCCATAGGAGAGATTGTAGAGGATCGATTCGTTAAACAGCACGGTATCCTGGGGCACGATGCCGATCACCGCCCGCAGGCTGTCACGGGTTACTGATCGAATATCCTGCCCGTCCAGCAATACCCGGCCGCCGGTGACGTCGTAGAAACGGAACAACAGTCGGGAAAGGGTCGACTTGCCCGCCCCGCTATGTCCCACCACCGCCACCTTTTCACCAGGCCGGATGGTGAAATCCACACCGTGCAGGATCGCCCGCTCTTTCTGGTAGGAAAAATCCACATGCGCAAAGCAAACCTCCCCCTCCCTCAGCACCAGGGGTTGTGCATCCGGTGCATCGGTGATCTCCGGCTCCTGCTTCAGCAGCTTGAAGATAAGATCCATATCCGCCAGGGAGTATTTGATCTGACGATAGACAATGCCGAGAAAGTTCAACGGAATAAAGAGCTGCAACATAAAAGCATTGACCAGCACCAGGTCGCCGATTGACATCTCGCCCTTCACCACTCCATCGGTGGCAAAGATCATGATAATGGTGACGCCGATGGCGATTATCCCACCCTGACCAAAATTGAGCAGTGACATGGAGGTCTGACTCTTGACCGCATTATCCTCCCACTGGGAGAGGGTGCCGTCGAAACGGTCCAGCTCCAATCGTTCATTGCCGAAATATTTGACCGTCTCATAATTGATGAGACTATCGAAGGCCTGGCTATTGGCCTGGGAATCGAGCTTGTTCATGGCATGGCGGTACTCCATGCGCCACTCAGTGATCGCCAGAGTAAAGCCAATATAGACCGCCACGGTGCCAAAGGTGACCAGCGTGAAGACGATGTCGTACTGAGTCAGCAGTACCACCGCCACCAGGCTGAACTCCACCAGCATCGGCAGGATACTGAAGACCATGTAGTTGAGAATGGAACTGACCGAACGGGTACCCCGTTCCAGATCGCGGCTGATAGCCCCGGTCTGGCGCTCCAGATGGAAGCGCAGGGATAGATCATGCAGATGGTTTAACACCCGATTGGATAGACGCCTCATGGCGCGATAACGCACCCGCGCGAAAACCGCATCCCGCAGCTCATTGAAAAGCGAACTGCTGAGGCGCAGCGCACCGTAACCCAGTAGAAGTGAGAGAGGCAAAACCAACAGCAACTTGTCGCCCTTTTCCAGGAGGTCGACAATCTCTTTCAGCACCAGAGGAATACCCACATTGGCCAGTTTTGCGAATACCAGGCAACCCAGCGCAAACAGTGCCCGCCCGCGATACTCCCAAAGGAAGGGCAGCATGTTGCGAAGGTTGTGAAAATCTCGTCTATCCTTGTGAACCCGGTTTTGGGATTGAATATAGTGGGACATGCTAGAATGCGGTCAGTGTGAAAACTGGATTTTATCGGAATCTCCGATAGAAACGCAGATTTCTCTAATATTTCTGTGGATAAAACCGGGCAATTCCAAGGTTTAATCTGCAGGCTACTTTATAGTTTGCGCCCGTCCGGAAACACTGTTTTCACCACGAAGCGCACGAAGTACACGAAGAAAATTTATTGTTAGTCAAGCTGTTACCTTCGTGATCTTCGTGATCTTTGTGGTTAGATACGGGTTTCCGAATGGACACTGGTTAACCAAGCAGATTTATACAGACTGATCATGAGCAACGAGTGTAGTTATAACGAGCTTTACCCTCTCCAGGTACTGGACGACAGCATGGAGCCGGAATTTCCCGCCAAGTGCGTCATCGTCATCGAACCGGCCGAAGTCTGCGCCACCGGGGCCTATATCCTGGCCGAGGTGGATGGGGAACGCTGGTTCCGCCAATACATCTCGGAAGGGGACGGAAAGAAGCGGCTGCAGGCTCTCAAGGCCGGTTACCCAGCTATCGATCTCACGGGTAAGCGTTTCAAGATCCTCGGCGTAATCGTGCAGCGTAACGTCAAACGCGACATCAAACACTACTCTCCATACGTTCCCAACGGTGGCACACCACCAGTCACCAACCTGAAGTAGGACCTGTTAACCGACTCATGCGTGCCAGGTATTTTTTCAGGCTAGTATCGACACTGCTGTTTACCATCAGCCTTTTTGCCTGCACGGAGCCGAGCGGCAGCGCAAAAAAAAGTGGCGCTGACAAAAAGTCCCGCACCGCCACCAAACATCTGGTGGTGACCGAAACCCTGACCCCTCGTGCAGTCGGACTCAAACATGAACTCACCGGCACTCTGCGCGCGCGTCAAAAGGTGCGCATCTTCAGCCAGGAAGAGGGGCGCATCACCGAATTGCCTTTTTATGAGGGAGACCGGATAAAAGCCGGCCGACTACTGGCCCGCCTGGAGAGCGACCTGCTCGAAGCCGAGCTGCAGAAGGCAGCAGCCACCACCCGTCAGTCCAGGCTCAATCTAAAACGAATCGAGGATCTGGCCAGACATAAAGCCACCTCAGAAGACGAACTGGCCCGCGCCAGGACCGAAGTTGAAGTCTCGATGGCAGAGCAAAAGCTTCTGGAAACCCGGCTGGCCTATACACAGATAAAGGCCCCCTTCAGCGGCGTTATCAGTCAGCGTCTGGTGGAACCCGGCGATGTGGTACCCCGCCATACCCATCTGTTGACACTGATCGATCCTGAATCGCTCATCATCGAGATACCTGTATCCGACCTGCTGCTGCCCAATCTCAGCCTGGGTGATCCCGTCCGGGTAGGCATAGATGGCCTCGGTTCCAAGCGGTTTGCCGGCAAGGTAAAACGCATCCACCCGGAACTGGACATCAACACCCGCATGGGCATCATTGAAGTGGTGCTGGATCCCATACCCCAGTCCGCACGTCCCGGCCAACTCTCACGTGTAAGCCTGAAAACCGCGCAAAAGCAACGCCTGATGGTGCCTTTCAAGGCTCTGCAACGGGATAATGCGGGAGAGTATGTCTATCTCCTCGATGGGAACAGCAAAGCCCTGCGCACCACGGTGACCAGCGGCAGCCACATTGCCAACCGGGTCGAGATCGTCACAGGACTCAAAGTCGGCGACATCATCATCAGCAAAGGCATTCTCGGCCTGCGCAGCGGCAAGCAGGTTACCCCGGTGGAGTAATCTGCACGACAATCACTCCAAATTTTCCGCTATCCTTATAGGTAGGCAGCACTGTTGCGCCGCAATCTGTTCCATTATCCGACCATTCAATGTCAGAATCGGGACACACTTTGAGGAGATAACATCGTGGACATCAATCTGGCGGACGTCACTATTCACGTCGACGAAAATCTTGATAAAGCTACGCTCGACCAGTTGCAGTCGTCCTTTCGGGAGAGAGATGGTGTCGTCTCCGTACATGTAGACGAGCGCCGTCCCCATCTCTTCCTGCTGGAATACAATCCAGCACTGGTAAGCGGCCAGGACCTGTTGAGCATCACCCAGTTTCAAGGCCTGCACGCAGAACTGGTCGGACTCTGACAGAGCGGAGGGCTGCCCCTTCCAGTGCAGGGTATTCCTGCTTGTGACGGGGTGCGGCTCCCGATACTATTCGCACACCGATCTGCAGGGTGGTTTCCAGTGTGCGGCTGGAGAAAGACTCTCTGCGCGGATCAATTTACAAATGCAGGGTGTTAAAAAGATCTTAAAACTTGTCGGATTACGCTATCGTTGATCCGACCTGCCTGATGGCTTTTGTGACACCCTCCAAATTGCGCTGGAGAACCCTTGCATGAAGCGAGTAACCATTGTCGGCAGCGGTTTTGCTGCACTGACGGCTGTGCAGCATCTGCGGGCCGGCGACAAGGAGATGCAGATCACCGTCGTCAGCCCCAAGGCTGAATTCCACTATCTGCCCGGCACAATCTGGATTCCCTCCGGTCTGCGCCAACCCGAAGACCTGATCATTCCGCTGGAGAAGTTCTTCCGGCGCATGAACGTCATCCATCACGTTGCCGAAGCCACCGGTCTGGAAGATGGCGGGCGCACCCTGATCACCAGCGATGGCAAGATCGAAAACGATGGACTGATCATCGCTTCCGGCGGAAGGTTCATCAAAAAACTGCCCGGTATCGAACACGCTATTACTCCCTGCGAAGGCGTTTCGGCAACCGTCAGAATCCGTGACCGTTTACAAGCGCTTGATGGCGGCACCATCGCCATCGGTTTTGCCGGCAATCCCAAGGAACCCAGCGCCATGCGCGGCGGCCCGATGTTCGAGTTTCTCTTCGGCATCGACCGGCAACTGCGCCTGGAGAAACGCCGCGACAAATTCAAACTCATCTTCTTCACCCCTGCAGAGAACCCAGGCCAGCGTCTGGGACCCAAGGCGGTGAAGGGGCTGGTTCAGGAGATGGCCAAACGGGGAATCGAAACCCATCTCGGCTTCAAAATGAAAGCGTTCACCGAAACCAAGGTGATCACCCACGGCGGCGAATTTGATGCCGACCTGATCCTCTTCATGCCCGGCATGACCGGCAATTTATGGTTCGACAACACTGACCTGCCCCGCTCCCCGGGCGGACTGGTAAAGGCAGATGCTCAGTGCCGGGTCGAAGGCATGAAACAGGTCTACGTGGCCGGTGATTCCGGCAGCTTTCCCGGCCCCGATTGGATGCCGAAACAGGCTCACATGGCCGATCTGCAGGCGGTGGCAGCGGCCAAGAATCTGCTGGCGGAGTTCCGGGGGGATACACCCAAAGAGACCTACAAGGTGGAACTGGTCTGTATCGTCGACAGCCAGACCTCCGGCATGCTGGTGGCCCGTACCGCCACGCGTAACATCGTGCTGCCGAACATGCGCCTGTTCCATTGGCTCAAGCGCCTGTTCGAGTGGTGGTATCTGCGGCAGTACCGTTAACCAAAAAGGGGTTTCCTTCCCTGGAATTGTGGTATTCCTCAATTATTGTCTGGCTAGTGGCCGCTATAATGAGCAGATGCACGAAGTAACACGGCCAAACTCGTCAACGTCTCTCAAACAGCTTTTCATCAAAGAAGAGCAGCAAAGCGAGCGTTATGCGAACAACGCCAGGATTTTATTCACCTTCCTCTACTTTCTGGCGGGGTTCAGCATCCGCAATGAGATTCCTGAGTCCTCCTTCATCGCCATAATCAGCGCTTCACTGGTTAACCTGATCTACGGCGTCCTGCTCCATTTCCATCTCAAACGAGACAGGCATATCTGGTGGCTGAAATATCTCTCTGTCACCATAGATATCCTCCTGCTCTCCATCGTCCTCTACGCCTTCGGCACCTATCGAACCTTCAAGTCAGAGGCTTTTCTGCTCTACTATCTCTGGATCGGTCTTGCCACCATCCGTTTTTCACCCCGACTCACCCTGCTCTCGGGAGTACTCAGCATCAGCCTCTACCTGCTGATTGTTTTCCTGGCGATCAGCAGAGGCACGATAGAACTCGGCACTATCTCCGAAGATTTCACCACCCCATTGGTAAGTGACAGCAATATTGCGCTACGGGTTATTTTTCTTGCGTTTTTTACCGCTCTCGCCGTCTATATCTCATCGATCTACCGGGGGATCGCTGCCCGTGCGATCCGCGAAGAGCTGCGTAAAGAGGAAAATATCCAGCTGACAAATGCGCTGGACAGACTTCGCAGCACGCAGAAGCAGCTGGCGGCCAAGAATCGGGAGCTCGCCCGCCTTTCGGAAATCGACGTCCTGACCCAGCTCTACAACCGGCGAAAAATCGATCAGGTGATGCAGGATAGTTTGGATAGCGCCCAACGAAACGACTCACCCCTGGCACTTATCCTACTCGATATCGACCACTTCAAATCGATCAACGATCGGTATGGACATCAGATGGGAGACGAAGTCATTCAGCATCTGGCGGAGCAGTTGAAGGATAACGTACGGGGCAACGACACGATTGGCCGTTGGGGAGGTGAGGAGTTTCTAATCATCTGCCCCGACCTTACAGCTGACAAAGCAATGAAACTGAGTGAAAGGCTCAGAGCCGCCATTGCCATGATCAGACCCAGCAACGGCACTCAAGTCACCGGCAGTTTCGGCATCACCTTTCTGCAGTCGGACGACACCACCGCAACCCTCTTAAAGCGGGCAGATGATGCGCTCTACCAGTCGAAAGACAATGGTCGGAATCGGGTGACGATGTTGTAGAAGGTGAAAGGTGAAAGGTGAAGCAAGTATGTGTCCGGTGCAGCCCAATGCAAGTACTTTTTCTGGCTCCAGTAGTATGTAGGCCCGATCCGCTGCGCTTGAACCGGCCTACAGCTTTTCCAGCACCGCGTAGCGACATAGTTCGGTCTCTCCGGCGGCACGGCCATCTTTGACCTTTAGCCTTTAACCTTTAGCCTTTAACCTTTAGCCTTTAACCTTTAGCCTTTAGCCTTTAACCTTTTATCCCCCACCGCAATCAACCGGTAGACCGACGGAATCAACAACAACGTCACCAAAGTAGAAAACAGCAACCCGGAGACCATGGTGACCGCCAGCGGCTGCAGCATCTCCGCTCCCTCCCCCCAGGCCAGTGCCAGAGGCAACATACCAGCCACGGTGGTCAGGGTGGTCATCAGGATCGGACGCAGTCGAAGCCGTGCGGCCTCGATGATCGCGGCATCAATCATCAATCCGGCACGACGTTGTAAAACCATATATTCCACCAGCACAATTGCATTGTTCACCACGATCCCGGCCAGCATAATCAGGCCCAGCAGCACCGGCATGGAGCGCGGCAGTCCAGACCACTCCAATCCCAAAGCGACTCCAATCACCGCAAAAGGCACACTGAGCATGATGACAATGGGATTACGCAGTGATTCATACTGCACCGCCATCACCACAAAGACCAGAAACAGCGCCAGCCCCAGCAAGAGCAATCCCAGATCGCGTCCCTCACGTTGCGCCTCCTGACCGCCTGCCTCGTAGACTATGTAACCTGGCGGCAGCTCCATCCCGTCTATCACTCCCTGCACCGACTGCAACGCCTCTCCAGGCGCCAAGTCCTTGCTGGTGGAGGCACTGATATTCACCACCCTGCGCTGCTGATCCCGATGGATAGAGACAGGGCTTGGCACCAATTCGATCTTGGCCACCTCTCCCAGGCGCAGGGGAACCCTTGGCTCCGTTCGACTGAAGATAATCACCGACTCTACATCGGCTGGCGTGGAGACATCCCGCCGCTGAAGTCGCAGACGCACGTCCACACTGCGATCACCATCGAGGAATTCAGTGACTTTCAGACCTCCCAGGGCAAGCTCCAGGATCCGTCCAACGTCTTCCACTGAGAGACCAAAACCGGAGGCCCGTTCCCGATCCACTACAACTGAAAGTTCCTGGTTCAGATCCTCGCTGGTATGAGAGATATTTCGTAAGCCTTCGATTTTCCCAAGACGTTCAACCACTCGATCTGCAATCCGGGACATCTTTTCAAGATCCGTACCCTGCAGACGCAGTTCGATGTCGTCATCCCCCCGGTTCAGGCGGATACCGCGAATGCCGGAGACCCGCATATATATCCGTATGCCGACCAGGCCGGCATCTTGAATCTGCTTCTGCATACGTGCAATCCATGTCCTGCTGTCGATACCCCGCTCCTTTATCGGTTTCAGGGTGACATGCAAACTGGAACGATTGGATGCTTCATAGGTGGAGCGGCCAAAGACAAATCCTCCCACTTGGGCATAGATACTCTCGACCTCAGGCTGCTGCACGAACATCGTTTCGATCTTTTTGACAATTTCATCCATGCGGGCCAGATTGATACCACGGTCGGCAGTAATACTGACGTAGACCCGCCCCTCATCCATCTCCGGCAGAAAGATCTGCCGTCCCTGACTGAGCATTGGCCAGGCCAGAACCATCCCCAGGATAAACAACAACGGCACGACCCAAGGCGCCTTCAACAGCCAGCGGGTCAACCAGGCATATCCGTTCTGCAATGCAGAGATCAGAAAGTTCACTCCGCGCCTCATTAGCCCCTCACGTTGCGCCGGTATGCGGCCGGCCAATGCAGGCACCAGGGTAAGCGCCACCAGAAGCGAGGCAACAATGGCTGCAGATATAGTGAAGATCAGCTCCTGAAACAGCAATCCGACCAGCCCCCCGATAAAGAGAAACGGCAGCACCGCAGCCAGGTTAGTGGAGGTGGAGGCAACAATAGCGCTGTTGACCTCGGCTGCAGCCCGGCCCGACACCTCGGTTACATCGGTTGCGTCTGCCCCACTGCGTTCCCGCTGATGCCGATAGATATTTTCGAGCATCACAATGGTGCTATCCACCAGCATACCGATACCAAGCGCCAAACCACCCAGCGTCATGATATTCAGCGTCAATCCACCACTCGCCATGAGAATGAAGGTCACCAGTATGGCAATGGGTATAGCGCTGCCGATGATCAGCGTACGACGCAGACTGCCAAGGAACAGATAGACCACCAGCATTGCGAGCATTGCGCCAATACCGGCTGAGTTCACCGCATTGTTCAGTGCCCGCCGGACATAACGCGCCTGATCGTCCACCGGGCGTATCTCCACATCAGGTGGTATCAACCCTTTTTCCTGCAACTCAGCCACTCGCGTCAGAACACTGTCCACCACCTTTACCGTGTTCGCCTGCGGCTGTTTCTGGATCGAGAGTTTGATGCCAGGCAACTGGTTGAGACGGATTCGCAACCGCTCCTCCTCTGCACCGTCTTCGACCTCCGCCACCTCACTCAGCCGCACCATCGCCGACAGGTTACCCACGCCAACACTGGCCAACGGAAGGTTCAGAATCTCATTCACCGAGTGAAAACGGCCATCCGTGCGGCCGCTGATTTCACCATGTTCCATCATGAGACGGCCACCCGGCGTATCCACGTTTGCCGACTCCAGCACATCCTTCAAGTCGAGCAGATGCATATCGAGTCCTGCCAGACGCAGCTGATCCGCCTGGATCTGAATCTCACGCACCAGCCCACCACCAACCTCTGCAGCAGCCACACCGGGCAGGTTGAGGAACCACTTGCTCAACTCATAGTCGACCCAACTGCGCAATTCCACCGAATCCCGCAGGGAGGAACTGACAACGAACTCCGCAACCGGCCGTTGGGACGGGTCGCGTTTATAGATGACCGGCGCTTCGATGCTATCGGGGAGAAATCGTTTGGCCCGGTCGAGACGGGTACTGGCATCCTGCAGCGCCTTGTCGATATCCGTACCGTAGGCAAATGACAGATCCACCGCGCTGCGCCCCTCGGAGGAGCGGGACTCGATGTGAATGGCATCCTCCGTGATGGCGAGCTGCTCCTCCAACTGGCGGGTGACGCGATCCTCCATGATGCTCGCAGGCACACCGGGATCCAGAACCCGCACCCGAACATCGGGATAGATGATGTGAGGAAGCAGATCGACACCCAGCCGTCCCAGGGAGAAGACCCCAAGAACCATCACCGCCAGGGTGATCATCACAACCCCGATAGGGTGACGGATGGACCAGGCGGCAATACCGCCGCCAAAGGATTTGCGCATCACCAGGGGAACCAATTCGTATCTTCCGGCTCTGTGATCTGATTGAGCTCGATCCAGAGGTTGTCAGGTCCCACCAGAATCGCCACATCGATTTTATACTCCCCGTTGGCGAGGCGTTCTGCATTCAGTGGCGGAGCGATATAGTCGGTTTCAAGTATCTTGGGGGCGCCGTCATTTTTCTGCTTGAGCAGTTCACGCACCATTTCCGGTTTAAGGACAAACTCAGCGCCACGGGACTCCAGTTCAGCCACCGACCGATCCAGGTCAAACACACGTAATCCGATGTGGTTGTTATAAAGGCGCTCATCTCCCGGTCCTGGGGGCAGTTGAAAATCGGGATCCTCACGAAAGACCAGGGTGGCGCCGCAGACGATCAGGCGACTGAAACGCAGTCCCATCATCTGTCCACGAAAGATCACCTTGCCGTCGAACATCTTTACCCAGAACGCCTCCTGAGCATCCACATCCTGGGTGCCGATAGAGAGTTCTATCAAGGGGTAGGTTTCCCTGTTGGCTTGACTCATGATTATCCCTCAAGATTCGCGTCGTTCGGTAAAAAAGCTTCCCGGGATTGTAGCCCAAGTCCGCCTCCACAACCGCAAATTGAAAGTCATGCATAGTCCTTGAGTAACGCCGGGGATTCTTTTAGTCTCAAACCTACATACCTACTGGAGCAGACCAAGATGACGGATCTACTGTTGCTCAGCACCCCGCTGGCCGGCGATACCCTGCCGGGTGGTCTCTGTCCATCTCTCTCCAACATCACCCTCGGCAGCTATCTGCGCAGCGAAGGGGTGGCGGTTGCAGTACTTGATCCCAGTACCGATCTCGATGACGAAGGGGATTCCGATTCCCCCAAGGCACTGCTGGAACGGATCGCCGATGCCGTGCTGAAGGAGTCGCCACAAATGGTCGGCATTGCCTGCCTGTCACCGGTTGAAGGACGGTTCGGCGCCGCCATGGCGAGGGTCCTGAAACAACGCAACGGATCACTGCCGATCGTGCTGGGTGGTGTTTGGGTTACCGCCTGTGGCGCGGAGATCCTCGAACGCTGTCCCGAGATCGATGCCATCGTTGCAGGGCCAGGGGAACAGGCTGCACTCGCGCTGGTAAGGAGTGGCCTGCAAAATCCGGCTTCGATACCAGGACTGGTGTGGCGCGATGGAGAAAAGATCCGTTCCAACCCGCCCGCAGAAACCCTCCCCACGGCACCGCCGGTGGATATGTCCCTGATGCGCCATCCGGAACGCTATGACATCTTCTGCTGGCTTACCAGCCGGGGTTGCCCCTACCACTGCACTTTCTGCACCGAGCGTCTGACCAATCCTGGCTTTACCCACAATCCTATCGAGAAGGTGAAGGCGGATCTCGAATTCTTTTCCAACATGGAAAAGTCCTGGTATCTGTGGATCTGCGATCCCCTGTTCGGGGTCAACCGCAAGCGGCTCGCAGAGGTCTGCAATCTACTCAAAGTGACCCCCATACAGTTTCTGGCTGAAAGCCGGGTGGATGTCCTGCATCCAGAGGACGTGCCGCAACTCGCGGCAGCAGGTTGCGACCTCATCTACTTTGGGCTTGAGGCAGTCGGCCACCAGTCTCTCTGTGAACTGGAAAAGATCGATGCCCGTCCAAAGGTGCATGAAAGGTATCTTGAGGGCGCACGCAATCTGGTGGAGGCCTGTCTGAAGAACGATATCCTACCGGTGTTTGGCATTCTGCAACCGGTGCCCGGCGATACTCCGGAGGACTTGGCGTTCACCCTGGATTTTCTCCGGGAACTGGCCGCCATCGCTGAGCGTCTCGGGGATGCCGCTAACCGGCTCGGTCCCTGCTTCTACGCCTTCCCCCTGCGTTTTGACCGGGGCGCACCCTACGAAACAATGCAGCGACACCTGGACGAAAAAGGCGTCAGCGCCACCGCAGACACCGATCCACTGTTCGATGACCGCTTTCTGGAGATCGCCTCTCCAAGCATTGACGAACAGACAGCGGAGACCTCAAGTGAGTCTTCGACCTCGTGAAAGATTTTGGGACATCCCAGTCCCCAAAATCGACTCGGCCTTCGACAGCCTGTTTGTGCCCCGGCCGTCCCGGT
>JAESPE010000033.1 GCA_016756835.1 gamma proteobacterium endosymbiont of Lamellibrachia anaximandri | reverse complement strand
AGGGAGGAAAAATGCTCTACTATGCTGGCGGTCATGAGAAACTCCTGATGTTGTTTCTCGTAATGATCGCCTAGTTCATTGCATTTAAACAGGTTTTAATGCGGTGGCCCTGCTTGAATTGTGCCTTGTTTCCATGCGTTTTACCCGAAATGTGACTGGTCTGTGGTTTGCGTCAGTTGCCCCTGTGCGCTATTCATTGTCATCGTCGGCCTCGATTTTGCCGGGAAATCTTTGTCTAAGCTCCGACAGCTCTTCAGACATCTCACTGAGCGGCGCGTTCCTTGGTGCCAATGTATTGGCTTTTCTATATTGATCGACAAGCCTGTTCAGTACGTCACGAAACTCCGCTTCATGATCCATGCCTGGAAAATCAAATCGGCGTGCCGCAATTTTCGCCAGATGGCGATACTCATCCCGATCACGCCAACGTTCGAGTAGTGTTGCTTTATTAAGCGTAGGATGGGTGTGGATAATTTCAAGTAATTCACGCAGTAGAGGGATTCCTGGTGTGTCCCAGTTTATCCAATCGTCAGAGACTTCTTTTGCTACCGGTGCCACGGCTGGCATGTCGAGCAGCAGGGCGATGGCGTTACTGATCAGTTTGGGCCGCTGTTTCCGATACTCCCCGCCCGATGCGGGGGAGCGCTTGCCGGGTTGGGGCGGATTGGCGCTATTGCCAAGAGTGCCGCTCTGCAGGCCTACTGTCTGCTCCAGTTGCTGATACATCATGCGACGGAAGATGCCGGGAGGCAGTTTCTCCAGCAGGGGTCTTGCCAGTTCGGCCAGTCGGGCGCGGCCGTCGATGGTGTCCATGTGAACCTGGGATGCCAGGTGTTCGAGTAGGAAGTTTGAGAGTGGCTGTGCCTGATCAAGGCGCAGGTCGAAGGCTTCGCTACCCTCCTTACGGATCAGGGTATCGGGGTCTTCGCCGTCCGGCAGGAAGAGGAAGCGGGCTTCGCGCCCCTCGCGCATCACTGGCAGGGCAGTCTGTAGCGCCTTCCAGGCAGCATCGCGTCCCGCTCGGTCGCCATCGAAACAGAAGACCACCTCGGGGCAGGTGCGAAAGATCAGCTCCAGATGTTCCGGTGTGGTGGCGGTGCCCAGTGTAGCCACGGCATTGCGAATGCCGAATTGGGCCAGGGCAACCACATCCATGTAACCTTCGACCACAAGTAGACGTTCGATCTTGCGCAGTGCCTGCTTGGCTTCATAAAGCCCATAGAGTTCGCGGCCTTTATGGAACAGGGGGGTTTCCGGTGAATTGAGGTATTTGGGTGTGCTGTCGTCCAGCACGCGCCCGCCAAAGCCGATGGTTCGGCCGCGCTGGTCTCGAATGGGGAAGATGATTCGGTTGCGGAAACGGTCGTAACGTTTGTCGTCGGGTTCCGAGATGAGCCCGGTTTCGCGCAGTCTGCCGATGGCCTGTTCATCGGTGCCAAAATGTTTCAGCAGGTTGTCCCAGCCAGGGGGGGCGTAACCAATGCCGAAGGCGGCAGCGATCTCACCGCTCAGACCCCTGTTTTTCAGGTACTGGACCGCCTGTGGGGCCTGGGGATGTTCCCGCAGTCGACTGCGATAGAAGTCAGCCGACTTTTCAAGCAGATCGTAGAGCGGTCGTAGATCCGGCCCTTGTGAGACTCCAGCCTCTCTGGGGACTTCCAGGCCCGCCATGCCTGCAAGATCCTCGATGGCTTCGACGAAACCCAGGTTGTCATACTCCATCAGAAAGCCGATGGCGGAGCCGTGGGCGCCGCAACCGAAGCAATGATAGAACTGTTTTTCTGCACTGACTGTGAAGGAGGGGGTCTTTTCGTCGTGGAATGGACAGCAGGCCTGGTAGTCTCTGCCGGCTTTTTTCAGGGGGACGCGGTGGTTGACCACGTCGACGATATTCACGCGCGCGAGGAGGTCATCGATAAATTGAGGGGGGATTCTTCCTGCCATGATGTCTGGCGGCGCTCAGCAACTGGGTTTCGCTAAGGATAGCGGAAAGTGGTGTTGCCGGTGGAAGGTTTGAACGTGGTCTGTCAGCCTGACAGTTTCTGCTTTACCAGTCCGCTGACCTTGCCCATGTCAGCGCGGCCCTGCATTTTTGGCTTCAATTGACCCATCACCTTGCCCATGTCCTGCATGGCGCCGGCGCCTGTGGCGCTGATGGCCTCGTCGATCATTGTGGCAATCTCTGCGTCGCTCAGGCCCTCCGGCAGATAGTCCTGAATGACTTCGATTTCGCGCTGTTCCTGGTCGGCCAGCTCGGCGCGTCCAGCCTTTTCATACTGACTGATCGAATCCCGGCGCTGTTTGATCATCTTGTCCAGGATGGTCAGCACCTGTGCGTCGTCAAGCTCGATGCGCTCGTCGACTTCGCGCTGCTTGATCGCCGCAGTGATCAGGCGAAGGGTGCCAAGCCGGGGCTTGTCCTTCGCCTTCATGGCGGTCTTTACATCATCCAGAATCCGTTGTTTCAACATTGCTGAAAGCGCCGGTCAGGTAGGATCAGTACTGGCGTTCCCAGCGACGGTTCTCGCGCGAGACCTTCTTCAGGTGGCGCTTGACTGCTGCTGCTGCCTTGCGCTTGCGCTCCCAAGTGGGTTTTTCGTAGAACTCGCGGCGACGGACTTCGGCGAGGACGCCGGCCTTCTCGCAGGAGCGCTTGAAACGGCGCATGGCAACTTCAAAAGGTTCGTTCTCTTTGACGCGTACGTTGGGCATCTGTGTGTGCTTCCTAGGACTCTGTTAAGCTTTGCAAACGGTGAAAGGCGCGGATTTTACGCACAGATGCCGGGTTTTGCAAAGTTAATCGTACATGCTCTATGGGGAAACGACAGAATATGCGGGTTTTGGGAATAGAGACCTCTTGTGATGAGACAGGTGTGGCTGTCTATGACAGCAAAGGCGGCCTGCTGGCCCATGCGCTGCACAGTCAGATCGAAATCCATGCCGAATACGGTGGAGTGGTGCCGGAGCTGGCCTCGCGGGATCATGTGCGCAAGGCTTTGCCGCTGATTCGGGAAGTTTTTCATCAGGCGCAGATCAGCAGCGAGTCCATCGATGGCGTTGCCTACACGGCTGGCCCCGGTCTGGTGGGGGCCTTGCTGGTGGGCAGTGCGATCGGGCGCAGTCTAGCCTGGGCCTGGCAGGTGCCGGCGGTGGGTGTGCACCACATGGAGGGGCATCTGTTGGCGCCGATGCTGGAGGCGGATCCGCCCGGCTTCCCTTTTATCGCCATGCTGGTCTCTGGTGGGCATACCCAGCTGGTTAAAGTGGATGGGATCGGCAGATACCAGCTTTTGGGGGAGTCGCTGGATGATGCGGCGGGAGAGGCGTTCGACAAGACGGCTAAACTGCTGGAGCTGCCCTATCCCGGTGGGCCCGAACTGGCGAAGCTGGCGCAGGATGGCGATCCCAAACGCTACCGTTTCCCGCGTCCGATGACAGATCGTCCCGGGCTGGATTTCAGTTTCAGTGGACTCAAGACCTTCGCCCTCAATACCCAGCAGGCGGCCAAGCGGGAGGAAGGTGATCCGCTGCCCCGGCAGACCCTGGCGGATATTGCCCGGGCCTTCGAGGATGCAGTGGTGGATACCCTGATGATCAAGTGTCGCCGTGCGGTAAGGCAGACCGGCGTCAAGACCCTGGTAATGGCGGGCGGTGTGAGTGCCAATCGCCGTTTGCGTGAATGCATTGGTGAGATGATGGTGAAGGAGGACGGACGCGCTTACTACCCGCGACCGGAATTCTGCACCGACAACGGGGCGATGATCGCCTACGCGGGTTGGCAGCGTCTGCGGGCAGGGCAGAGCGAGCCGTTGCGGTTTTCCGCCAATCCCCGCTGGAAGATGGAAAGTTTGGAGGCGGTTTAAGAGGAAGGCGAAAGGCGAAAGGTGAAAGGTGAAAGGCCAAAGGAGGCCGTGCCACTGGATTAGCCGAACGCTGTCGCGAATGCTGTTGGAGACTGACGGGGTGAACCTGGTTTGACTCAAGAATCGGGCAAATCGTAGATTTGCCAGCCTTTAACCTTTAACCTTCCCCTCCTCCCCCCGCAGAAGATTGCGGATATTGCTGCGGTGACGCCAGAACAGAATAATGCTCATCACGACCTGCATAGCGATCAGTTCCGGTGCAGGCCAGAAGTACCAGACGAAAACCGGCGCCAGGGCCATGGAGACGAGGGCGGCCAGGGAGGAGATGTTCAGCCCCTTGGCCATGAAGAGCCAAACCAGTGCCACTGAGCCACCGACTGCCCAGTGCAGGCCGAACTGCACACCCAGCGCAGTCGCCACACCCTTGCCTCCCTGAAAGCCGAAAAACAGCGGATAGAGATGACCGAGGAAGGCCGCCATGGCGGTGAGGGCGAGGATCAGTGGTGAATCGGTGAACAGATGGGCGATCAGCATCGGGATCAGCCCTTTCAGCATGTCACCCAGCAAAGTGATTGCCGCCGCTTTTTTGCCGCCGATTCGCAGCACGTTGGTGGCACCGGGATTGTTGGAGCCCTGGGTGCGGGGATCGGGTAGCCTCATCAATTTGCAGACGATGATGGCGCTGGAGATGGAGCCCAACAGGTAGGCGCCGAGCACAAGCAGTATTTCAATGATCATAGGTGAATTGGAACCCTAAGCCACTACAAGGTCAATACCTGCTGAATAAAGAAGGTGCTCACCGGATTGGATTTTCTCCACCGGATCTCTAACATGTCATATCTCAATAGCTAAGCAATAACGAAAAACTATGGATATTGTCTTCATCAGAAATCTCCGCGTCGAGACGGTAATCGGCATCTACGACTGGGAGCGGGAGATCAGGCAGCCGGTGGTGATCGATCTCGAAATGGGAGCGGACATAGCCCGTGCAGCAGAGAGCGACCATATCGACGATACCCTGGATTACAAGGCGGTCTCCAAGAGGCTGATTCAGTTCGTGGAGGGGAGTGAGTTCCAGTTGGTGGAGACGTTGGCGGAGCGCTGTGCGGACATCGTGCTTGACGAGTTCGAAGTGCCCTGGGTGCGGTTGACCATGAACAAGATTGGTGCGGTAAGTGCCGCACGGGATGTCGGAGTCATCATCGAGCGGGGCAGTCGTGACTGAGTCTGCAGTGGTCAGAGTCTGGTTGAGCCTGGGCAGCAATATCGACAGACAGCGCCATATCACTCAGGCACTGCACGATCTGAAGGCTCAGTTTGGCGAGTTGGTGGTCTCCCGCATCTATGAGAGTGAGGCTGTCGGTTTTGATGGAGACAGTTTTTACAATCTGGTGGTGGGGATTGAAACCGGTTTGCCTGTTGAAACGCTGGCCCAGCGGCTGCGGGGGATCGAAGATGCCAATGGCCGGGTGCGCTCGGGAGACAAATATACCCCCAGAACCCTGGATATTGACCTGTTGACCTATGGAGATCAGGTGATAGATACACCAAAACTGCAGCTGCCGAGGGATGAAATTACCCGTTACGCTTTTGTTCTGCTGCCGCTGTCTGAGGTCGCGGGGGGAGAGATGCATCCCCAGACTGGAAAAACTTACCAGGCGCTTTGGGATGTTTTCGATGACGCCGATCAGCGTCTCTGGCCTGTGGATGGCCAGCCGGCAGGCGGAAAAGAAAAAACCCCGGCTCCCTGATCCGTGGGAGCCGGGGCGATGTCGCCCTGCTTGGTTGGCAAATGTTTCAATCCCTGGTGCATCCGTGCGCCTTGATGTCATCCATAACGTCCTTATGGCGACAATTTAATATTGGCACTTGAGACGAATTTTATCTGCGGGAAATTTCCGGGGTTTATGTAGGAATTATCTGACATGGATCAGGGAATGTGCTTGATCTGTGGCTCATGCATTTGAAACAATCCTTGGGTTTTACTTTTTGTTGACGCCGTAGCGTCTCTCCACCTGAACTTTTTAAGGATCTCAACATGCCGTTGATCAGAGCGTTTCCGGGGCTGCGTCCCGCTGCTGGCCGAGCCGCCGATGTGGCCGCCCCACCTTACGATGTAATGAATGAAGCGGAAGCCCGCGAGATGGTGGTGGGCCGTCCCTGGAGTTTCCTGCATATCTCCCGCCCCGAGGTTGACCTGCCTGAAGGCACTGACCCTTATGCGCCAGAAGTCTATGCCAAGGCGGCGGAAAATCTGGCGAAGATGGAGGATGAAGGCGTACTGGTGCGGGACGAAAAACCCTGTTTCTATGTCTATCGGCTGACCATGGGTGAGCATGTGCAGACGGGGCTGGCGGCTGTTGCCTCTGTAGAGGCTTACGACAACAATCGAATCAAAAAGCATGAATTCACCCGTCCTGCGAAAGAGGATGACAGGGTGCGTCAGGTCGATGCCCTCAACGCTCAGACCGGCCCGGTGTTTCTGGTCTATCCCAGTACCACCGTTGTCGACAGCACTCTTGCAGAGATAAGCAGCGCCGCACCCGTTATCGAAGTCACCGCCGCTGATGGTGTGCTGCATGAGATCTGGGTGGTGGCAGATAAGACCACAGTCGCTAGGCTGACCGATGCTTTCGATGCCATGGATGCCCTCTACGTGGCCGATGGACACCATCGCTCGGCGGCGGGTTCCCGGGTGGGTGCTACTCGCAAGGCGGACAATCCAAACCATACGGGCGACGAGTCCTACAATTACTTTCTGACTGTGATTTTTCCCCACAATCAGATGCAGATCCTCGACTACAACCGGGTGGTGAAGGATCTCAATGGGCTGGACCCAGCAGCCTTTCTGTCTCGGGTCGGTGAGGCCTTCAGTGTTGAGGTCAGCGATTTACCGGTTAAGCCGTCGCAGCCTGCCGAATTCGGCATGTATCTGGACAAGCAGTGGTACCGTCTGCGCCTGAGTGGAGAGCGTATTCCCAGCGACGATCCGGTGGGTCGGTTGGACGTGAGTCTGTTGGCCAACAATCTGATCGATCCGATTCTTGGGATCTCTGATCCTCGCCGTGACAGCCGCATCGACTTTGTCGGCGGCATTCGCGGTCTGTCTGGTCTGGAGAAAAGAGTGGACAGCGGTGAGATGCAGGTTGCGTTTTCGTTCTTTCCCACCGGGATGGAAGACCTGATGGCGGTAGCCGATGCGGGGGAGGTGATGCCCCCCAAATCGACCTGGTTCGAGCCCAAGCTGGCGGATGGACTTGTGAGCCATGTACTCGACTAGTGTGAGCAGACGCTAACACAGTGAATCGCCAATGGTCAGTGTAACCACCAGTCTGCCCGAAGGAACGTCTGTTGATCAGCAGGGCATCGATGCCTGGCTGGAGGCGTATGGGCAGGAGAGCAGCCGGGAGGATGTCGACTATCTGCGAGACGCCTGTGAATTGGCGTTGGAAGCGGGTGGCGACGTCTTTCTTCCCACCGGTGAGACCCGGCTGCGTCATGGCCTGTTGGTGGCGGAGATTCTGTTTGGCATGCGCCTCGACCGCGAGACCCTTGCGGCGGCGATACTGCTTGGGTCGCTGACCGATTCAGCGATCACTCTGGAGCAGCTGGAAGAGCGCTTTGGTAAAAGCGTTGCCATCATGGTGGATGACCTCACCCGAATCGACGCCCTGACCGGTCTATCCTCCGAAACCAAACATGTGGATGAGGCGGAGCACGCAGAGAACCTGCGGCGACTCTTGCTGGGGATCGCGGAAGATGTCCGTGTCGTGTTGATTGTTGTGGGCGAGCGGTTGCATCTGATGCGCATTGCCCGTGAGCTTCCCGAAGAGACCCGTTTGCGTCTGGCGCAGGAGACCCGCGCCATCTATGCGCCACTGGCCAACCGGCTGGGCGTCTGGCAGGTCAAATGGGAGTTGGAAGACCTGTCGCTGCGTTTTCTCAATCCGGTTGATTACAAGCGTCTGGCCAGTCAACTGGATGGACGGCGCGAGGACCGGGAACGGTTTATCAACGAAGTGATTGAACTGCTCGACGGGGAGTTTCGCAAACAGGGCATAGAGGCGGATATCAGCGGCCGTCCCAAGCATATCTACTCCATCTGGAGGAAGATGCAGCGCAAAGCGGTGGATATCGAACAGATCTTTGACCTGCGGGCTGTGCGGGTGTTGGTAAGTGACATTGCCCAGTGTTACGAGGTGCTTGGTATCGTGCACGGGCTCTGGAAACACATCCCCGGTGAATTCGATGACTACATCGCCACCCCCAAGGCAAATATGTACCAATCCATTCACACTGCGGTGATCGGTCCTGAGGACAAGACGCTGGAGGTACAGATCCGCACGCAGGATATGCATCACCATTCGGAATTGGGTGTCGCAGCCCATTGGCGCTATAAGGAGAACGCCAAACATGATGCCGATTTCGAGCTGCGCGTTGTCTGGATGCGCCACTGGCTGGAGCTGAAAGACAATGGTGATCATCTTGAGCAGATCGATACGGAGATGGAGGCGACCCGCATCTATGTCCTCACGCCGCAGAGCAAGGTGGTCGAGTTGCCGAAAGGATCGACGCCGCTCGACTTCGCCTATGCGGTCCACACCGATATCGGGCACAGATGCAAGGGAGCGAAGGTGGATGGCCACATTGTGCAGCTCACACGTCCCCTGAAGAGCGGTGAAATCGTTGAAGTATTGACCTCGAAGAACTGCACGCCCAGCCGGGACTGGATCAATCCTCATCTCGGCTATCTGAAGAGCAGCCGGGCGCGAAGCCGGGTGCGCCAGTGGTTCAAACACCTCGATTATGAGCACTATGTCGAGCTTGGTCGCGCGGCCCTGGACAGGGAGATCATCCGTCTCAGTGTGATCGAAAAGCCCGACCTGGAGGAAGTCGCGGAGAGACACAATCTCAAACAGATTGACGATGTCTATGCCGCCATCGGTCGTGGTGAACTGTCACCCGTACATGTCGCCGGTTCCGGGATAAGGGAAAAGCAGCAGGAGCAGACCGGACTGCCCCTGGAAAAGGCGCGCACTAAAGCGCAGATCAAAGGCGAAGTGGTGGTGGATGGGGTCGACGATCTGATGACCACCATGGCCCGTTGTTGCAAGCCGGTCCCCTATGATTCCATTGTTGGTTACATCACCCGCGGCCGGGGCGTGACGGTGCATCGGCGGAATTGCTCCAATGTCCGCGCGATGGATGAGGACGAACTGGGGCGTCTGGTGGAGGTAGGCTGGAGTGATCAGCATGAAGAGTCAACCTACCCGGTCGATATCCGTATCCTTGCGGCTGACCGTAAGGGACTGCTGCGTGATATCTCATCGATCTTCACCAGCGACGAGGTTGATGTCATCAGCGTCACAACGCATAGCGACCGCAAGGCCGATACCGCCACGATGCAATTCACTGTCGAAGTGAACGATATGGAACAGCTCAGTCGCCTGCTGACCAAAGTCGAGCAGCTGCCTGACGTGATGGACGTCAAACGGGTGGTTTGATCTATGGCAAAATATTCCAAAAAAGCGCAGGTTTCGGGTGAAACCAGGGACGAAGCAATGAAGATTGCCCGCGGGACGCAAAAACCGGGACAGACCAAGGAGCAGACCAAGCTGATTGCTCAAGGCATCCAGAAGGGCATTGATCTCTATAAGAAACAACACAAGGTCAAGGCGCGGGAGCTTGATAAAAAACTGAAGAAAGCCACGGTTTCAGCAGCACCGCAACCCACACAGGCGGAAGCTATCCCGCCCTCTACACTGCAGAAAAGCAGCTGGCTGCCTTGGATATTGCTATTAATCTCCTGGGGGCTTTTTGGTGTGTACCTGTTTGTATCGAATTGAAGGTGCTCTGTACCATTTAGGGCGTAGGCCCGATCAAGCGTAGCGGATCGGGCATTTTCAAATTGACAGGGCGTATGGAATTGCCGGTTCCGCTGCGCTTGAACCGGCCTACTCCTTACGGTATTTCGGGGTGCTGTCCCTTCGTTAGATATCCCGCAGGCCCTCTGACGGCTCGATTCTGGCAGCGCGGTAACCCGCCAGGGTGGCGGCGAGGATAGCGGCGGTGCAGGTCAGCCCCAGAGCGATGAGAAAGTGTTCCGGCAACAGTCGGCAGACAGTGTCTCCACTCTCCAGTTGTGAGGCGAACATCTCATTGATGGAATAGGCGACGCCCAGGTAGATCAGGGATGCACTGGCCCAGCCGAGTATGCCGGTAAAAAGTGACTGGATCACAGGGAACCAGATGATATCGCCGGTGCGAAAGCCCACCAGCCGCAGTACGCTCAACTCTTTGCGTTTACGGTCAACATTGGCCCATAGACTGGCACCGAGAGAGAAAGAGAAGCCGATCAGGCCGATCACTGCGATCAGCCAGAACACCGCACTCAGGTTACGATCCATGTTGCGGACGATCTCGATATCCGCCGCGCGGGTGCGGACTTCTATACCCTGCTGCAACAGTATCTTGCTGATAGGTTCGACATCGTAGATGGAGCGGGTATAGAGCCGAAAACTGGGGTAGGTTCGCCCCGCGCCTTCCGGTTTGTTGCCCTTCCAGCCGAGCGCTGGCACCGCCTGTCCGTCACGAAATGCCTCTGCCGACTCCACCAGGTAGACAGGGGCGAATGCGCCGTCACGGCTGAATGCCCCCGGTTTGGCAATATCCTCGACCGTCAGTTCGATATGTACCCGTTCGCTGCGGCCACGGAATCTCCGGGCCAGGCTGCCGCTTATCTTGTCACCCTTGCTGGCCTTGAGTTTGCGTGCCGCAGATTCGGACAGGACGAGTTGATGCAGTCCGGTGGGTATATCGAGTCCGTTCAGCAGTGGGTCACCACGATCCGTGGGCAGCATCTCCACCGACAGGATGCGGGAGGCCTTTTCGCTCTTGAGCTGAATGGTGGCGGCGATGGCGCGGGTGCGGGGCACGATGAAGTTGACACCGTCCCGGCTGCGCAGATTTTCGATCCAGGCCCGGTCGTAGCGGCCACTGCCGATGGGACGGATCTCCCGGTTGCGGGGGTCTTCGATCAGATTGTCCAGCATGCTGCCGATGATGCCGAATTTGAGTCCGAAGAGGATCATCATCGGAGCCAGCACAGCGGCTAGGGCGATCACGAAGAAGCCGGACATCTGCCATTCGTTTTTGTAATCGCGGTTGGCAAGCCAGAAGACGTTTTTAAAGCGGCGCAGCACTAGCGCTCTACCCACTAACCACGGTTTCGGTGGTATGGCCATTCTCCTCGCGCCGTGTGACGTGGGAGAGGTGGCGCAGACCCAGCCGGTTGATATGCCGCCAGGCGTGACTGGCGATGATGACGGTGATGTGGAGCTCGTCCACCAGTTCGATGAAGAGGGACATGATCTTCTCAGCGGCAATCGGATCGAGGGAGGCGGTCGGTTCGTCAGCGATGACGATGGAGGGGCGATGAGCCAGGGCGCGGCCGATGGCAACCCGTTGGCGTTCACCTACGGAGAGCAGGTGCGGCAGTTTGTCGAGATGGCGCCGAATACCGAGATTGCCGGCGAGTTCTTCGATCATCTCATTCCCCGGCATATTGAGCAGCCGCCGCGAGAGACCAATATTTTCCCGCACAGTGAGATAGGGCAGCAGTCCACCTGTCTGCATGACATAACCGATGCGTTGACGGCGCAGGTCGCCAAGCCGGTTGAGCCGCTTCTTGCGCCAGTGCTCTGAGATGTCCACGGGTTCGGTGCCGGGACCCGGGCGAAAGCGGAAGGAGCCTATCTCGCTGGGTTTCAGGGTCATGGAGAGCATGTCGAGCAGGGTGCTCTTGCCGCTACCGCTCTCGCCGATCAGGGCGACCTTCTCCCCCATTGCGATTTGCAGGCTGGGTACGCGCAGGCGAAAGGCCACGCCCTCTGCCTCACGGGTCTTTACCACGTCGCGTAAATGGTAGATGAGTATCCTGTTGCCGGTAGGACTGGGTACCCCCGGACGCTCATTGAAAAAACTGCTCACAGTTAATTTAAGGCAGCATTTCCAGCGCGATAGGGAATACTGAGTCGCCGGATACTGAACTGCCATCAAGGGAGACCCAGAGGTCGGTATGGTCGTGCAGAACCTGGTAGTAGTTGATCTTCTCCTCCATCCGGTGGATGAAGGCGAGTTGATCCCTCGCCGGCCAGTCCTGCCAGTTTTCCAGGGAGAGGCCCATCACTTCGCCGGTGTAGGGCAGGTCTTCGATATATTCGCGCATGAAACCCATGTCCGCCAGGTTGCCTTCGAGGGCGCTGCTGACGCGGGTGGTGCTGCCGAGTTGTTCCGGATCCCGGGAGATGGTGGCGGCCAGACTCTTCAGATCATTGAGAAAACTGCGAGGGGAGAGCAGACCCTCCTCTGCGGTTTCCAACACCTGACGCATGATGCTGTGCAGATCACTCAGCTGGTCGCGAGTCAGCAGGACGCGCACGTCCAGGGTCTGGCGCTCCGGGTTTTTGAAATCCCGATCCACCAGCCAGGCATTGAAAACGCTGGGGATCTGCTCCGCCTTGTCCTGCTGCAGATAGCGCATGCGCAGGGCATAGCCGAGCTTTGCGACCTTGGCCTGGAACTGGGCCAGTTGATCCGGTTCCTCTTCCTGCACAACCTCCTGCTCGACGCTGGCGGGGACAGGGGTAGGTTTTGCCTGATTCTGGATCGTCTTGCCCGCTGCGGCGATAGCAGTGACCTTGACCTGATCGGTAATCTGGTGAGCCAGTGAGTCCATGACGCGGCCAAAGCGGTTCACATCGCCGGTCTTGACGCCAAAATAGAAACTGCCGATGCCGGGGTAGTAGGAGAGTGCCTTGTAACGTTCCGCGGCGCCTTCGTGGTTGGCGTACTGGCTTGGGGTCAGTAGATGCAGTACCGAAAGGGCAATACCTTTGTTACGTGCCAACCGGGCGAGGCTTTCGGCATTGAGGCCGGTGCCGGAGAGGGGGTCGGAGGCGTCTCGCGGGCCGGCGTCGGTGATCAGCACGACATAGCGGGCATCCTGACCCTCCCAGTCGATGTTGTCGATGGCCTCGTTGATACCGGCAAAGCTGTCTTCGATGAATCCTTTGCTGGAAGCGGTGGCGGCCTTCAGCGAAGAGACCTGCCTGAAGAAACTGTCGGCGTTCTGTCCCTGTTCCAGCGTGACGTAGGTGCGGGTGAGGTACTCCAGTTCCGGTACGCTTTCGGGGCTGTCCCTAAAGGCGATCAGGCCAAAGCTGACATCGCCGGTGAGTTCTTCTTTGGTGATGGTTTCGTAGACCTTGCGTACTGCCACACGGGTGCGGTCGATGTAGGGATCCATGGAGAGGGTGGCGTCGATGACAAAGACCACGCCTGAGCGGAACCGTTTGGTCGGCGCTGCTGTTGTTGGGTTGGCCGGTTTAGCCTGCTCTCTCTTCGGCTGCTGCTTTTTGGCTGTCTGCAAAGGTACGCTGGAGACTTGCAGGATGCGCGCCTGTTCATTGCCGAGATAGACATCCTCATGGCTGCGGATAGGGACCAAATAGAAATCCTTGAGTATGTCCACATGGGTTTTTGGCTGGATGGCGATAACCGGAGATTCGGCGGTCAGTTTGCCGCTCTCAGCATCCGCATAGACCTGCTTGTAATGCTCCAGGTCATAGGTATCCACCAGTGATTTGAGTCCCGCCTTGTCTCTGAACAGAAGGACGCGGTCGTTGCCCAGGGGTTCTCGAAAGGCGATGGTCAGCCCCTGATTCCAGGGGATCAGATCCGTCTCCCTGATCCAGCCCGCAAGCTGGCCGTGGCGGTTGTGCCCCACCTGCTGCCAGCCCTCGCCGTTGACTTCCTTCCTTGCATAGACATAAAAGGCGGTAAAGGGGATGGCTTTCTCTCCCGCTTCACTCTCCGGGGTGGAGTGGAATCGCGCATCCGGTTTGGCCAATACTCGTTGATAGAGCGACTGTTTGTCCGGCATCAAAAGGGGGCGAAGAGGGGTCTCCAACGCGGCAAACAGTGGGCCGTTCGTCAGGGTAAGGAGCAGAATAAGGGAAAGAATTCGCAGTTGCATAGTCATTGCCAGTTCAGCAGCAGTCGTTGCGCTTGGGGGTCTCCGTTGGCAGCCGCCTGCTCAATGGTATTGTGCAGCGTGGCGAGGCGGGTCTGCGCCTCGCTGAGTCCATTTCCGGCGGCCATGGAGTACCACTTGAAGGCTTGGGTCGGGTCAGGCTGTTCGAGTACCTCGTTGTCGGCATCGAACGTGGCCGGGTCGTTCATTTTACCCAGGATCAGGGCCGAGTCCGCATGACCCTGTCGGGCGGCGAAGAAATAGAGCAGATAGGCGTCAGTGGTTTTCCCCTCCTGCTGGAATGAGTCTGCCCGTTGACCCAGCTGATCCAGTTCCAGGTTCTCCCTGCCATTACGGATAGAGGCGATGAGGATTCTCGCGGCCTCACCCTCTTCCAAATCCGGGGTAGGGGGGGGGAGAGTCTGAGGCATCTCTATCTTCGCCGTCTGGATATCGATTGTATCGGGTTTGGACTCAATCTCTACCGGCGCCGACTCTACCGACTCCTCCTCCGGCAGCCTGGCCGCTTCGATCTGGGCGCGGATGATGGGGTCGATCTCTTCCTGCGGTATCTCGGGACTTACCTCTTCCGTAAAGAGCATCGGGTAGAACCAGAAGATCAGCAGGGCGACGGCCCCCAGTGCCAGAATCAGCCTGATACGCCCATTGCCGCGGCGCGGATTGCCGGAGGCGGTTTCATCGTGGGTTGTCGGGTCAGGGGAGTTCATGCTGCGTCCAGGTCGACCTTGTTAGGTTGGAGAATCCGTCTGCAAAACGAGCAGGAAGACGATGAATTTCACCAGAATGGGCGACGAAAATCCACCGTTGAGGCGGTCTATTTGCAGACAATTTTGATTTTTCCCCCCAGTAGCGACACAATCTGCGCCCAATTCCCGTGTGAGCGGGGGAAACATCTCATCAACTCGATTCTCCATTTTAAGTAAAAAGGGTAAGACTATGCGACTGATTCTTCTGGGTGCGCCCGGCGCGGGCAAGGGCACTGTAGCCAAACTGCTGACCGCTATCGACGGTTCCGTGCAGATCTCCACCGGCGATATCCTGCGCGCCGCCGTCAAGGCCGGCACCGAACTGGGCAAGAAGGCCAAAGCGGCCATGACCGCCGGCGAGCTGGTTTCCGACGACCTGATCATGGGCATCATGGGCGAGCGCCTGCTGGAAGACGACTGCAAGGCAGGTTTCCTGCTGGACGGTTTTCCCCGCACCATTCCCCAGGCAGAGGCGCTGAAAGAGCTGCTGGCCAAGCTGAATATCGCGCTGGACGGCGTGGTCAACCTGAACGTGCCGCGTGAGGTGATCCTCGACCGTCTGACCACCCGTCGTACCTGCGTGGACTGCGGCGCCATCTACAACGTCAAGAGCAACCCGCCGAAGGAAGAGGGAAAGTGCGACGCTTGCGGCGGTGCCGTGGTACAGCGTGACGATGAGACCGAAGAGGCGATCTCCAAGCGTCTGGACGTCTTCAACGAGCAGACCGCGCCGCTGGCCGGTTTCTATGAGGGCGAAGGCATGTTGTGGGACATCAACGCCACTTCAAGTGACGTTGTTGTCGAGACCATTCAGGCCAATCTGAAAGGCTGAGAATGATGTTTGGTACCGGTCCCCGTGGGGGCCGGTACCATCCAACCTGATTTTCTGGCCAACAACTTCCCGGCTTCTTTCGAGGTGACAGGTGGAGAGAAGATATAGCCCTGAACGCTGTTGCAACCCAGCTCCTGAAGTTTCTCCAACTGCTCCTGCCTCTCCACTCCCTCGGCAATTACATCCATTCTGAAGCTTTTCGCGACGGCAACTATGCCCCCTATCAGGTCGGCATATTGAGTTCCCTTGCCGATGTTTGATACGAAGGAGCGGTCAACCTTCAATGCGTCGAACGGAAAACGGTGCAGGTAGCTCATCGATGAGTAGCCGGTGCCGAAATCATCGATATAGAGGCCCACTCCGAGTTGCTTTATCTGGTCGAGGATAGCGCAAGTGGTTTCCACATCCTCCATCAGAATGTTCTCGGTGATCTCAAGTCTCAAGCTTCTGGGCGGCAACCCCGTTTCCCGCAGTACGTTTTCCAACCAATCGATATACCCGGGGAAAAGAACCTGTTTCAGTGAAAGGTTGACGCTCACATACAGGTCAGCATGGGAAGGAGATTGGCTAATCCATTGTTGCATCTGCCGGCAGGCCTTGCCCAATATCTGCGCTCCCAGCGCCTGGATCAAACCACTCTCTTCAGCGATCCGGATGAACTCATCCGGTGACACCATGCCGTATATCGGATGGTCCCAACGGGCGAGAGCTTCGAAGCCGGCAAGACGGTCTGACTCGATGCCGATAATTGGCTGATAATGGACCTGCAACGCTTCATTTTCCACCGCCAGGCGCAGATCTATCTCTTTGTTCAGCAGCATGATTGCCTGTGCATGCATTTCGCTGTCGAACACTGCAGTCTGCCCGGGACCCTGGTTCTTGGCCCGGTACATCGCGCTATCAGCGTTGCGTAGCAGTTTCTCCGCATCCTGACTATTCGGCTTGGCGAGGGCAATACCCACGCTGGTAGTGGAAAAGACCTCGTGCCCCGCCAGTTCAAATGGGCGTTTGAACATCTCATGGATGCGTCCGGCGATACGATAGGGTTCCGCGACATCATCGATCTCATCCAGCAGAATGATGAATTCGTCACCCCCCAGGCGGGCCACCGTATCACTGGGGCGAATGCATGCCTGCAGTCGCTCTGATGCATTTATCAGCAGTTGATCACCTGCCGTATGGCCGAGGCTGTCATTAATATTTTTAAACCGGTCAATATCCAGGAAAAGAACCGCAAACAGGCTGTTGGGATGCCGCTTCGAATGTTGTATCAAACGATCCAGCCGCTCCATGAACAGAGCCCGGTTAGGTAGTTTGGTCAAAACATCGTAAAAGGCATGTTGCTGCAGTTCCTGTTCAGCCTGATCTTGCATGATCATACCTGCCAGCACATGGGTCACAGCCATTAGAAACCGTATTTCATCCTCGCTCTTCCGGTGGTGCGCTTCAACATAGAGATTCAATATGCCGATGGTTCTATCGTTGGAGAGAATGGGGACGCAGTAGTGGCCGTGGTTTGCCATTGGTAAACCGGTATTTAGATGTTGCTCATCCACGCAATCCGAAAAGATTATTTCATCACTCTGTGCTGCGCGACCACAAAGACATTTCCCGAAAGGCACCGTTGCGCAGGCCGTTTGCAGGGATTTTGATAATCCCCGCTGTGCCTGCATTATCAACGAAGGATCGTCGCCCTCTACAAGAAAGATGCAGCCTTTCTCCTGAATGTGGAACCAAGGGATGGAAAGTATCTGATCGAGGGATTGCTTCAGCTTCTCTTTCAATGGAATGGATTGCATGGAGATTTTGAGAATAGAGGAGAGCACCCTCTGCGAGTGGTAATCCTGTCGGATCTTTTTCTCACTTACCCGCAGATTCCATTCAGCCTGTTCCCGTTCCTGGATTTGCAGGGAATGACGGCGGTAACCCATACCCAAACCGGCCATACCAACCAGCCAGATCGTAACAAGTATGGCTATCATTACCTGTGTATGATGTCTGGCCTCCTCTTCAAGCCGGGCCATTGGTATCGATACGCTGATAGCCCCACTGAGATCATCCAGTTTGAACCCCTGTTGAATATGGCATTTGAGGCAGGGTTTTGCCATCGTCAATGGCCGAATCAGACGTAGATAGGGTTGCCCATCCAACGCTGTGACAGCGGTAATCTCCCTGGCTCCACCTTTGAAGGCCTCCAGCGCCTCCGCTTCCCAGGTATCTGGCTTGTTTTCCGGGTTTAACGGTCGTAGTCCGCTGATGTGGCCACGTACTCCCGTGTCACCCTCATCAACCATTTCGTAGAACCGGCGCGTCATCAAAGCCGGATTGATCAGGGTCAGGAGACGTCCGGATGGAGTGGTCACGTCCCGTTCGGGATAGTCCGCCAATAGTGGATCGGGTTGGGTCTGCTCGGTGACCGGCACATAGACGCCGCCATGTTTGGCGCCCCAGCGCCGGAAGGCGAGATCCTTGAAGAAATTAGCACGTAGTTGGGTTCGCGCCTGCTCCTGAGCATCTTGGTACTCATGGTGGACACCCCAGGCAAGGGCGCTCAGGATGCACAATGTCCATGCAGCCGCCAAGCCGATAAACCAGGGTTTGACATCGTACTGCACTGATCGATCCGTCCCTTCCAAGCGATGACTCGACACGTTTTTTCTCATGACATATTCGCCCTGCCTTCAGAGAGAAATATGTCACCGGCGTGTCATCTTTTCCAACAGACTACTCGTAACCTGAAGCAGGTCAACTACCGTTTCGAAAAAATTCAGGATCAACGATCCAGAATCGCACCTTCCACCTTTACCAACAGACCAATAATTTCATCGGAAGGATTTAAGTGTTTGTCTAGCCTGTTCGACGTTGGCCACCGCCTTTTACCGGCCTTTGTCTGCAAAGGCATGAAAACCATCAATGTCCCGGAACAGCGGGCCGATTTCACTGCGTATCAACCAGGCATCGGTACGCTATTTTTGACTGCCATGGAGGGTGTGATCTGGCCCAGTTCATCCTTGGAGGTATGTTCACAGCGCACGGTCAAATTTCCAGCAGCCATCTGTTCAAGCCGATCCACAACATCGGTGATGCTCCGGATGGTGACAAAGGCCAGCAGACTCAGTAGTGAGATACCTTTGAACAGGAGACCAATGTCAATGCTGCTCACCCACTGATCGTGTTCTACCTCTTCATCGAAGGTTGTCCTGGCGACATTGAGTTGCAGCTGCAAAAGTTTTGCTGCCGGCTCATGAGCTGATTTGAAAGTAGGATTGGTGGTTTTCACCAAATGGAGGGCCGCTTTCAGGCAGCTCCCCTCATTGTAATAAAACCATCACCGGCTTCAGCCCTTCATTAACGAAGAGAGTCCGCATTTTGGTAAACTCAGCAGCCAACACTTCCTTGTCTGGGATTAGGTAGGTGGCCATGTATGCCTCCCAGATCCGGGTGATCTTATCGATGTTTTTGTAAACGTTTCCTGCGCAGTGCTATCCTGCACAAAAATTTTTCTGTTTGTGTTAGTTTTGCAAGACGCGTTCAAGATAACTCTGGATGTAGTGAAAAAACACTCTGTTGCTGCTTCGAACCCATTCAATTAACAATGATTTTGGAGGATGAACATTTGTTGAAATCGGCCCTACTCGGCAAGCTCTCATTCTGGCTCATCATCATCGGTGTTTTTGCCCTGATAACCCCAAACCCGGCTTGGCCGGAGTGGCTGGCCCGCATGGCGCTTTCCACCGGTTTCGCCCTGGGTCTCACCACGATTGGCGTGGGGCTCTGGAACCACCGGAATAAAAAATAAGCCGTTGACGGCACCGTAATAGCGGGGCATGCTGTCTGTCATGATCTCTTTACACGTTAAACATCTGTTCGTCATGCGCCGACTGTCCATTTGGGCGGTGGTCATGCCGTCTGCGTGTCTGGAGGAAAAGATCAGCGATTGATCTACTGAATAAGCAAGATTCCAAAAGGCCGCAGATGTTACATCTGCGGCCTTTTTTGTTTGGCGTTAAGAAAAATGGAGGAACTTGTCATGTCCGTGCCGGCCGCCTATCTGGGGGTTATCCTGATCTGGGGCACCACACCGCTTGCAATAAAGTGGAGTGGTGAGGGTGTGGGTTACCTGTTTGGTGTTACCGGGCGTATGGTCATTGGCGTGGTATTGGCATTGGCGCTGGTACAGCTGATGCGGTTGCGCATGCCCTGGCATGACGTGGCGCGCCGCACCTATCTGGCCGCCGGTCTCGGCATTTTCGTAGCGATGCTGTCGGTCTACTGGGCTTCGCAGTTCATCCCTTCAGGATGGATTGCGGTGCTGTTTGGTCTGACCCCCATTGCGACCGGCCTGATGGCACGCTTCTGGTTGACTGAGCCGGGGTTGACGCCAATGCGTCTGCTTGCCGTGTTGATAGCATTGTCCGGTTTGGCGGTGATTTTCAGTGCCGGATTGGACCAGGGTGTGCAGATGGCCTGGGGAGTGATTGGTGTACTGTTTTCAGTCGTCGTTCATTCTGCCAGTGCGGTCTGGGTGAAGCGAATCAACGCTGAACTACATGGCCTGGTGGTCACCAGTGGTGGGCTGATGGTGGCGGTGCCGCTGTTTCTGTTGACCTGGTTTCTGCAGGGGGAGGCGTGGCCAAGGGTCGTCGATGAACGGGTGATCTCCTCGATAGTCTATCTCGGGATTATTGGGTCGGTGCTGGGTTTTGCGCTCTATTTCTATCTGTTGCGTCATGTGGAGACGATGCGCGTGGCGCTGATTACCCTGATAACGCCGGTGATCGCCTTGCTGGTCGGTCAGTGGTTTAACGGAGAGTCGGTGGATGGCCGGGTCTGGTTCGGTACCCTGTTGATTATGCTCGGATTGCTCGGTTTCGAACTGGGCAGCCGGTTCTTGCCTCAACTGCGGTCGAGCAGGGCCAGGGAGAGTGAAGGCCAGTAGGTGATGATCAATACCGCGCCGAAAAGGAGGAAGAACCAGGGCAGGGTGGCGCGGTATATCTGCGTCACCGGCTTGTTGAAGCGGTAGCTGGCGATAAAGAGGTTCATGCCCACCGGTGGGGTGAAGTAGCCGATCTGCATGTTGGCGAGGAAGATAATGCCGAGGTGTACCGGGTCTATGCCGTACTGGAGGGCTACCGGCAGCAGCAGCGGTACCATCAGCACCAGTGCCGAAAAGATGTCGAGCATGGTGCCCAGCACCAGCAGAAAGAGGTTGAGCAGGATCAGGAAGGTCAGCGGATCCGACACCCGTTCACGGATCCAGTCGAAAAGCTGGGTGGGAATCTCCTGATCGATCATATAGTTGGTGGAGGCCAGGGACATGCCGAGGATGACCAGGATGCCGCCCACCAGCAGCATCGCCTCGCGCATGACCTGGGGCAGCCTGCGCAGGGAGATCTCCCGATGGATGAAGACTTCGACCACAAGCACATAGAAGGCGGTGACCGCTGCGGCTTCGGATATGGCGAAATAGCCGCTGTAGATGCCGCCGAGCACGATGATCGGTAGAGGAATCTCCCAGGCAGCTTCCCTGATGGCCGACAGCGCCTCAGCCTTGGAATAGGGGGTAAGCTTGACGCCGCGGCTCGACCAGAGGCTCCAGGCCACCAGAATCAGCAACATCAGCAGCCCCGGCAGGATGCCGGCCAGAAACATGTCGTCTACGGTGATGGAGCCGCCGATGCCGAGTTGCTGCGCCACCACTGCGTATAGGATGAGCGGTAACGCTGGGGCGAATAGCAGTCCCAGGCTACCGGAGGTAGTGACCAGCCCCAGACTGAAATTCTGTCGGTAACCCGCTTCAGTGAGGGCCGGATAGAGCAGGGCGCCGAGGGCGACGATAGTGACGCCGGAAGCGCCGGTAAAGGCGGTGAAGAGGGCGCAGGCGATCAGCGCCACGAAGGCAAGTCCGCCGGGCATCCAGCCTAGCAGCGTCTGGGTGACGCGTACCAACCGGTGAGGGGCATTACTTTCGCTTAGCAGATATCCGGCGAAGGTGAAGAGCGGGATCGCCAGCAGTACCGGCATCTCGGCGATACGGTAAAACTCGATGGCGACCACGGAGAGGTCGATCTCGGACTGGTGGAAGCCGATAAGGGCGCTGGCACCGATGACCGCAAACAGCGGGGCCCCGAACAGGGCGATCAGGATGAGACCCAGCGCTATGAGCATTACTGTTTTCCCCCCGGCAGGAATCGTAGGGGTATATTGAACAGAAAGCGCAGGGTCATGATGCCGAAGCCGATGGGGATGATGCTCTCTCCGGCCCAGGCCGGGAAACTGCCGAACAGAAGGGAGCCGTCTTCGTACTCAAAGGCGACGAAGCGCGCAGCGTGCCAGGCGATGAGACCGCATACAACGGCGCTGAATAGGTCGGTAACGGCCTGGATGAAATTGCGTCTTGACCCTGACAGATAACGGGAGAGCAGATCGATACGGATATGCCGATCCTCCCGGGTGGAGGCGATGGCGCCCATCAGTCCGATCCAGAGGACCAGCATACGCAGGGTGGGGTCGGCCCAGATAATGCCGGAGTCGAAAAAGTTGCGCAGCAGGATCTGGGCGACTGCGAGCAGGATCATGGCCGTCAGGAGAAGCGCCATTACACCATCCTCGGCAAGCAGTATGAACTCTCTGACGCGCTTTAGTTTGACTTCCATGATCGGTCCATTATACGGCGTATCTGGGCAGAAACTATAGATCCGGAATGAAGTCGCACCATCAAGATGGCGGGTGAATATGTACCGCCAGCCAGATGCAGGTTGGATCGGTGCTGGTCTCCAGCACCCGATGGGGGGTGTGGGCAGGAATAAACAGGGTATCCCCGCTCTGCAGGGTGACAATGCGATCCTCTATCTGCAGAGAGGCTTGGCCCTGGAGCAGGGCGATCCACTCATCCTGCTCCTGATCGTAGGTTTCGGTACGGGTCGCTGGGGGACTCTGAATCTTTTCTATTGAGACATTGCCACACTGCAGCAATGTTTCGAAGGATTCCTCTTCTGCGGGGGCATTCGCCGGTTGATACAGGTTAGTGGCAGCCATGGATTCATCTCGTAGGCCTGATCAAGCGTAGCGGATCAGGCAACAGGTTTGATGAGAATTAGGTTGGGTTAATCCGTCTTTTTGGCTGTAACCCAACAATATGCAGCATTATCGTCAGCGGTTGGATTGTCGGTATTCATTGAGCAACCCCTGAACCTTTCTGAACAGTTCGGGGGAGAAGAGGCCATCGTTTTCCAGCGCCTTCACCGTAGCCGCTGCTGTTTGTGCCCACTCCTGATGGCCCTGGGTGGTCGGCTCAATGAACGCTATGCCCTGTTTTTTCAGCGCCTCAAGGGCTTTTTTCTCATCCTCTCGATTGCGGGAGTTGAGCGTCTGGAATGCTGTAGCCAGTTGAGTATGCAGAACTTCCCGGTCTTCAGGAGAGAGTTTTTTCAGCGCCTTCTCCTTGATCGCCAAGGTGCCGTAGAGATAGATCAGGGGGATGTTGGTCAGATACTTCACCCGTGTATGCCACTGCAGGGCGATGGCACCGATGGCCGAGGTGGCAACGGTGTCGATGAGGCCAGTCTGCAGGCCGGTAAGCACATCGGTGATGGGCAGGGGGATGGGTGAGACGCCTGTGGTTTTAAAGGCGACGCTGTTGATCATGTCACCCTCGGGTATCCATATTTTCTGTTTTCTCAAATCTGCGCTCTCCCGCACAGGACTGTTGGACATCATATAGGCGAAGCCCCCCTCGCCGAGTCCGTAGCTGACAAACCCCTTCTTGCGTAACCCGTCGATGATCTCCTGATCCATACGCGTCCGCACATAGTCAACTTCATCCAGGCTGTGAAACAGAAAAGGCAGGCTGTAGAGTTGGGCATCCGGATAGACTGCTGCCAGTCCGCCGCCGGTAATGGCGCCGCCGTGCAGCTGGCCGACCCGGATCTTGCGCAGAACACTGTTATCATTGCCCATCACGCCCCCTGGATAGAAGCGCAGTTTGACGCGGCCGTCGGTCTTCTTTTTTACCTCTCCTGCTGCTGCCCGCATGATCTTCATCCAGGCGGTGCCGTCAGGTGCCAAGGTGGCGATCTTGAGGGTGGTGGCGTGGGCGACGGATGTCAGACTCAGGCTAAATAACAGCGTTATGATCACGCGGATCATAGGTAACTCCTACTACAGGCGATAACTGGAAAAATGGATATTGTAGATGGGTGCGGGCGGATTAGAAATAGTCGTCGTTCAGCATCTCCCTGGCCTGGCGCTGTGCGATAACGTTGCTGAGGGTCAGGCCGGGGACGGATGGGTTTGCAGCGATGACTTCGTGCAGGAGATTATCGTGCAGTTCCTGGTCGAACAGCAGACGGGCGTAGCGGCGGGCGAACTCCACCTTCGCCATGAGATCTTTCCCCTCTGAGTAGCGGATGGCAAGCTCGAAATGTTTGCGTCCGACTTCAGGTTTTCCTCCAAGGGCGGGAGGGAGTTGGGTGCGAATCACACCAAGATAGAGTTGTGCGCGTCCTGCCTCGTAGGCGGGGTCGAGATCTATGACCCGCTGCAGCACGGCTTCGATTTTTGGCAGTTCAGCGATGGCATTCCAGTCATCCAGGTTGGCCTGAATCCAGCCTGCCCAACTGGTGCCGAAAACATAGAGCCCTTCGGCATCCAATGGACCCACCTTCAGCACATTCGGTTCGAACTCGGTAAAGGGTTTGTCCATCGTGGCGCAGATATCCGGCTGAGACTGGCAGAGCCCCCGGCTTGCATAGTCCAGCGCCCTGTCCGCCAAGCCTTTCCGTCGTGCAGTGTCGCTGACCAGTCCGCCTCCATAGGCGCTATACAGCCTGGCGCCGGCAAACAGCAGCGCCGGGTCATCGTCGTCGGCAATCAGGGAGTCGAGCAGCAGCAGATAGGCAGGTGCACCGCTGCGGACGATCTCGGGGTCTGTCTGATTCAGCATCGCACTGGAGAGATTCCCCGCCAGCCGGTCAGTCGCCATCGAAGCGCAACCCGAGATCAGTAACAGGAAGAGGCCAAGCGCAGTGGCTTTGATAGTTAGGAATCGTCTGGCCATGTGGACCCGTCGGAAAAGTACGTTTCAGGATGCCGCTTCAAAACATTGAAGCAGCCTCAACGATGCTTTTTACCAACGTGTTCCATGTGATGCAACCAGCTGCTGAACATCATGCCGAGGGAGCCGGTACCTGCGCGCCGACCCTTGAAGGTGCGGAAACAGCCTTCGTCCTCTTCTGAAAAACGGGCTGCGCCAAAATTCAGAAAGACGAATATCAGCACCACATCAAGCACCAGCCCGGCAATGACCAGTAAGCCGTGAACGACGACGTTGGCCATAATCCAGTTGAGAATCAAGGAGTGGTAGGTGAGGCTGAGAAACAGGGTGGCAAAGAAGAGGGCAACAGCCATCAGAGAGAAGAAATCCGCCAGACGTTCGTGCTGGCGGGTATACCCTTTGATGTTTTTACAGACAGACATGGCGATGGCCTCTTAGTCAGGTTCTACGCGGCTCAACCTGTATTGTAATTTCGGTAAACTCTACGGTTACCCTAATGTGGTGAAAAGTCAAGTCATAACTCGTTCAGTGTGACCACTTCATCGGCGAGTGTATAGTGAGTGGGTCACCCAGCCTCTGAAGGCCGGGAATCATAAGAACTATCGAGGAGGATTTGCGTGGAGAGTGTTACCGAACTTGTCAAAGGGCTGAACGGCATCGTCTGGGGACCGGTGATGCTGGTGCTGATTCTCGGTACCGGGATGTTTCTCATGCTGGGCCTGAGGCTCATTCCCCTGACGCGTTTGGGTCACGGTTTCCGCATGTTGTGGCAGGGGCGCAGAGACCAGGGGGCAGGTGAGATCAGCCCCTTTAACGCCCTGATGACCTCCCTCTCCGCCACCATCGGCACCGGCAATATCGCCGGCGTCGCCACCGCTATCGCACTCGGTGGTCCGGGGGCGCTCTTCTGGATGTGGTGTACTGCGCTGGTGGGCATGGCCACCAAATATGCCGAAGCGGTGCTGGCGGTGCGCTTTCGCGAAGTGGATGAGGAGGGGAATCACATCGGCGGCCCCATGTACTACATCAAGAACGGTCTCGGCAGGCGCTGGGCCTGGCTCGGCACCCTGTTTGCAATATTTGGCGCACTGGCGGGTTTCGGCATTGGCAATACGGTGCAGGCCAACTCGGTGGCCGACGTGCTGGAGACCAATCTGGCGATACCTGCTGCGGTGACCGGTGGCGTAATGGCGATACTTGCCGCACTGGTGCTGATCGGTGGTGTGCGGCGGATCGCGGACGTTGCCGGCAAACTGGTGCCCTTTATGGCGATTGCCTATATCGTAGGTGGTCTGATGGTGCTGTTAACCCATTTTGGCGAGATTCCGTCTGCGGTCGTCATGATCGTCGAACACGCATTTACACCGACAGCGGCCACTGGGGGATTCGCTGGCGCGGCGATCTGGGCCGCGATACGTTTTGGTGTGGCCCGGGGCATCTTCTCCAATGAGGCTGGGCTGGGCAGTGCACCGATTGCGCATGCGGCTGCGGCTACCAACAGTCCGGTACGGCAGGGCACCATTGCCATGCTCGGAACCTTCATCGATACCCTGATCGTCTGCACCATCACCGGCCTGGCCATTGTGGTGACCGGCGCCTGGACCAGCGGTGAAACCGGGGCGGCGCTCTCCTCCATGGCTTTCGAGCAGGCATTGCCTGGTGTGGGTGGTTATGTGGTGACCTTTGGGCTGGCGATCTTTGCATTCACCACCCTGTTGGGCTGGAGTTTCTACGGCGAGAAGTGTGTGGAGTACCTGTTTGGCGTGCGGGCGATTACGCCTTTCCGTGCGCTCTGGATCATCATGATCCCGGTGGGTGCGATGGCGCAGGAGCAGCTCGATTTCGTCTGGCTGGTGGCGGACACCCTGAACGCGATGATGGCGTTGCCGAATCTGTTGGCGTTGCTGTTGTTGAGTCCGGTGGTGTTTGGGTTGACGCGGGATTATTTTGGGAAATCGCCAGAGTGACTCTTCCTGTTGTTTGATGTTATTTTTTTGTGTCGCCACCCGACGTTGTTATTTCGACGAGGCTTTGTTTACGTTGTCGTGATTTGGGTAGAAAAAGCAATTCATGACACGAAGTGTATCTTCCTGAAAAGGCAGCAGGAAATGATGTGTATTAGTCGTGATTGATCTGACAGGCAGTGTCTGATTTCGGCCAATAAGAGCCATTCAGGCGAGTGGTGCGAACGGCTGGTAAGCGCCTATTCCGGACATTCAGGAAAAGTACACGATAGGTGGCTTATCAGCCAGCTCACCGTGCCCTTTCATTGACGAGTGTTAGTCTCGCTGATCATCCATGATCACAACATTGTCTGTTACATAACCCTCAGGCTCGCAGGTACCATTCATCCCAATGCTTTGCCCAACCTCCAAGACTCCACCGGGGATAATTTCACTGCCAGCGGCAGAAATGATTACAGTAAGAAACTCGGCATCCTCGGTGAGTATGACGGCGAGTTGAGTGGTTGCGATACCGCAGACCATTTCCGTCCCAGGTGAAAGGATAAAGCCACCCTCGTCAACCGAAAGGACAGTTCCCGTAATCTGTTCATTATCCAGCATGCCTGTATCGACAATCACCAGAGCGGATTTCAGTAATGCGTCGGTGCCTGTCAAGTCAAGTATGCCATCCACCTGAACGGCGCGTGGTTGTATGACCTGAGTGTAGTCCAGTATTTCGCCCGACTTGGACACAATGCGGGTACCATTCACTGGGTTAGCACTGCCATTGGTATAATCGGCCTGTAGTGCGACGGCAAGCGTATCGGTAATGATGACAGGTCCACTCGATGTGACAGCCATGCTAAATCCATCTGGATCAGCATCGGTTGCCACTTCCCCCTCGACTTGAAGGAACTCACCCACCTCAACGACCAGTGCATCCACCTCCATCAAGGGGTGATGTTTGTCTTTAACAATACCCTCATGACTGATCAGAACTATATTTTCTGACACCCTGTCTTTCAGTGTTTCGCAATCACCGGGGGGTGGCTGTTGGCCCGCTTCCAAACCAAGATGCCAGAGACGGCACTCGCCCGGTGGCGGATAATGCCCGTATGGGATTTCTACATCCATATGAGGTTGGACCCAATAGCGAGGCCAACCCACAATCGTGGCGCGCTCACCTATCTTGTCATCTGACAATAATTCATCCATTGGGCGTGGCGTGCCGGCATAATCCAGATAGTCGAAAAAGGCGGCGTCATCACCCAGATAGATCTTTACGCACCGCATGCCATCGGACAGGTGGGCAGGCACAGCACCACACAGCAGCAGTGTCTCTGCATCCGGGTCTACTTCGGTAATTTCCCCTACCAGTCGAACTAATTTGCTATCGAATGCCTGGCTGAGGACGTCAACAAAAACGACAGGTCTGAAATTAAACCCGTTATTATTTCCGACCACATGGATCGAACTGCCCGCATCCAGATCCAGTTGAAGGGTGACCACTTTTCCAGCCTCGACCGTGAAGCAGTCACGTGTAACCAGATCCAGCTTGCCATTGCCCGGCAAGTCGGGATGATAGGTTTCGTTATCTGTCATGTCCCCGGGTGTGTCGTCGGTCAGTACCAGTTCCAGATCATTTAATGTCAAACGAATCTTGCAGTAGACACCGACCGGCACCCCTTCCCGAAAGGTGAAAGGAATCGCCTCATTTCTCAGTCTCAGCAGATCCACCGTCTTTGGTTCACCTGAGTAGAGAACAACCCGGTCGCCATTCTCTGACCCCATCAATTCAACACGGGCAATGGAGGCATTAATGGAGGTAAATAGAGACGGATCAGCAGGTTTGTCGGTTAAGAGAATACCGACGGTCCCACTGCGTTGTGCGGTTGTAGTTGTGGCAGTATCACTCCCACTTCCACCACCACACGAAACCAGTGCGGTAATCAGGGTTCCGGCAGTAAGGAGTGAAGCAATGCGACTAATGAAGCGTGTCATGAGAAATATTTCCCTTCATAATTTCTGTAGGAATTTACCATATATAAACCGCGTTGTTTGTGAGCCTGATCCCTGTTCGCTATTGGAAATGGCGAAATGATGTAACGCTCAGGTTTCATTCATCTCCATACTAGACTTATAAGGTGCCCGACTGGTTAGCGATCAGCCAGGTTCCATCTGATCTACGGCATGCCATACCTTGAACACGCCCAGCACTGCCTCTGGTCGTGGCCTCTGCCAGGTATTCACGACAGTAACGGCCTTGGTGCTCATACGTCTTTTGGGGCGTAATCTCGTATTTCACACCTGTATAAGGATTGCGCCAGACAACAGCCTGCTGATCCTGTGCCCGCTCCAATATCTGGCCGATACACTGCTGATCGGCCTGATCCATGGAGCGTCCAATGTGCCGTCCGACAAGAATGCCCGCGACAGTGCCGGCGATGGTTGCGATGGTTTTTCCATCGCCCTTCCCGACTCTGGTGCCGAGAGCACCGCCAGCGACACCTCCCAATAACTCACCGAGAGCCTCACGGTTGCAGGTACCATGGAGGATTCCCAGGTTCTCAGTCACTGTAATATATTCTTCATACGGATCGGTATCTTCATACGAATCAGTATCTTCATAGTGTTGGTCCTGTCCATAAACCCCACCATACCGCTGCTTCGAGCGGTAACCGTGGGCTGCCGCCCAAGGTGGTGGTCCACCCTCATGGCGGGCTTCTGGAGTGCATTTTTCCTCGTATTTGTAGCCGCCCCGGCCTCTCTTATATTCACGCTTGCAGTCTCCGTACTCCTCTTCGTATTTGTAATAAGAACCGCCGCGTTCCCTGTGCTTTCCATGTCCGGATTCGTTTTTCCATGGATCAGCAATGGCTAGCGATGATGAGAAAAGAAACAGTGTGATTGCCGATAAGCTTAAAACTGAACTTATTTTTCGCATGGTGGAGTACTCTTTTTCCGATTTTATCTAGAGAAGTTGACTCGTTAAGAGAGAGGGCAGCTGCAGCGTATATCTGAGCCTCAGTCAATCCTCTCATTCATGGTGTGGCATAGGGCACAACAGATCACTAACCCATCAAGGTCCCTCTGAGGGTAGCGGCTGTTTTCTTCTCTCACTTAGTGTCTTTAGACTTAGGTTCGCTTAACTGTATTCTCGGCCTGAATCGAGCGCTTGCAAACCTTGATCCAAGATAGTGTGTACTGTGTCACATTGACCAAAAAGGCAGTCTGAACTCACCTCTTGATAGAAATACCAGACTGTGTTCGTGTCAGACTGCTAAAGTCGCTCTGTGCCGATCAGTCTTTCCCGCCAGTAGGAATCATCGAGTGATGCGTAGCGACGCTAAACCATAAAAACCCTTTCCTATCAGGAAACACTCCGCCGCCCAACAAAAAAGTTACAATACCCCCATGCACCGCGCCCTCCAAATCCTCAATAGCACCTTCGGCTACGAATCCTTCCGCCACAATCAGGCAGGGATAATCGAAGCCCTGCTCAAGGGACAGGACGCCCTCGCGCTGATGCCCACCGGTGGCGGCAAGTCGCTCTGCTACCAGATTCCGGCCTTGATAAGGCCAGGGGTGGGCGTGGTGATCTCACCCCTGATTGCGCTGATGCAGGATCAGGTGGATGCCCTGACCCAGCTTGGTCTAAACGCTGCATTTCTGAATTCCACACTTGATATGGGGTCCATCCGCGCCACTGAGCAGGCGCTCCTGGCCGGGGAGTTGGATCTGCTCTATATCGCACCGGAACGGCTACTCAATGAGCGGACGCTTTCACTGCTGGAGCAGGTGCCGCTGGCGCTCTTTGCTATCGATGAAGCGCATTGCGTCTCCCAATGGGGTCATGACTTTCGCAAGGATTATCAACGGCTGTCGATACTTCAGGAACGTTTTCCAGGCGTGCCACGCATCGCCCTGACTGCGACGGCGGATGAGCGCACCCGGCATGAGATTATCGAGCAACTCGGCCTGCAGAACGCAGCGATCTTCATCAATAGTTTTGACCGGCCCAACATTCGCTATGCACTGGCGGAGGGTCAGAATGCGAAAGATGCGTTGTGGCAGTTCCTGCAACGTGAACATCCGGGTGATGCCGGAATCGTCTATTGTCTCTCCCGCAAGCGGGTGGAGCAGATCGCCGACTGGTTAAGTACCAAGGGCCGCAAAGCGTTGCCCTATCATGCTGGATTGTCCGATGCCGAGCGGCGCAACAATCAGTCCCGGTTCCTGCGGGAGGATGGGGTGATTATCGTTGCAACCATCGCTTTCGGCATGGGGATCGACAAACCGGATGTTCGCTTTGTCGCCCATCTGAACCTGCCCAAGAGCGTCGAGGCTTACTATCAGGAGACTGGGCGCGCCGGCCGGGACGGTGAAGCGGCCAATGCCTGGATGGCTTATGGACTGCAGGATGTGATTACCCTGCGCCAGTTCACCCAATCCTCGGACTCGGAAGACCAGTTCAAACGCGTCGCTCACCACAAACTGGAGGCGATGCTGGGGCTTTGCGAGTTGACTGGCTGTCGTCGCCAGGCACTGCTGGCCTACTTCGGTGAAACTTTGCCGGAGCCCTGTGGCAATTGCGATAATTGTCTGTTGCCGCCGGAGACCTGGGATGCCCAGGAAGCGGCCCGCAAGGCGCTCTCCTGTGTCTACCGCACAGGTCAGCGGTTTGGTGTGAACTATGTGGTCGATGTGTTGCGGGGCAAGGAAGATGATCGCATCCAGCGTTTTGGGCACGACCGGCTCAGTACCTTTGGTATCGGGGCTGACCTCTCCATCAGTGAGTGGCGCTCCCTGTTCCGGCAGTTGATTGCCCAAGGGTATCTCGATATCGATGTGGCGGGTCACGGTTCACTGCGGCTGACCGAAAAGAGCCGGCCGCTGTTGCGGGGTGAGCAGGGGCTGATGCTGCGTCGTCAGCGCAAAGTTGAAAAAGAGAAGTCGAAGCGGGAACGTAAACTTTCAGGACTACGGGCCTTTGATCGTCCTCTTTTCGAGTCATTGCGAGTCCTGAGACTGGAATTGGCAGAGGCACAGGGGGTGCCGCCCTATGTCATTTTTCACGATGCCACGCTAACCGAACTGGCGCGTCGACGCCCTGCCTCACTGCATGAAATGGCCGCCATCAGCGGCGTGGGCGAGAGCAAATTGGCCCGCTATGGCCAGCAATTTCTGCTGCATATCCGTGAATACCCCCTGCCCGATCTGCTGCGCAATAATCTCAGCGACACTGTCAACGAAACCCTCTATCTGTTCAGCAACGGTAAGGATGCGCAACGTATCGCTCAAGAGCGGGAGCTCAAACTCACTACGGTATATTCGCACTTCGCCGAGGCGCTGGAGGTCGGATTGCTGGATATTACCGATGTGTTGTCCGTCGAGGCTGAAGAATATACTGAGATCGTCAGGCTTTTGGAACATCTGGACGTCTGTGAAGAGGGGCGTTTGAAACCGCTCTATGAGGCGCTCGACGGGGCTTGGGATTACGGTGTTTTGCGTTGTGTTCTGGCTGCAGAGTGCGGTTAATTCGCAAATACTCAAAGCAGGAAATAGATTACGAGTGATCCATGTCGCATTTTGGTAGTATGCATCCTATTATCTATAGGGATATTCCTAATCGGGCTCTTGCCATAGTCCCACTGGTTGGGGGGGGGGGCTGGGTTCCAAATTGTAGTCCATCTCACGCGAAATATTTTCAGGAACGCGTTGAAGCGCTGAAGGACAGATGCCAGGAGTGGTTTCCGTCTAGTGCTGAATTGCGCGAGCGTTGTCTGCGTATCTCTCTGTCGTCCTTTGAACGGCGGCGTGAAAACTGATTTTACGGACACAAGATTGAAAACAGATAACAACAAAAAAATCCTGCTGTTTTTGCAGCGCCGAGCGCCGGTTTTTGTGCTGCTGTTGGTGCTTTCGAGCGTGGTGCTGTTTTGGATGGACTGGCAAAAACAGGCAGGCCTGGATGCACTGCAACTGCGTGGAGTGGAGTTTTCACGGGCAGTCGCGCAGCTTGTTGAAGAACCCATGCGCGAAAACCGCGACCTGGATCTACAGCGTTTTTTAGGTTTGGCAAACCAAACTGAACCGCTCTATCTGGCCGTGTTGCGTCCCGACCAGACCATTCTCACCCACTGGACGGCGACCCGTTTGTCACTGACAGCGCCTCATGCAGGCATCACGCCAGGAGAGGCGAGGGTTGTGGTTGATCGGTTTCCTGATCCCGTCACCGGTGAACCCTATATCCGTTTTCTTACGCCGATCCCACCGGAACAGCGGACGGCAGAGAGCATGCCCCTTGGTTATGTTGACCTGATTCTCAGTGAGACGCCTGCCTTGGAGCTGGCGCGTAACTCTGCGCTATCACTGGCCATGATTTTGCTGATGGCGGCGGGCCTGACGGTGGCCGGCAGTGCGCTCTTGATCAGGCTGATCGACTGGAGGATGCATCAACTCCCCTCCGTGTTTTTAACCCGGCTGGGGTCAGCGGTATCCCCTATTGGCGAGAAAAGCACTGGCTTGGAAACGACTGTGTCAGAACCGCTTGATGCGGAAAAATTATTGGTATTGAAGAATAATTTTCAGGGTTTACGGGTAGGCCGTCTCACGCAGCTGATCCATACCTATCTCTCCAGTGCCGAGGCGCTGCTGGAAAAGATGGAACAGACTTTCGACAGACGGGATGCAAGAGCGCTGTTTCAGCTTGCGCACAGCCTGAAATCGTCAAGTGCCAATCTGACTGCCCTCAGGCTTTCGGCTCTCTGCAGGAACCTGGAAAAAGAGGCCCGCGATGGCAGAATTCTGGAGGGAGAAAAACAGTTGCGGGCGATTCGGGATGAATTTTCCCGTGTCAGCCAGGCTTTGGAGGTGGTGCTTACTGAATTGCCGGAGGATGAACCCTGGCAGATCGACCGCGAGCAGGACAGTAAGCTGGCGAGCCCCTATTTGGTGGGTGCGGACATCGCCGGCCAAGAGCTGGTTGATGGGGAGCGGCGGCCAAGGGTGATGGTGGTTGATGATGACTCGACTGAACGGGAGATGGCGAAATCCCTGCTGCAAGAGGGCGGCTTCGATGTGATGCTTGCCGAGAACGGCCGCATAGCGCTCGACCACTTCTTCACAGACAAACCTGCGGTCATGCTGCTCAATCTGGAAATGCCTGAACTTGATGGTCTCCAGGTCTGTGAGAGGTTGCGCCTGCTTCCTGGCGGAGAACATCTGCCGGTGATCATGGTGACCGGTCATGATGATCTGCCTGCGATTGAAAAGGCTTACGCGGTTGAAGCCACCGACTTTGTTACAAAGCCGGTGGTGTGGCCGGTGTTGGTGCAGCGTATCCGTTATCTTCTGCGGGCTGCCGCTGCTTTCGAACGGGTTAACGAGCTGGCTATCTCAGATGCACTGACGGGGTTGCCCAACCGCCGTCACACACTGGAACGAATGCAGCAGGGGTTGGCAGAGGCGCGCCGAAACAAACTTACCTTTTCATGCACTCTGGTGGATATCGACCATTTCAAGCGCATCAACGATACCCATGGCCATCTGGTGGGAGATGTTGTCTTACGTGAATTGGCCGGTGTGCTGCGTATGACCGCCCGGACATATGATGTCATCGGCCGCATCGGCGGAGAAGAGTTTTTGATGTTCAGCATCGGATTGGATATCGACGCGGCCAATCAGATGGCCGAACGACTGCGCCGCGCCGTGGCCGAGCACTCTTTTGGGACTAAAAACTTCAATGAGCAGGTGACTGTGAGTCTCGGTGTTACTGCTGCCAGCAGCGAAGATGAGAGTTATGAGCAATTGTTGAAAGCTGCTGACAAAGCGTTGTATGCCGCTAAGGATAGAGGGCGAAACTGTGTGGAGAGCGGGTGATTTTCTGTGTTGTTTTGCATGTGCCTTTCGGTGAGTGCTTGTTCCATAGGTACGGCTGACGCTTGACAATGGAAAGAGAGAAAAGCTTGGGGTCATCTCAGCCGCAGGAGAGTGCGGAGCTGGATGCTTTGTTCAGACTGGAGCAGGCCCGTGTGCTGTACGGCAGTGCATTTCTGTCTAATCTGGTCGTTGTGTTTGTTAGCGTTTTGCTGGCTTTATATTTTGACTCGCTCTTGCCCATGGAGTCGACTCTGGTCTGGCTTGTCCCAATAAATCTGATGGTGATGGCGCGCCTGCTGACAGTATGGGCCTATCGGAACTACCGGGCGAAGTTTGCGACGGTAGATTTCTGGGTGGGGATCTACGTCTCCCTGACTGCGTTGGTGGGGCTGGGCTGGGGTCTGGTTGCCTGGGAGCTTTTGTCCATACTGCAACTGCAGGGTAATCCGGGCGGCGTGATGATGGTTGTGCTGGTTGTTGCGGGCATGATAACAGCGGGGGTTCATGTCCTGGCGGTCAGCTCGGTGGCGGCGACCTTCTACATTTTACCTGCTCCTATCATTATCGCCCTGCAATTCTATTTCAGTAGTCCGGATGGGTTGTCGCATATCGTGTTTATGATGCTGGCTTACAGCCTGTTCATGACTACGGTTGTGAGTAAGCAGAACAGGACTTTGCGAGCAAATTTCCTGCTGCAATATGAGAAAGAAGCACTGATCAAGAGTCTCCAGCAGGCGAAAAGTACGGCTGAATCTGCCAATGCCGCCAAGTCGTCTTTTCTTGCAAAAATGAGTCATGAGATCCGTACACCAATGAATGGTGTGTTGGGCATGGCGGAGCTGTTGATGGAGAGCGGTCTCAATGAGCGTCAGCGCCATTTTGCCCAAACCATTAAACGTTCGGGTGGCAGCTTGATTCATCTGATCGATGATGTGCTGGATTTCTCCAAGATTGAAGCCGGTAGGCTTGAACTTGAGCTGCAAAGCGTCAATCTGCGTCACCTGATAGAGGATGCTGTAGAGCTGCTGGCCGATCGGGCTTATAGGAAAGGCCTTGAGTTGACTGCGGTCTTGCCGTCCAACCTGCACAATCACTTCAGATGTGATTCAGTACGCCTGGAGCAGGTGCTGGTCAATCTGTTGGGAAATGCCATCAAGTTTACCCAGGTGGGTGAAGTGGTATTGGAGTTGGAGGTGATGCAACTGTCTGAGAACGAAGCTCGTCTCTCATTCAAGGTTATAGATACAGGTATTGGTATCGATGCCGGTAACCAACAGCGCATCTTCAAGGCCTTTACGCAGTCAGATGGTTCAATTACACGTGAATATGGCGGCACTGGTCTTGGACTGAATATCTCCAATCAGCTTCTTGGCCTAATGGGCGGGAAACTGAAGGTTGAGAGTGAGTTAGGACGGGGAAGCTGCTTTCACTTCGATCTCCGGCTGAACATAGAGAGAGAAACGTTTTATCCGGAACCTGCATTGGATGAAGACCTTCTGAATAGGCGCCTTCTGATTGTTGATGACAATGCGACGGTGTGCGGATATTTGATGAATCAGATCAGCGCATTGGGTCTGTCGGTTGATATCGCGAAAAATGGGAGTCAGGCTTTGTCCATGCTGAATACCGCTGCCGACATGGGCAATCCATACGATATTGCTATGCTCGACCGACAGATGCCTGGGGCCAGTGGCGCGGTGCTGGCCCGGATGATTAACGAGAAGCCTGCGCTGGCGGCTACCCGAATCGTGATTTTGAGTCCACTGAATCAGCAACTGTCCCAGGGCCACCGCATTAAAATCAGCTTGAAAACACCACCTTAGTGCGGTAACGGTCATTCCACGCAGCTTTTCTCTTTTTCTTAGCGAGACTGAGTGAAGAGAGA
>JAESPE010000032.1 GCA_016756835.1 gamma proteobacterium endosymbiont of Lamellibrachia anaximandri | reverse complement strand
GCTTGCGAGGTTGTCGCGTAGTGCCAGTGACCGGGACGGCCGGGGCACAAACAGGCTGTCGAAGGCCGAGTCGATTTTGGGGACTGGGATGTCCCAAAATCTTTCACGAGGTCGAAGACTCACTTGTATTCTTTGTGGTGCGCACAGAGACGCGAGAAGGCGGGAGTTTAATAACAGCTATGTTCACAGGAACAAAGCTATTAAAAAAGAAGCCAGTTGATATTGATTCTTAATGTATCGGCATCGACCGGTTGGTGATGTTGCTCACAGATTCACCCTCCATCCGCGATGTTCTGTTGTTCCCACACATGCGGCCAGAGGTGTAATCTCCTTCGAAATGCCCTGTCACGGAAGGCAGAGCCAGTTTCGCTTCACCACTTCACAATTGGTTTGGCTGATCGCTCATGGTGTCAAAATACCACGGCGAGCTGGGCGGTGATGGTGTCGGTGGCCTCGCCGCTGCCCCCTTCGCTGGCTGCGTAATCCTCATCGTGGGCGTACTCGAAGGAGAGGACTGTGTTCTCGCCGATCCCCACAGAGAGGGTTGCGAGATAACGGCTCTCCGGCAATGCCAGGGCAAGGGCCTCTTGCGTTCCCTGCCAGGCAATGGCGATGATCGCCTCCTTGTCGGCAAGGGAGAAGATGTAGTTCGCTTCGACGTTAAATGCGACCGGTTTGGCGCCAGCGCCGTTAAAGGCCAGATCGGCACTGTTGAAGACGCTGGATGCAGTAAGATACTCACCAATGACGGTGAACGGGCCTGTGGTTGCCAGGGCGTGGATGCTGTAGCCTGAGACCTTACCGGTCAGGTTGAAAGGATTGGCAACGGCGTCCTGCAGGCTATTCGAGTCAGCCAGATTATTGGTCCAGGAGAGGCCGATGTCGTAGCCAAAATCCGCCCCTTCCTTATCCTGTACCAGTCCCAGGTTGAAACCGTACTGGTTGATGGACTCACTGCCGCCCGTTTTTGTCTCTCCATTGAAGATAAAGGCTGAACTGTAGAAACCACCCGGGTTATAACCTGCCTGCAGGGCGGCCTCCCGGATTTCGCCGATCTCCAGGGTGAGCGGATCGGAGACCATGGCACTCTCGTAGTTTCCGAAGGGCAGAGTCATGCGGCCGATGGCAAGGGAGAAGGGTGAAATAGCCTGGTTTTGCAGAGTGACGATCCCTTCGTCGATCTCGGGGGAGTCGCTCCCATCCTCTTCATACAGAATCAACACATGCGCGTTTACCCAGAGGGTGACCTGAGCGTCGATCCCCAGCTCTACTGTTGCCAGACTGATATCACTCTGACTGCCATCCGGACCATCGCTGTATCCCGTCTCGATCTCCACCAGACCGCTCAGGGTGATATTCTTCGACCAGTCCGCCTCCGTTAGCTTGGAACTATCAACCGTCTTGCGGCTCTTCTCCAGACGCTCGACCTTGTGTTTGAGATTCAGGATCTCCGGTCGCAGTTTGTCCTCATCAGCTAGGGGAGTGGATAGTGGTACGCAGGCACCAATCATCGTCGCCAGGAAACCGGCAATCATTCTCTTTCTGTTCATTACTTCCTCTCAGGATCAGCAACACGATACTGGCTGGCTGCCAAGACCTGGAGGGCCCTGGTTGGCTGGCTGAAAATAGTCTCTTTCTCGCCGCCGTTCAGGCGACAGTAAACGACACAGGGTTATTTGAGGTGCGAATAATAATGATTCGCATTCAGAATGTCAACAAATCAGCCGGTAGGAAGGCGTCTGGTAGGTGCGGAAATGAATTGCTGCAATACAGGGCAGTTATTTCTGCATGCTTCCCAAATATCGCCGCAGTGGTTTGATGGCAAATATCAGCAACAGAGCACCGCTGATAAGTGCAACCCATTGAGGCAGGCTTTCACCGCTCATATCGAGCTGAGCCATGATGTCGATGTCGAGTATAGTGACAAGATGGTCCGTTACCAACCCGAGTAAAATACTCGCCAGGCTGATGCCCGAAAGATAGGCCACTGTGGTCATTTTCCCCATTTCCCTTGTTATCACTGCAATTGTGGCGATATTTGTTGCGGGTCCTGCCAGCAGGAAGACCAACACGGTGCCGGGGGAGATACCCGCGAGAAGTAACCCAGCGGCAATGGGAGTGGAGGCGGTAGCGCAAACGTACATCGGTACACCCACCAACAGCATCAACACTTTTGCGGATAGTCCGCTGCCCCACTCGGCCATCGTCAGGGGGGGAACCAGTGTGGCTACCAGCGCTGCGAGAACAAGCCCCAGCCCAAGCCACAGTACAAGGTCGTCGAGGATATCACTGAAGGCGTAACGCAGGCCCTGCAAGCTCTTGTTGAGAGGACCCGGAGGGGAGTCAATTTCCCCGGTTTGGCAGCCATTTCCGCAACAGCTGCCGCCACTACAAGCCATCGCCAGGGGGAGAGGTTTCTTCTGCTCCTTCGTGGCCAATAGTCCGGTAAACACCGCACTCAGGACAGCGGCGATGGGGCGAACCACTGCCATGAAAGGACCGAGCAGGGCGTAGGAGACAGCGATAGAGTCAGGGCCTGTCTCTGGCGTGGCGATCATGAAGGAGAGAGTGACGCCTTTGGATGCACCGGCTCGTCGAATGCCCAGTGCTGCAGGTAGTACGCCGCAGGAGCAGAGGGGGAGCGGAGCACCGATCAGGGCGGCCTTGATGACAGGCCAAAGACCCTCTCCGCCCAGCCACTGGTTGAGACGATCCTCCGGCAGCCAGGCTTTGATCAGCCCGGCTGCAATCAGTCCCAACAGCAGCCAGGGAGCAGCATCCAGATAGAGATCAGCAAGGTTCGTCAGAAAGTCCATGGTGCATGACCTGTATATTTAATAATTTGGTGTCAGAATAATAATTGTTGTGAAACAATTTTACTCTGACACCAAATTACCTAATGGATCGTCGGGCTGAATTCCCTTTGAAAATACTCCATAAAGGCTGGGTAGGACAAACAGGGTCAGCAGGGTGCTCGATGCCAATCCTCCGACCACCACAGTAGCCAGGGGGCGTTGTACTTCGGAGCCGACACCCGAGGAGAGCAGCATCGGTATCAACCCCAAAGCGGCAATGGCGGCTGTCATCAGTACCGGACGCAGACGGGAGAGGGCGCCTTGGAAGACCGCTTCGGAAATGGGGCCACCGGCCTCGACATTCTGGTTGATGGCGTTGACCATCACCACGCCGTTGAGCACCGCCACTCCGAACAATGCGATAAAACCGATGGAGCCGGGTACCGAGAGATACTGGCCAGTCCAGTAGAGGGCGGCGATGCCGCCGATCAGGGCCAATGGTACGTTGAGCATGATCAGTAACGCCTGTCCCACGGAGTGGAAGGCGAAGTAGAGCAGCAGGAAAATCAGGCCGAGAGAGAGGGGTACCACGATCATCAACCGCTGCTGCGCCCGCTGCTGGTTCTCGAACTGTCCACCGAAGACCACCGAGTAGCCCACCGGCAGATCTATCTCATCAGCGATATGCTGACGTAGCTCCGCCACCAGACTCCCCATGTCGCGGCCCTCGACGTTGGACTGGATCACTACCCGGCGCTGCACATCGTCACGGCGGATCTGCGGGGGACCGGACTCTATGACCACATCGGCCACTTCGCCCAATCGCACCCAGGCGCCACCGGGGGCCTGCAGTACCAGCTTTTTCAATGTCTCTGTATCCTGGCGGAACTCTTTTGCCAGGCGCACAGTGATATCGTATCGCTCGTTGCCCTGAATGACCTGGCCCGCCTCGGTACCCCCGATGCCGTCGGCCACCAGATCCATCACCTGCGAAACCGGGATGCCGTAGCGGGCCAACAGATCCCGTCGGGGGCGTATCGTCAGCTGGGCCTCACCGGCGATCTGTTCCATCTCCACGCCGCGGGTGCCATCGACCTGCCGGGTCAATGCCTCGATGGCTCTGCCTTTTGCCGCCAGTACCTTCAGATCAGGTCCAAACAGCTTGATCGCCAGTTCCGCCTTGACACCGGAGAGCAACTCATCCACTCGCGTGACGATGGGTTGCGAGAAGGTGAGGAGCAGGCCGGGATGTACTGACAGGATCTCTTCGAACCGTTTCTGCAGTTCGAGGCGGTTCTGGGCGCTGCTCCACTCATCCACCGGCTTTAATCCCACGTAAATCTCTATGTTGGAGACCGGTTCCGGGTCACCGCCGAGTTCAGGCCGGCCGATGCGGCTGGATGCGTAGGTCACCTCGGGGAAGGCCATAAGGCGCTCTTCAAGCTTTGCCGCTACACCCAGTGCGGTATCCAGACTGGCTGAGGGCGCCAGGGTGACCCGGATGTTGATGGTGCCCTCTTCCAGTTCCGGCACGAACTCTGTGCCCAGGTTGGGTAGCAGTGTCATGGCGCCGACGAAAATGGCCAAGGCCGACAACACCACCAGCCATTTCACTTTCAGGGCGTAACGAAGCGAGTGCCGGTAGAGCCACTCCAGTGGCAGGAAGACCGGACTGCTGCGATGTTTGACGGCCCGGCGGAAGGCATAGGTGGCGAGTGCGGGTATGACCACCAGCGCCACTGCGAGGGAGGTCAGCATGGCCAACACGATGGAAACGGCCATGGGTTGGAACAGTTTGCCCTCGACACCCTCCAGCGCGAATAGTGGGGCAAAGACCACGATGATGATGATGACCGCATAGAAGACCGGCCTGCCCACCTCGCGGGCGGCCTCCTGAATGCGCAGGGGGATGCCGTGGCGATCATGTGAAGCGTTATAGGGATCGGTATCGCCGGGGGCGACAGTTTTTTCGACGCTTTCCAGATGTTCCTCGTCCGGGTGGGAGAGGTGTTTGAAGATGTTCTCCATCATCACCACCGAACCGTCCACCATCATGCCGATGGCGATGGCCAGTCCCCCCAGTGACATCAGATTGGCTGAGAGTCCCCAGTAGCTCATGGCAGTCAGGGCCAGCCCGACCGATAGCGGCACCGAGATCAATACCAGCAGGGTGGCACGGATATTGAGCAGGAACAGCAACAGCACAGCCACGATCAGTACGAAGGCCTCGGTGAGCGCCCGGCTGACTGTCTCCACCGCCTGCTCCACCAGATCGGCCTGGTCGTAGAATGGCTCGAGGGTGATGCCTTCCGGCAGTGTCTGCTGGATCGCAGCCAGCCGCGCTTTGACGGCGTCGATGGTCGCCTTGGTATTTGCCCCCAAACGTTTGAGTACGATGCCGGCCACCACCTCGCCCAGAGGTTCTGGTTCCCCTTCGGTGTTGCGGCGTGTCATGGTCACTGCGCCCTGGCGAATCTCACCACCGAATTCCACCTGTGCGATATCCTCCACCCGGACCACTACGCCCTCTTTCTGCTTGAGCGGGATGTTTCTGATGTCTTGCAGACCCTCCTTGCCTGCACGCAGCCAACCCACACCGCGGATTACCAACTGTTCCGCGCCACGGTCCATATACCAGCCACCGGCGTTGCGGTTATTGGCCTCGATGGCTGTGGCGATCTCATCGATGCTGATGCCGTAGGCGAGCTGTTTTCCGGGGTCGACCTGTACCTGGTACTGCCGAACCTCACCACCGTAGGAGAGTACATCGGTAATGCCGTCCACCGGCAACAGCAGCAGTTTTACCACCCAGTCGTTGAGGCTGCGCAGGGCGATGGCGCCATCTCTCTGTGGATCGTCGGAGCGCAGGATATATTGATAGATCTGTCCCAGGCCAGAGGTGTTGGGCCCCATCTCCGGTGTGCCGACCCCTGAGGGAATCTGCCCCCGTGCATCCTGCAGCCGCTCAAAGACGAGCTGGCGGGCGAAGTAGATATCGGTGCCCTCCTTGAAGACCACGGTGATGACGGAGAGCCCGGTCTTGGAGATGGAACGGACCTCCTCCACATCGGGCAGGGCGTACATCACCGCTTCGATGGGATAGGTTATGAGTTGCTCCACCTCCTCGGCGGCCAGACCCTGGGCCTCTGTATTGATCTGCACCTGGACATTTGTGACATCCGGAAAGGCGTCGAGATTGAGGTTTGGAATCAGTGCGGCAGCAGCACCCACTGCGGCCAGTAGGGCGAGCACCACCAGCAGGCGGTTGGCTACCGACCAGTCGATCAGTCTGTTCAACATGGTGTTGCCCTCAATGGTTGTGGACTTCGAAACCGGACTTGGCCAGTTCCGATTGCACAAAGAAGGCGCCCTGCGTGACCACGCGGGTTCCAGGTTTCAGTCCACCAATCACAGCCAGACCGGGCAGTTGCCGCAGCAGCTCAATCTCTTTGGGTTCGAACTCGCCGGGTTCCTCTTCTACGAAGACCTGCCAATCCCCGTCGGGACTACGCATTACGGCATCCAGTGGCAGGGTGAGGGCGCTCTGCCCTGACTCGCCGGTCTTGATCCTGGCCATCACGAACTGACCGGGATGGAGCCGGTCTGCCGGATTGGGGATCTCCAGGCGAACCGCCAGGGTGCGGGTGGTCTCATCCAGTGCGTGATGTACCTGTATGACCTTGCCTTCTATCCACTCCGTTCCTGCCAGCACACGGGCCGGCGCACCCATATCGATGTGAGAGACTGACTCCGGATTGATCCGGGCCTGAACCCAGAGTCTGGATTCGTCGGTGATTTCGAACAGCAGTTCACCGGGGTCTATCATCTGGCCGATGATGAAATCGTCCCGGATGACTGTACCGGCCTGGGGCGAGAGCAGGGTAAAGCGGCCGTCCGCCTGACGGATCTCGTTTCCCTTGACCAGTCGGTCAGTCTGGCCGGTTGTCAGACCATAGGCCAACAGTTTGGCGCGGGCCTGTTGAAATGATACTTGGGCCTCCAGATAGCGTCTCTCTGAAACCACCTTCTTTCCCAGTTTCTTCACTCTTCGCCACTCTTGGGCGGCGACCAGCAGGGCGCCTTGGCCCTCTGCCATAGAGACGCTGGAGAGCGTGACCAGGGGCTCTCCCACAGAAACGGGACTTCCGAGGCGGATGTGGCGCTTTATAACCTGGGCCTCGATGCGTGGCGTGACCTGACTGGATGCGTAAGCATTGAGCAGGATCTCCCCCGGGGCTTTGATCTCGCTGGGAATGGGGCGAAGGGTCAATGGCTCCACGCGGATACCGGCGCTGCGGCGCTGCTCATCACTCAGATGGATGCGGTTTTCCTCTTCATGACCCTGCTCATCATGGCGGTCTTCATCGTTGTGTCCGGCTTCTGTCGACATTTCGGCAGGCTCATGGTCATGTTCATCCGCGGAAAAGAGGGGATTGGCATAGAGAAAGACCAGGACGAGCAGGCACTGAATCCACTGTTGAATAGACATGTTTTACTGCTCCTCTGGTGTTTTGTTCAACCATGCGTTCAGGGTGCCGGAGGCGCTCAACCAATCGACCCAGGTGCCCCACAGATCACCCTGGAGTCTGACTCCGGCGATCTGTGTATCAAGTGTCTGTTGCACCTGCAACAGGTAGTCAGTGGTGCTCATCTCACCCGCCTGCCACAGGGTTTCAAGCAGATCGATACGCTGGAGCAGACTGCTGCGCCCATGGGAAACCCACAGGGACCATGCATCGGCAACCAGCAGATAGCGTTCCCGTGCGCTCCTGAGTCGGGTCAACAGATTCCGGTAGGTCTGCTGCGCCACCTGTTCCGCTGCCAGCGCCTCTGCCTGAGCGGCATTCACACTGCTTTGGAAATCGTTTCTGACCTGCAGGGGGATGGAGAAGGTGAGGGCAAGCAGGTTTTCCCGATCTTCTCGCCCCGCTCTCAAGCCGAATGTGGGGTCGGCCATACGCTCCTGATCCACAGCGTGAATCTGCTGTCGGGAAGCTTGTGTCATCCGCTGTGCAACTTGCACCTGGGGATGATTCAGGACGAGGGTCTCTTCATCCAAGGTGCTGGAGGGCTTGGCGGGCAGCCGGTCGGGCAACTTGATATTGCCGTCCAGTGTTTGGCCGCTGAGGCTGAAATAGTCGCTTTTTGCCTGGATGAGTTCGCTGCCATTTGCGGCATGTTGCATGACGGCCTCGGCAAGTGAGAGGCGCGCCAGTTCCAACTCCACTTGGGGGATGTCACCGGCCGCATGACGCTGTTCAGCAAGTTGAGAGAAGCGCTCCAGTATCCTGGTGCGGCGCCTGGAGAGTGTAGTGATCTCCCGGTGGGTGGCAATCTCGCCTATCGCCTTGAGAAGTTCCGCTGACTTTACCAGGTTCAGGGTCCTAACCTCTGTTCTGGCAACATCCAGTTCAGCCCGTACAGCCTGCTCCATGGCATCCTGTTTATTGTACCAGTCAATGGTCTGACTGATGCCGAGGGTGTAGGTGCTGATGTCAGTGTGTTCAGCCTCCATTTCCAGTTCAGGGTTATTCAATGGCAGACCGGCGCCTGTCAGTCTTGCCTCTGCGGCGTCCACGGCGGCTTTAGCTGCCTGTATATCCAGGTTCGATGCCAGTGCACGGTTGACGACGCTAGCCAGTTGTTGGATTTCCACCTCATGGGGTGGTTGCCCCTTGGCATTTGCAGCGGGTGTCCAGGCAGTGAAGATAAATAAACAGGCGTACAGGCCTGCATGCCTGCAGATGGAGAATGACATAACCTGAGTTCCGTAAATTCGTTAACAGAGAGAACCTGTTACAAACACTGATCCGGCAAACAGCAGGCAGGTTTATTGCAGGTGTGAGGTGAGACGAAAATCAGGCAGAGATTGGAGGGCGGAAAAGAGACGCAGGGGGAGAGGAGACTCTTGAAACAGGATAGGGGGTCCGCAAAATACCGTGATTGGCAGACAGCTTGGTCGCCTCAGCCTGGTTTAATCCAAGCAGATGGATGACCCCGTGACAGCAATGGTCGCTGTCGCCCGCATCGTCGGCATCGGCAGGATGCGTTGTGTTATGGCCGATATCGTGAGTGTGATCCGTTGATTGTCCGTTGTGCACATCAGCAGCCAACGCCATCCCGTAACCGAGGATGGAGACGATAAGCCATGTGATCAATAGGCGACGAAGCATGGGTTCCTTAGGGAATCTGGTTATATGGCAATCTAGATCGTGTGGCCCGGTTAGTCAACCTGAGAACGGTAAGGAGTTGGCGTGTGGCATCTGGAGAAAAGATGCTCAGCGTCAACGTGTTTTGGCCGCTTTTTCAGCCTCGTAGTATTGTCGGCATTCAGGAAGGTCATGAAATTGCCGTTGGCGATAGCCACCAGCCTGTGTCTTGCCGCCACTGCCGTGATCTTTGTAAAAACGTTCACAATAGTCACGGGTATTGCGTGGCTTGGCCGCACACTCTTCGATCAGTTTTGTTCTTTCTGGAGCAAGTTTTGCCTCGCGAGCGGCCTCACACCGCTGCTTCAGGGTTTCAACATCACTGCCTTGGGCGACCGTAGCGGCGCACAAGGCAATCCCCATAAGTACGGTTCTGAAAATCATCATCGGCACTCTCCAAACTCGACGTATCAAATGGTAAGTTGTTTGGAAAGTTTAACCCAATACGGGCAGCATGCAGCGAGTTTTCAATGTGTCCAAGATTTTCTGACCATTGAAATGTTCAATGGGAAAAGGGCGGATACTTGGATGAAAAAAGGGGGCAATGCCCCCACCTGTCAGACAAACAGGTTTACATCGGCCTTCAGCGCCCGGGGCAGGAAACTGGCGGCTCCAACCCATTCGTGGATTTCCGGGATGAAATCGTCTTGGTCGTGGTCAAAAAGATCAACGGTCATTTGACAGGCGACAAGTTTAACTTCGGCTTCGGCGCATAATTCTCTCAGCTCTTCAATGCGTGCGATACCTTTCTTGTCCATGGTCTTCTGCATCATAGAGGTTGCCATATTTTCAAAACCCGGAACCAACGTCATGATGGACGTGGGAATGGGCAGCTCCTTACCTCTAATCCATGAAGGTCCCTCCGGCAATTTCATGGGCATGGCGGGATTGCCCAGTGGGCTTACCTTGAGATCCAGCTGCTTTTTCAACAGACTCAATCCGTAAAAGGTAAAGAATATTGAAACATCCCATCCCAGTGCAGCAGCCGTTGATGCGAGAATAAAGGGCGGGTAGGCCATGTCCATGGTTCCTTTCGTGGCGATAATGGTCATGGATGGGGTGTGGGCTGCTTCGCGTTCAGCCATTTTCTCGTCGAAGCGCTGGTTGAACCAGGCATCGAGATCTTTCGTCGGCATATCGATAACCGGTGCGGTACTGTTCATCGTTTTTCTCCTTGCAGAATCATGCTTTGCGGATGAGGAAGACAAACCCATCGGCAGCCTCTTCACTGGAGACCATTTCATGGCCGGTTTGGCTGCAGAATGAATCCAGGTCTTTCACTGATCCGGGATCTGTTGCGATGACCTCCAGGATTTCTCCAGAGGCCAATGCAGCTATCGCCTTCTTGGTTCTGAGAATAGGGAGCGGGCAGTTCAGGCCTCTTGCGTCCAATGTGTGTGCTGTTTCTGTCACGGTTTTCTCCTTGGTTATGGATGTGATTACTTCATAGACGACCGGTCGGTCAACAGGAAGGGCAAAAAAATAGTTCACTAATTTGGATGGGCCAACTCGATGCGAAGTGTCTTGATGGCAGGGCCCAGGTTGCGAATCACTTCAGGGTTATTCCTGGTTTTTGCCAGCAGAATGATACCTTCAAGGAAGGCGAGCATGGCGGCTGCGGTGGCCTCGCTGTCGAGAGGGGGGATTTCACCCAGCTCAACTGCCTGATCGAGGGCTTCGTGAAAACGTCTACTGGCTTTATCAAAAACTGCATTGAGTTTGGCCCGTAACACATCGTCGCGGGTGCTGATCTCGAGAGCCAGATTGCCGAACAGGCAGCCTGGCATGCGGCCCTCGATATCCTTGGCGGCCTTCTGCCAGTAGTAAGCAGCATCGACCATATAGTCGAGGCGCTCAAGCGGAGGAAGATTCTGGTCGAAGGCCTCAGCCACAAAACCGTGCGCCCACTCATCGGCCATGTCATCAATGACTGCCATGGCCAGATCCTGCTTGGAAGGGAAAAAATGGTAAAAACTTCCTTTTTGTACCTTCGCAAGATCACATATTTCCTTGATGCCCACGTCGGCATAACTCCTGCCGTGAAAAAGTTCGCGGGCGGTGGAGAGGATACGGGTTCTTGTGTCGTGCTCAACATTCATGACCTGAAGTATAATAGACCGGTCGGTCTAGTCAAGTGCTATTTTTTATTATGCTCGAATAATGCAGGGTGTGGCATTATGAATACTGACTGTTTTTGTGGTCAGGAAGGATCTGCAACAGACGGCAAATTGCTGCCAAAGGTCTGACTCTCTCATCCTGACTGTAATAGATCTTCGTTGTACCCATCCACACTGCAGTGTTTCACTATTCGGCGTTTTGAAACATTTGAAACAGATTTTTCTCTGCTCTGTAACGTCCTGAAACCATTTTTCTCCCAGTGCAACATCTTGAAACCCCTGAAGCAGGTTTTGTTTCCTAGTCTTTGTGGCATCTCTGGCAAGCAGCTGGAATCACAACCATACAGTCTGGTCCATAAAGACCCTCGAGGAAAAAAGCTCTATGAAAAGCCGAATTAAAACCGCTATCGTTGCCTCCATCGCAGTCGCCCTGATCTCAACCAATGTTTTTGCAGCTGGTGGTGGCAAAGGCAGAAGCGGTGGTAACAGCAGTGGCGGCGGTTCCACCGGGCTGGACGCCAATGAAGCCTCTCATCTCACCTTCATGCGGGAAGAGGAAAAACTGGCACGTGATGTCTACCTGAGACTCGGGGAGTGGTATCCCGACCAGGGCGTGTTCAACAGGATCGCCACCACTTCCGAGCAGACTCACACCGACACCATGCGTGACAAGCTGGCCCAGTATGGCCTGGAAGATCCCAACCCGGATACCAACAACCTGCCGCAGAGCCTCGGCGTGTTCACCGGTGAGGAGTGGGGCTGGTACTTCGATGAGAAATTTGCAGCGCTCACCGCTGCAGCTGCCGGCAGTGAGTTGGACGCCCTCTATGTTGGCGCCTATATCGAAGAACTGGATATGCATGACATCGCGGATTGCCCGCAAGTGATGGTAGACGCAGGTTATAACGATCCCTGTGGTCTCAACTACACCGATGAGAGTGGTTTGATCAACGCCTACCGCTCACTGGTTGATGGTTCAGAGAATCATTTGCGCGCCTATGTGGGCCAGATCGAGGCGGTAATCGGCGCTGGCAATTATGAGGCCCAATACTTGAGCCAGGAAGATGTGGATGCGATCTTAAGTCGATAACGAGCAAACACTCCAGTCTATCGATGAGGTTGCGATGCGGATTGGGTTTTCAGCGCTCCGTATCGTGACCTTCCTGTTCTTCAAAAGAGACCTGACATGAGCAAGAAACCCTTTGGCACATTGCTGCTACTTGCTGCATTCGTTGCAGGAAGTGCTAGTGCCGTTGAACCCGATAGCGACCATGACGGAGTGGTCGACGCCTTAGACCGTTGCCCGAATACTGCCCAGTTGAAAAAATTACCGGCAGATTTTAAATACGCCACAGCCGTCAATCAGGAACGTTTGAAACATGGCCCACGGGCCTACCCTGTGGATGCCCATGGTTGTGAGCCTGACAACGACGGTGACGGCATCGTCAACAGTCGGGACTACTGCCCGGAAGATGCACCTCAAACGCTCAGCATGGGAATTGCTCCCAACGGCTGTCCGAAACACAGTGATTTTGACGGTACCCCCGATTATCGTGACAAGTGCCCCAATACCCCTCGTGGTGTCAAGACCGATGCATTTGGATGTCCGGTGGGAAATACGGATTCCTGATCTTTTTGAAATAATTCCACTTGATGTGTTCTGTCGACTCCGCTCAGAAGCATGCAAAGTCAACGGCAATTCAGCCCAATAATGCGTAAGAGTAGGTACTGCTGCGGGCTGACGAACTTACTGTCCGGGTGAGTTACTGTCTCGTTAAGGAATCCCTAAAATTCAGCATGATCAGACGGTATTTTCAGTCCGCAAACATGAAAATAACGCGATTTTTCCTTGTGCATCGAGCCATTGTGTCAGTTCAAGAAGCCATAACCGTGATGGTTGAAAAGGTCGATGCAGACGGATAGCAATCGGGTTTTCATGCGAAATCAACCCATTTGCGCTTTTAGCGTTGTTTGTGGACAAACCTTTTTCCCGATAGTGGCAGAGTAACAGAGGTAATCAGGATAGGTTATGCTGGTTGATATTTTTCGCTATGCTTGAATAGTGCTACTGGATGTAGCATTTCCGAGCCAAAGAGCGAATCAGATATTCCAGAAGGTTGTTGCTGGCCGGTTTCTTTCATAAGGCGTTTTGTTTCTATATGTTTCCTTTCGGCGCGTTACCCTGAATATACAGATGAATAAACGACTCTTCCGCGCTAATCGGGTAGCCTGGATTCGGTTAAGCTTGTTGCTCTGTACACTATCTTTTCGTGGTTATGCGAGTGAAGTACCTTCGATGTCGAAGGAAAGCGATAATCCTAGCCTCTCTTTTTCGCTCGAGCTTGAAGAAAGATATAACGATAATATTTATGCGGATGACTCTTTCGCCGTTTCCGACTGGGCTAGCATCATCGTCCCGGCTCTTGACGTAGAATTCGACATGGATGCCGCACGTCTCTCTCTGGATCTTGGTGTCGAGTCGGCTTTCTACCGAAATAATTCCCTTGAAGACTATACGGATGGTTGGTTGAAACTCGGTGCGTTAGTTGCTGCCGACAGCACTACTCACTTCATGCTGGCAACCGGGTACCATTTGAAACACGAAGAGCGAACTTCTCCGAACGACACTCGACGAACCTTAAGCCCCATCGTCTACGATATTAAAGATGTAAGTATTGGTCTTCTTCACCAGCGTGGAGATTACCAACTGCGTGCCGGCGTAATTCAGGAAGCTTGGCGTTATGAAGATGGCGAAAGCCTGGAAGGGCCGGTTTACAATGGCGACCGTGATCGGGATATCAGGAGCATTGCTCTTAGACTGGAACGGCGGCACACAAAAGATTTTTCATGGTTTATCCAGGCATCAGGCGAACAGCGGATCTATCAACAAGCTACTGATGACGCGGGGTTACAACGCGATTCCGATGGTTTCCGCAGTGCGGTGGGAATACACTTGAAGCAGGGTGATACCTTCGATTTTGAGGCCTATCTGGGTTGGTTGGGACAAGCGTATAAAGAACCGGAGTTCAGTAGGCTCAGCGCCGTTGACTTCGCGCTCAACTTATACTGGCAGCCCAGAGAGAAGTGGCAACTGTCACTCTCAAGTGACAGAACGCTCAACGAGACGACCCTCATTGACGCTTCAGGATATTTGGAAACCGCTCTTGATCTGGATATCTCCTATCAATTGACTTCCAACACCCATCTTACTCTGTTTTCCGGGCTCGCCCTGTTCGACTACCTCGATACCACCAGGAGAGATAAAACAAACTTGGCAGGGGTAGCAGCCAGCTACCAGATTGGGAAATACGCCACGCTTCGGGCACAGGCAGACTGGTCGAAGAACCGGACGGATCGAGGTGGGAGTCCGCTTGATGAAGTCGGCTCCAACGACTATACGATGAAGCGTATTTTACTAAGTCTTGACATCATTCTTTAATTTTTCGGAGAGATGCAACGGGACTGCTCCTCTGTTGAGAGCGGCAGGCGTAATGTAACTTCAAGGCCGCCGTAGATTACCGATTCACCCAGTTCGATTTCCCAACCATTCGCGTCACATAGCTGCTTGACCACCGCCAATCCCAGGCCGCTGCCTCCGGTGCTCGGATTTCGGGATGACTCCATTCGCCAGAAAGGGTCGAAGGCAAATCGTCTAAATGCTTCCGGTATACCCGGCCCCCGGTCGGCAAAACGGATAATTACACTGCCGGCGTCGGATTCACACGACAGTTCCACCGGTTGCTCATGACTGTATCTGACTGCGTTATCCAGCAGATTGGTGGTTACCCTGCGCAGAGCATTCGATGACAGCTCCCCCACACAACCTGATTCTGCGGTCAATCTCACAGCATGGCCGCCCCGTGCATATTCTTCAACTATCTCCAATAACAGTGCGCCGACATCGACAGTCATCACCTTGCTGGAGTCTCCTAAGCTTCGGGCAAACTCCATCGCCTGACCGATCAGGTTGTCCATCTCCTCCAGGTCATCGAGAATTCCTTGCTCCAGCTCCGGTTTCTGCTCAGACGGCAGTAACTCCACCGCGAGACGAACACGGGCAATGGGAGTCCGCAGATCGTGGGAAACTCCGGCGAGCAGTGTAGTGCGGTTAGCCAGAAGCTCCCTTACCTGTGTATCCATGCGATTGAAACCTCTTGCCAGTTCAGCAAGTTCGCTCGGTCCCTCTTCAGGAACCTGCACATGATCCTGTGCCTGACCCAGCGTCGTTGTTGCTTCCACCAGCCGCGCCAGGGGTTTTGTAATTCGCCGTACCAAAACCAGAGAAACCAGGGTGACGATCAAGGTTCCCATGACAACGATCAGCACCAGGGCCAGGGGGATCTGAACCTCCATCCTCTCCGCTTCAAACCCGATCCTGAGTACCCGGTTTGCAATCGGGATATCGACCCATAGCCAATCATCGTTGAAATTCATTTTACGCAGTGGTACCGGCTTGCCGATTCGGTTCTCCAATGAATCAACCAACGCTATCAGGTAGGCCTTGTCATCTTCATATGCTGCAATCTCGTTTTCGGCCTCGTAGATTCGCAACTGGTGGCTCTTGCGCATTTCACGTTCAAAATCGGTGCGGGTGTCCGGAGGCAGTTCAACCCAGGTTTTTGTCGATAATTCGATCAGCGCAGCAAGGTCATCTGCTGCCTGCCGTTCGATGGGTCTAAGAATCAGCGTTACATTCACCAGCACCGCAAAAAGGGAAAAAATCAGAAATGCCAAAGTGATCGTCAATCCGGTGCGACCAAATAACGTTTGCGTGTATTTGGCTGGACTCACGAGCTTGGAACGTTACCCTTTGGCGTAAATATATAGCCCTTACCCCATATGGTACGGATATATCTTGGATTGGTGGGATCCGCTTCGATTTTCTTGCGCAGGCGTGTTACGCGCACATCGATACTTCGATCATAGGGCATGCGCTCGTATCCCTTCAGCGTTTCCACCAGGTAGTCCCGTGTCAGCACCCTGTTCGGACTCCTGGTCAGAGCTTCAAGCAGCGTATACTCGCCACCGGTGAGGGGTATCTCCACTTCGCCTTTGCTAAAGACATGGGTTTGGAAATCGATGGTAAAGTCCGCAAAACTGAACGACTCTTTCGTCTCTGTAGTTTGATCGGATTGTCCAGGTAATTGCCGACGCCTCAAAACCGCACGGATCCTGGCCAGCAGTTCCCGTGGATTGAAAGGTTTTGGCAGGTAGTCATCGGCACCCATTTCCAGTCCAATGATCCTGTCGATGTCCTCCCCTCGTGCCGTTAACATGATGATCGGGATCTCGCCGTCACTTCTCAGACGACGTGCTATCGACAGGCCGTCCTCTCCCGGCATCATCAGATCGAGAATGATCAGGTCAACCTGACTTCTCTCAAGATACTCATCCATCGCCACACTACCTTCCACTCCGTGGACGGCGAAATCCTCCTGCCCCAAGTAGCGAATGAGAAGCTCCCTTAACTTCCGATCATCGTCCACCACCAACAGACGAGGGCTGGCTTCAACGGAATTATTCATTTAGCGGTTCCTGAAACTACTGTGAGATCGATTACAATGAAACAACCTGTAACAATTTTCGTCCATTGTGAAATGAAGGAGATACGAGCATTGGTTAATATATCCCTATATAGAGAGACCAATAAGATATCGGCTTACTGCGGTAAATTATAGGTGAACATCACAGGTTACACGCATTCATTTTCGAATGTAGCCGTAGGCTGGTTTACCTGGAAATGGTTTTTGAGATATATCTGATGCGGTATGGATTCGGCAATGCTTCGATTGACTGACAAACTGGTTTGTTTGCTGGCGCTAATGCTGGCGACCAACGCCTATGCGCAAGACAGTGGTGACGTCTTGAGGGAAGACGAGGCCGGCACACTCAAAGCTGTTACTGTGCAAGAGGGCTTGAAAATGCCGGAGAAGGGCGCTTCCTGGACTTGGTTTGGTATGGGGTATGAGTCTCGCAGGGCAGCCCGTGAACATGGCTCCCATTCGAAAACAGGTGGTGCTGCAGCCAGCTTAAGACAGCAATCAGAGGGCAGACAAATGCATCAGCAAAGCAATGGCCGCGGAAAGGGGCGTGACCGCTAAAGCGCTTCTGCTCAATTCAACAGTTCCTTAGCCATTCAGTTATTACTAATATCAAATCGAGAAGAAATAGAATCAGGCCTTGAATATCAGAAACAGATTGAGCAGAAACAACAGGCCGCAGAGAATCTTCCAGAAACGCAGTGGGTTTCGCTCCAGCAGCGGTAGCTGAGCGAGATTGCCGAATGCCGGATTGGGATGTTCCAGGTCGTATTGAAACTCGGACAAAGACTGATAGCGTTTTGCGGGCTGGGGGTGTACCGCTCTCTCCAGCGCCCCATCAACCCAGGTGGGTATCTCCGGATTATAGTGGCGTGCTGGCCGGTAGTTCAGACGTTTTTTCGGATTTGGCGCATCGCTCTCCCCATAAGGGAGCTTTTTTGTCAGCATTTCGTAGAGGATGACACCGACTGAATAGAGGTCTGATGCGTGGGTGCAGGCTTCTCCCCGGAGGCACTCCGGCGCCGCATAATCCAGGGTTCCCTGGGGAGCAGTATGGTCGATTTCACTGTCGATTTCGTCCATGCCGGCAACCCGGATTGAGCCAAAATCGATCAGTTTTACGGTGCCGTGATTGTCTATCAGTATGTTGTCGGGCTTCAGGTCCTGATGAAACATCTCCATCCGGTGTAGAGCCCTCAGACCACTGATGATCTGTTCCGCCAGTGTGCGGGTCTGGTGCAGATCAGCGGGGCCGTTGTCCTGAATCCACTGACCCAGGCTGCGTCCTTCCACGTATTCGGCGATGTTGTAGAGAAAGTGACGGCGTCTGGGTTCGAGAATACGCAGGATATGGGCATTATGGATACGCCGTCCCACCCACTCCTCGTGTAGAAAACCTTCAAGATGGTCTGCCTCATCCCGGTAGCTGACCGAAGGGGTCTTCAGTACCACTTTTTCGTCAGATTCGAGATCCAGCGCCAGAAACACCTCGCTACGTTTGCCGGCGTGCATCTCACGCAGGATTTCGTAGCCGTCAATCTTCATTCCAGGTTGGAGGTCGGGGGGGAAGGGCAGGTCGGATACCCGCTGGAATATATCGGCCTCGGTCTCCTGCGGGAGTTTCAATACCTGAATGATCTGGCAACTGGCATTGTCGTTGCTGCCGTTTTCCAGAGCTGTTTCTACCAGCGCATTGGCGCAGGCCTGCAGGTTGGAGTCATGGCAGTCGAGAATTTTCAATAATTCCCGGCGGGTAAAAAAGTCATGCACACCGTCGGTGGTAAAGATAAAGCTATCGTTCTCTTCTACGGCTACGGCATGGTAGTCGATGTCGATATGAGGGTCGGCTCCCATGGCGCGGGAAAGAAACTCCTTCTCCTTGGAAACCCAGACCCGATGGTCGCGGGTGATCTGTTCCAGATCGCCATTGCGATAACGGTAGATACGCGAGTCACCGATATGCACGATATGGGCGGTGGTCGACTTGAGGATCAGGCCGCTGAAGGTAGTGAGCATACCCCGTGCAGAGTCGTATTCTGACTGTCCTTGACCACAAAGCCAGCGGTTCAGAGCACCCAGCACCTTTCCGGCTGCAGTCTTGACGGTCCAGGATTCAGGCGTACTGAAATAGTCGGAGAGAAACCCCGATACACAGATCCGACTGGCCCGTCCTCCACCTTCACTGGAACTGACTCCGTCTGCGATGGCCGCAGCCACGCCCTTGGTCAGGAGCAGGTTGTCCTCAGGGACGCAGACGTTGCAGGTGTCGTCATTATCCGCTTTGACACCCGCCTCACTGCGAAAGGCGTAATCAATTTCGAGTTTTGTGTGCATCTTCTTTTCGGCCGTTAAGAAATAATCGGTTATTTTGTAGCCTGTATGAAGCGTAGCGAAATCCAGGAAAAGAAGTAACTGATTTGGCTGTTGTTCCCGCATTCCGCAAGCTTCATGCGGGCTACTGTAATCAGTTTCAGGATGGACACTGGTTACTATTTTGATTGCTCAACTCACCTCGATCATCTGCACACTACCATCCTCCATAACCTCGGCAGTATGACCCTCGGGCTCATCCAGAAACTGAACAGCGACCAGACAGACAATCGCCGCCCCAGCAATCACCAGGAAAAATATCTGAGGTGATACGAAGGAGAAGACGGTAAGAAAAGTAACCGCACCCACGTTGCCGTAAGCGCCGGCCATACCGGCCACCTGACCGGTCATGCGTCGCTTGACCAGAGGCACCATGGCAAATACTGCGCCTTCACCCGCCTGCACAAAGAAGGAGCAGGCCATGGTGGCGATCACTGCCAGTGCCAGGGGCCAGCCAGAGGTGATCTGGGCCAGGATAAAGTAACCAACGGTCAGGCCGGTGATAAGCAGGCTGAGCATCTTGCGGCGACCGAACCTGTCGCTGAAGAGGCCGCCGCTGGGACGGGCCACCAGATTCATGAAGGCAAAACCCGATGCCAACAGACCCGCCTGCACGATGCTCAGGTCAAAGGTGTCTTTGAAGAAGAGCGGCAGCATTGAAACCACGGCCAGCTCGGAACCAAAGGTCACAAAGTAGGCGAGATCAAGGATCGCCACCTGCTTGAACTTATAGCGATGGATCTCCGGTACCTCTTCCTTGAAAACATGTTTATTGATGCGCCATACCTGTGAGGTCTGATAGGCATAGAGCACGGCAAGGCCGATATAGATGGCGTTGGCAGCAGTGGCACCCAGGATCTTCAGATTTTCAGGACCCAGTTTCCAGGTTAGAACGGCCAGCGCTGCATACATGGGGATGTTCATCACCAGGTAGAAGAAGAAGTCGCCCTTGCTGGTCACTTCCATGGCGCCTGTTTTCTTCGGTTTGAAGTAGGTGGAACCCTTCGGCGTGTTGCGTGCCAGCTTGTAGTAGATGAAAGAGTAGACCAGGGTGATTACGCCGGTGGAAGCGACAGCATAGCGCCAGCCATCATCTCCGCCGAATATCAGCGCAACAGTGGGCAGGCTCATTGCAGCAGCGGCGGAGCCGAAGTTGCCCCAGCCGCCGTAGATGCCTTCTGCGACACCCACCTGCTTGGCGGGGAACCACTCACCGATCATGCGGATGCCGATGACAAAGCCTGCGCCGACGAAGCCCAGGGCGAAACGGCTGGCCAGCAGTGAGGTATAGGAGTCGGCAACGGCGAAGAAAAAACAGATGAAGCTGGATAGGAACAGCAGGGTGGAAAAGGTGATCCGCGGCCCAAATCGATCCACCAACATACCGATGACGATACGCGCTGGAATGGTCAAGGCCACATTGATGATCAGCAGTGCTTTCACCTCCTGATTGCTCAGATTGAATGCCTCCTGGATTGAAGCCATCAATGGCGCATGGTTGAACCAGACCATGAAGGTCAGGAAAAAGGCGAACCAGGTGAGGTGAAGTGTTTTTATCTTTCCGGTGAAGGATAGAAGATTGAGTTTGTTTTCCGACATGCGCTACTCCTTGTGGAAAATGAAATATTTACAAGCCATAAGCGATATTCGTGCCAAACTTGTATCATCTTGTTTTTTCGAATGAATTTCGTCTATCAACCTATTCAAGCGTTATGAAAAGGCCCGAAGCCGGTGCGCAGCAGGCCAGCTTCGTTCGATTTTGGAGCAGTGCACAATTATCAGTTTTGGGCGCGCGGTTTAAGTGATCCAACCGGTTCTCAAAGCACTATAAGAGAGACGGATGGGCAGGAGACACGACCCATATATCGAGTAGGGTTTATTGAGGGGCGAGAGAAAACGCGGACGCACCAAAATGGATCATGGCAGCGTGTTATAACTTCCATTCAGCAAGCTCACTGCAATAAAAACTACTCATAAACAATTGGATAGACTGGTATTTATGCTTCTGGCATAGCCTTTGCATTACAACCTGAAACAGAGCGGTAAGACTCCGCTTCAGGATCAGATGTAGAGGGCAACCATGAAAGAGAAATTGGTATTAATTGGCAACGGCATGGCCGGCATCCGTACGCTGGAGGAGCTTTTCAAGCTCGAAGAGGTGGACAAGTACGAGATCACTGTATTTGGCGACGAGCCTCACCCCAACTACAACCGGATCATGCTCTCGCCGGTATTGGCCGGGGAGAAGACCATAGACGATATCATTCTCAATAGCCGTGAGTGGTACGCGGAGAACGACATCACCCTGCACACTGGCGATCCGGTGGTGAAGATCGACAGGATCGCATGTCAGGTCAAGAGCATTTCAGGCAAGTCGGTGGCCTATGACCGTTTGTTGATTGCCACGGGTTCTAACCCCTTCATTATCCCAGTACCTGGTGCTGATCTGGATGGCGTTATCGGTTTTCGCGATATCAAGGATGTTGACGCTATGCTGGAGGCAGCTTCCAACTATAAGAAAGCGGTGGTGATCGGCGGTGGTCTACTCGGTCTGGAGGCGGCCAACGGTCTGATGAAGAATGGCATGGATGTCACTGTGGTGCATCTGATGGACATTCTCATGGAGCGCCAGCTCGATAAGTCGGCGGCCGGTCTGCTGAAGGAATCCCTTGAGCAGAAGGGCATGCAGTTTCTAATGGAGGCACAGACTGCCGCGATCCTGGGAGACGAACGCGTCACTGGTGTGAAATTCGCTGACGGTTCCGAGGTCGAAGCCGACCTGGTGGTAATGGCTGTGGGTGTCCGACCCAACATCGAGTTGGCCCAGAAGGCGGGCATCTACTGTGAGCGAGGCATAGTGGTCAACGACACTATGCAGACCTTTGATCCGAAGATCTACTCTGTCGGCGAGTGCGTACAGCACCGGGACCAATGTTATGGTCTGGTGGCGCCGCTATTTGAGCAGGCCAAGGTTTGCGCCAACCATCTGGCCCATCTCGGTTATGGACGTTATGAAGGCTCAGTCACATCAACCAAGCTTAAGGTGACCGGTATCGATCTCTTCTCCGCTGGCGAGTTCACCGAGGAGGAGGGCGATGAGATCCTGGTGATGCAGGATCCGGCACAGGGTGTCTATAAAAAGCTGGTGATCCGTGATAACCAAATTAAAGGCGCGGTGATGTATGGCGACACCATGGACGGCACCTGGTATTTCCAACTACTGCGTGAAGGCACCGACATCTCAGGTTTTCGCAGTACGATTTTTTTTGGTCAGCATGATCTTGGTGATGCCGGTCATGGTGACGAGGCAAGGATTGCCAATCTTTCAGACGATGCCGAGATCTGCGGCTGTAACGGCGTCTGCAAAGGCGACATCGTCAATGCCATAACCACCAAGGGGCTTTTTACACTCGAAGATGTGCGAATCCACACTAAGGCATCCGCCTCCTGCGGCTCCTGTACCGGTCTGGTGGAGTCGATCCTGGCCAGCACTGTAGGTGAAGGTTACTCTGCCGCGCCAAGCAAGAAACCTATGTGCAGTTGCACCGAGCACAGCCACGATGAGGTGATCGAGGCGATACAAAAAGAAGCGCTCAAGTCGATGCGGCAGTTATTCGATTACCTTAACTGGAAGACCCCGGATGGCTGCGCCAGCTGCCGCCCGGCTCTGAATTACTACCTGCTGGCACGTTGGCCGGAGGAGTACCAGGATGATGCCCAGTCACGTTTCATCAACGAGCGTGCCCACGGCAATATCCAGAAGGATGGTACCTATTCTGTAGTTCCGCGTATGTTTGGCGGCCTCTGCACTCCCAAGGATCTGCGTGCCATCGCCGATGTCTGCGACAAGTTCGATGTGCCCGAGATGAAGGTCACCGGCGGTCAGCGTATCGACCTTTTCGGTGTGAAAAAAGAGGATCTGCCACCGATGTGGAAGGATCTCTCTGATGCCGGTTTTGTCTCCGGCCATGCCTATGGCAAAGCGATGCGCACAGTGAAGACCTGTGCCGGCAAGACCTGGTGTCGCTTCGGCACTCAGAACTCAACCGGTCTGGGCGTGAAACTTGAGGAACTCACCTGGGGCTCATGGATGCCGCACAAGTTCAAGCTGGCGGTCTCCGGCTGTCCGCGTAACTGCGCCGAGGCGACCATCAAGGACTTCGGCGTGGTCTGTGTCGACTCGGGATATGAGTTACATATCGGCGGTAACGGGGGTATCAAGGTGCGTGTTACCGACCTGCTCTGCAGAGTAGAGACTGAAGAAGAGGTGCTGGAATATTGCGGTGCCTTTACCCAACTCTATCGTGAAGAGGCCCACTATCTGGAGCGTACCGCCCCTTGGGTCGAGCGTGTGGGACTGAATCACATCAAGCAGTGCATCCTCGATGATGAGGCCGGGCGAAAGGCACTTAATGAGCGCTTCAAAATAGGTCAGCAGTATGCCCAGATCGATCCTTGGAAAGCGCGGGCCGATGGTGCGCATACGAATGAATTCACCCCAATCGAATTGGCAGTATGAGGAGTAAGAGAATGAGTGAATGGATTGAAGTGGTAGAACTGACGCAGATTCCGGTTCTCGGCTCCCGTGTGATCAAGACCCAGGAGATGGATATCGCAGTATTCCGGGGTTCCGACGATCAGGTCTACGCCATCCGCGATGCTTGCCCGCACAAGAACGGACCCTTGTCACAGGGCATCATGCACGGCACCTCCGTCACCTGCCCACTGCACAACTGGAAGATTGATCTGAACAGTGGTGAGGCGCTGGGGCCGGATGAGGGCTGTGCCAATGTTTTTCCGGCGCGGGTTGAGAAGGGCCGGGTCTACCTGCAACTGAAACCGGCCGAAGCGGTGGCTTAGCCCCCCCACAAAGATTATCAATCGACTGAGAGATGCTCCATGTTATTTGGACGTTCAAAAAAGAACCCCATAAAGATCGCCGACAAAAGCGTGGTCGAATGGAAGTATGCCGCTTGCGGCTACTGCTCCACCGGCTGTTCCATCGAGGTGGGGCTGAATACTCAGGGCAAACCGGTGGCGTCCCGTGGTGTGGCCGAGGCTGATGTCAATCGCGGCAAGCTCTGCCTGAAGGGCATCTTCGAACACGAACTGTTCGACTCCGTCGGTCGTGGCCTGGAGCCAAAGATTCGTGAGCATTGGCATCAGTCCTGGCAGCCCACCGACTGGGATACAGCCCTAGACAAGACGCACGATGAGATTAAACGTATCCAGGAGAAATATGGACGCGATGCTTTCGCCATCATCTCCACCGGGCAGATGCTTACTGAGGAGTTTTACACTCTCGGCAAGCTGACCCGTGGGTTGATCGGCACCAACAACTACGACGGCAACACAACCCTCTGCATGGCTTCGGCGGTCTCTGGATATAAACGCTCCTTTGGCTCCGATGGCCCCCCCGGGTGTTACGAGGATTTTGAACACACGGATTGCCTGATCGCCTGGGGATCCAATTTGCCGGAGCAGCACCCGATTATCTACTGGCGCATGAAAGAGGCGCAGGAGAAACGTGGTTTTCCGCTCATCGTGGTTGACCCCCGCGTCACCATGCTGGCACAGAATGCGCATATGCATCTGCCGATTACCCCAGGTACCGATGTTGTTCTGCAGAACGCCTTTATGCACGTAATCCTCGACGAGGGTCTTGAAGATGCGGCTTACATCGAGGCCAATACCAACGGCATCGAAGCACTTCGGGCAGAAGTGGCAAGCCATGACCCAGTAACCGCCTCCAGGATCTGTGGCATCGACGAAGATACCATCCGCCATGTGGCGCGTCTTTTTGCAAATGCAGGCGCTGCAATGCAGATCTGGACCATGGGCATCAACCAGTCCACACACGGCTCTGACGGCGTGGTGGGCATCAACAATCTGGCGCTGCTCACCGGCAACATCGGCAAGCCAGGCGGCACCAGTCTTTCGATTACCGGGCAGTGCAACGCCATGGGTACACGCGAGTGGTCCTCCTGCTCCGGTCTGCCCAATTATCGTTACCTGGAGAACCCGGAAGACAGGGAAGAGATCGCCAGGGCCTGGAACGTCGATCCCGAATTTTTCCCCAAGAAGCGCGGTATGTTCCAGACCGATATCTATCACGCCATAGAGTCGGGACAGATCAAGGGATTGTGGTTGATTGCCACCAATCCCATGTCTTCTCTACCCAACACCTCACGTGTTCGCAAGGCGATGGAGAAGCTGGAGTTCTGCGTGGTGCAGGACTGCTATGAAGATTCAGAGAGCACCCAGTATGCTCACGCCTACCTGCCCGCTGGTACTTGGGCGGAGAAGGAGGGCGTGATGACGAATACAGAGCGGCGGATCAATCTGATCAACCCCATCAGCCGCCCTCCGGGCCAGGCAAAGCCCGATCTGTGGATCTTCAACCGCATGGCCGAACGTTTTAATCGCGACGGTAAGGTCGATTTTTCGGAACGTGCCCCCGACGTTTTTCTGGAGATGGGTAAGCTGTCCAAAGGTCGTTTGTCAGACATCTCCGGCATGAATCACGAGCTGATCGAAAAAAACCGTGGTATCCAGTGGCCCTACACCCAGGAACAGGTGGAGATGGGTGAGGCACCGCCCAAAGGTGGCAAGCGCCTGTATACCGAAGATGCGACATTCCGTTATGCCGACGGCAAGGCCAAGCTGATCCCGCTGCCCTTTATCGACAACAACGAGGTACCGGATGAGAAGTTTCCCATCTGGCTCAATACCGGGCGTCTGATCGAGCATTGGCATGGTCGCACCAAGACCGGCAAGATCGGCAACAACAACAAATATAGTCCAATCCCGTTTATCGAGATCAGCCCGGATCTGTGTGCTGAAATGTGTATCCAGCGGGGCGAGTATGTCCGTTTGGTATCGCGCCGTTCCGACGCGGTGGTGATGGCCCAGCCTACCCAGCGGGTGGCGAAGAACATGGTATTCCTGCCGTTTCATTTTCATGACTGTGCGAACCGGCTAACACTTGGTTTGCTCGACCCCCATTCACGCCAACCAGCCTATAAACAATCTGCCATACGCATTGAGCGGATAGCCGACCAGCAGGCGGCGGCCAGGTTGAGCATGGAAATGAGAAAATTTTGAATCTATACGCAACTGTAGGAGCGGCGCCCTCGCCGCGATTCGGCGGTGGTTGGTTTCGCGGCGAGGGCGCCGCTCCTACAACCTCGGGTTAAACGAACCCCGGGTTGTACAAATGAGAAATTACGATGTTTAAAGTACGCGACAACGAACCCGATTACGCCCGACTCGACGACCCGACTTGCCAGAGCCGGAACCGTTACGGTCTGCCCATCGACAAGGCCGTCGAGGGCGACCGGTTGTATGGCCAGAGCCTCAATATCAACGATGACGACGGCATCGGCGAAACCCCCAATCGCTACAAACAGCACGGTTTCTATTTTAATGCCGACAACTGCATCGCCTGTCACGCTTGCGAAGCCGCTTGCAGTGAGAAGAACGACAATCCGGCGCACATCGCATTCCGCTCGGTAGGTTTTGTGGAGGGAGGGAGCTATCCCGCCTACCAGCGCCTCAACATCTCCATGGCTTGCAACCATTGCGACGATCCTGTTTGCCTCAAGGGTTGTCCGACCCGTGCCTATACCAAGTTCTCAGAGTACGGTGCCGTGCTGCAGGACCCGGATATCTGCTTTGGCTGCGGTTACTGCACTTGGGTTTGTCCCTACAACGCACCCCAACTTGACCCGGTGAAAGGCCAGGTAACCAAGTGCAACATGTGTGTGGACCGTCTCGAAGTGGGACTCAAGCCTGCGTGTGTCTCTGCCTGCCTGGGCAAAGCGCTGGACTTCGGTGTGATCGAGAATGTTCCTGATGGACGCACTCAGGCGAAGGTTGAGATTCCAGGATTTCCACGTACCGATATCACCCATCCCAACATACGATTCCAACAGATCCGCACCAGCCAGCGGGACATGGTTCGGGTGGATAGCACTGCACTGAAATATCATCGCGATGATGCTGACGGCAGTTTCCGTCCAGCACTCGATCCCAAACACGGATTCAAATGGGAGTGGAATCTGGGCAAGCTACTCGGCTCCCATGAGAATGCCCACATTGCCTTCACCCTCAGCATTCAGACCGTGATGGGAGCATTCGTGATGCTGACGATCGGTTCCTGGTTTGGTCTGAAATCAGTGAGTGGCTTCACTGACGGCAAAGCTTTCCTGCCAGCCTTGCTGATTATGCTGGCGCTCACAGCTGTTGGTCTGTTCAAGCTCAACATGCATCTGGGTAAACCGCATCGTTTCTACAGAGGATTCTACAATCTGCGGCTCTCCCCGGTCAGTCGCGAGATCGCCGGTGTTTCGCTCTTTTTTGCCGGGCTGGCGGGCTTCACCTTCTTTGCCCTATCCCAGCTGCTTTTTGACAACCTCTTTCCCTGGATCGTGCAGGATGTTTTTGCGGTAATCGGCCTTTTGGGAGCAGGGATTGGTGGTTACTTCATGTATAAGCTCTACCGAATTCCCTCCCGTCCATTTTGGGATCACTGGCATACCGCAGCGACATTTGCCGGCACAGCCCTGAGTCTTGGCTCTCTGTTACTGGCGCTGGTTGCGCTGGCATCCAACCAGTTATCACCGGAACTGGGACGGCTGTTTGCCATGGTGGCAAGCGTAGGGCTGGCACTGGAAGGCATCGGCCTGCTTTTCCATGCACAAGATCTACAGGGCCAGGAGAGCGAGGGAACCGTCTCCTTTTATGAGCAGACCACCACATATGGATACCCTTATTGGCTGCGCAATGGTCTGTTGGCGGTTGCCTTGGCTCTGGCCGTAAGTGTGGCGCTGATTGGCAGCAACAGTGCATGGACATTCATTGTGCTGATGCTAATGGCCCTGGCTGCATCGGTCATAGGCCGGGCGCTCTTCTATGTGCTTGTGATCCCCACCACTATGCCTGGTGCCTTCTTCTGGAGGAACAAAGGGTTTGTTGAGTACGCCCGTGAATCAGGACTGGCTGATATGCCGCAGATGGGTGTGGCCTATGAGCAGCATCACTCTTTCAAACTCGGTGAGTTGCTTGAGACGATTCGCTCGACGTCTCTGAGTGAGAAGATCGCTCAGGTGCGACGTATCGTGACAGGGTAAGAATATGGTTTGCTCCTGTTCAAAGCGTAGGCACGATCAAGCGTAGCGGATCGGGCGATTGAGTCGGCAGAACGATAAGGATGCCGGTTCCGCTGCGCTTGAACCAGCCTACATCAATTCAAAAGTTCAGGGTTGATAATTTGTATGTCGTGATGAGCAAATCAAAGGCAAGCTGAATAGTTATGCGCGCTGTTTTAATATAGGAGGCTGGCTTCCGACCTCTATTTTGATTCAGGGCATTTTCGCGTGACAGAAAACACAAAATCCAACGCCCGGTTTCTGCTTAATCTCAAGAAGCACCATCCTGCATGGCAACTGTTGGTAGCCCATACCGGGCCACTGGTAATTAGTTCGCTTAAATCACTTTTTGATGAAAACCTGAACGGTATCGATCTCGATAGCGCTATTCAGGTACTGAGCGAGGTGCTGCAACTCTCTCACGAGATGGGTGAGATCGAAAGCGGCGGCGACTATCTGCTGGAGGCGCGACGTGAGATTCGCCAGTGGATTCGGCGCGGTCTGGTGGTGGAGCGTGAAGGGCGTCTGATCGCAACCGATGCGCTGGAGTCTGCCTTCCGTTTCGTGGATGGCCTGGATAACCGAATTATGACCTCCACCGCCTCACGCCTCTCCATCGTGCAGCGTGAAATCGAAAATCTTGAATCAAGCACCAACCCCGATCCAAAGAGCCGCGAGGCGCTGATACGACATAAAATAGCTGCCTTGGAGACTGAGCTTGCCTCCGTACAGAGGGGCGAAGTCAACGTATTGCCAGAGCAGTCCGCAATTGAGTCGATCCGTGAGGTCTATAATCTGTCGATGAGTTTGCGAAACGACTTTCGCCGGGTGGAGGACTCATACCGGGAGGCGGACCAGCGTCTGCGCCAGTCAATCATCAGTGAGCAGAGCCACCGTGGCAACATCGTCGATAGCCTGCTGGTGAGCCATGAGCAGTTACTGCAAACCGATGAGGGAAAGGTATTTGACGCCTTTCAGCGGCAACTGGCGCGCAAACTGGAACTGGATAATATGAAACTGCGTATTCGCTCATTGGTGAGAAGACCAGTGGTGCATAAGGCGCTGACCCGGGAACAGCAAACTGAACTGAGTCGACTGATCATCCGGCTGGTGGGTGAAAGCGGAATCGTGATCCGCGCCCGTGCCCGCAGTGAACGTGACGTAAAAGGTTTCCTCAAAACCGGCATGGCCTCCGAACACCACAGGGTCGGCCAGCTGTTAAATGATATCTTTGCCCAGGCCGCCACAATCGACTGGAGCCGTCAGGCCGTGCGGCGAACCCCCAGTCCTCTGCCACCCGTTGGGGTCGCCAACAGCAGCCTGCCTGTACTGGAGCGTCTGCGCTTTAAAGACCTCACTGAAGGGATCGAACCCATGCTCGATCTGGTGGAACAGACCACCAATCTGGACGAGGTGGATGATGAATTCTGGTCATCCTTCGACGCATTGGACAGGCAGGCGCTGGTGGAGGAGACACAAACGCTGCTGGCTGCCGAGGGACGCAGTATGACCATCGGCGAAATCGCCGGAAAAATCCCACCAACCCACGATCTGGAATCGATGACGCTTTGGCTGACTATGGCGTTGGAGGCCGATATTCCGTTTGATGACGAACAAGAACATATCGATCTGAGCAACCCGGATGGCGTCCGCTACCGCTTTACCCTGCCGAAGGTGGAGCTGAGTAGCGGCGCCCTGAGCAATATCGAACTGGAACTGTGATGAGTGAGGAACAGCCGACTCCCCTGGTCGAAGGGACAAACGATGGACCTGCCCTCTCTGACTCGCAGGAAGTTACTCCGCAATCGTTGAAAAGTGCCGTGCAGGAGCTGCTTAAATATGGTGTTTTGGAGGCAGACCACAAACCCAATCTCTATCGAATTGCGCTGATCTCTTTTCCGGCGGTCAACGCTATTCTGGAACCATTGGATATGGCGATGAAGATCGATGACATCCGCGGCATCGCATACCTTGCCATCGTTGAAAACTACGCCGATAGCGAAAAGGACGAGTGGAGCCACCCACTGGTGCGTCGTCAACGGCTCAATCTGGAGCAGTCGCTTCTGGTGGCGATCCTGCGCCGGATCTATATCGCCCATGAGATGGAGTCGGGTATCGGAACAAAAACTGCGTTGGCCCATCTCGATGAGCTGATGCCGGAGCTGAACCAGTTTCTGGGCGAAACAGGCAGCGACAGTCGCAACGACAAACGGCTGCGCCAGCTGCTGGAACAGTTACGCGGACACGGCCTGGTTTCGGAAGTAGATAAAAATGATCAACTCACCATCCGACCGCTGATCGTGCACATCGCCAACCCGGAAAATCTGCAGAATCTGTTGGCTGCTTTTAAGCAGCAGGTCAAAGCGCAGCAGGAGCCTGGTGAATGAGCCGTTCCGCAAGAACAGGGCAGGGGGTGATGTTTGAGGAACTGCACAGCCGCGTTCCCTATATCATCGAACAACTGGAGATCTATAATTGGGGTCCCCTCAATGGCCTGCACCGGGCTGATATCGACCCGCACGGCAGCGCCATCATCGGCCAGACAGGCAGCGGCAAGACCACCCTGGTAGATGCCTTGATGACCCTGGTCGCCGCCCGCCCGCTCTACAATCTCGCCTCTACCGGGGGACACGAGAGTGATCGTGACCTGATCTCCTATATCCGCGGAGTCTCCGGCGAAGGCAACGAGAGCGGCGACAATGCACATATTGCCAGAAGCGGTTCCACCGTTACCGCCGTCGGCGCCCGTTTTACAGATGGGGAGCAGCATGTATCACTGACAGGACTCTTCTGGCTCGATGGCAGCAGTTCATCCATGAGTGATCTCAAACGGCTCTGGATATTCAGCCGCAACAGTGAACTGAGTATTAGTGACTGGCTGGAACTGCATCGCGAGGGTGGCGCCAGGGCGGTAAAACGGTTTGGCAAGGAACAGAGCAACCTCCATCCCCACGACAGCAAAAAGGCCTACTTGGCCCAGCTTAGGCGTTTTTTTGAGGTGGGCGAAAATGCCTTCTCCCTGCTCAATCGCGCCGCCGGGCTCAAACAGCTCAACAGTATCGATGCGTTGTTCCGGGAACTGGTTCTGGAGGATAAATCGGCCTTCAAACGTGCCGCCGAAGTGGTGAATGGATTTGATGTACTCAAGGAGATCCACGGCGAGCTGGAGATCGCCCGCGCCCAACAACAGTCGCTATTGCCAATCGAAGCGGAAGAGCGGGTTCGCTTGCGCAAAACCGAAGAGGTCGAGCGGCTTTCCCGCTTGAAACAGATTCTGCCGATCTGGTTCGCTACCCAAGGACATAGATTATGGCAGCAAAAGCGCACTAGCCTGAGTGACGAACTTGAGCAGAGTGACCGCCTATCGGTTGACCTGACAAACCGCCAGCACAAACAGGAACAGGAGACTGAAGATCTGCATCGTCTCTATATCGAACAGGGCGGCGGCAACATTGAGCAGTTGGAACAGCAGATCACGACCCAGGAAACCAATCTTCGTAACTGTCAACGTGAGGCTCACGACTATCTGCAACTGGCGAAGGCGCTTGATCTCGATGCAACCCTCTCGGAGGCTGCACTTGCCGACAACCGGCAACGCAGTGAGGCGGTGCGTAGAGAGAACGAGCCTAAGTTGGCTGAACTGGATCAACAGCGGGATCAACAGGGCGGCTCACTCTTTTCCGCGAAAGAGCGTGAAGCGAATTTAAGAGCAGCGTTACAGGAGGCGCGAAGTCATAGCGGCTCCAATATCGACAGCCGCTATCTCGACTTTAAACACGATCTGGCAGGAGCCCTCAAAATATCCCCCGACAATCTCGCTTATGTCGCCGAACTGGTTGAGATCAAAGCGGAGGAGACGGCGTGGCGAGGTGCAATCGAACGCGCCATCGGCAGTCACCGTCTGCGCCTGATCGTGCCGGGCGATCAGATGAAACAGGCGCTGGCATGGGTCAATCAGCGCGATAATCGCCTGCATGTGCGTCTGCTCGATGCGGCGGAGTATTCAGGTTGGGCCAGTTTTCACAATGACGGCTTTACCCACAAACTCAACTTCGGAAAGCACCCACTGCGTGAAGTGGCAAAAATCTTTCTTGCCGATATAGACCGCCACTGTGTTGAGAGCAGTGAGGCACTGCATAGAACTCCCCATGCAATGACCGTTGAAGGGATGATGTCGGGTAAACAGGGCCAGTTCGACAAGCAGGATCAGCGACGCCTCGATGCCGACTGGATGACCGGCTTCAGTAACCGTGACCGGCTGCGTGAACTGGAACATGAACTGTCCCAAGTAGGCCATGAAGTCATAGAGAAAGAGAGACTGTTTTCTAGGACAAAAGAACAGCACGAACAGCTTGCTCGACAGATTCAACTGCTTTCCAGATTGGAAGAGCTGCAATTCAACGACATCGATACAGCATCTGCCAAGGTGCTGTTGCTACGCTTGCAGAAACAGCTTGAGCAGTTACAGGATCCCGATTCCGACACCACCCACGCCAGAGAGCGGTGGCAGCAGGCAAAGAAAAAACTGCATCAGTGCCAACAGAAACTGTTGGAAAATGAGCAGCAGAAAAAAATCTTTCAGGCAGAGATGGAACGGGCGAAGGATAAAATCAGCCTGCTTTTTAAACGGATGAGCAATGTGCTGTCAGCAGAACAACAGTCAATAGGAGACAGCCAATTTGGAAAAATAACGATTGCAGAGATTGAACACCTGGATGAGAAAGAACGTGAAGCGAGCGATAAATCCCAGAATCAGCTGACTAAGGCTGAAAGTACTCTCTCAGCTACTGAAAAAAGACTGATTTCATTGATGGGAAATGCGAAGACCAAGGATACCGGCGCACTTGCAGAGGCAGGGACAGAGATCCGTGATATCCCCAGCTACCTTCAACAACTGGAACTGCTGACCAAAGAGGCGCTACCCGAGAAGATTGACCATTTTCGGGAGTACCTCAATAAATCCTCAGATGAGGGGGTAACCCAACTACTGGCCCATATCGATCACGAAACATCTGTCATCGAAGAGCGAATTGAGGAGCTCAATCAGACTATGGTCAAGGTCGATTTCCAGCCCGGCTGCTACCTGCAACTACAACCACGACGGGTGATCCACGAGACCCTGACAACAATCCACAAGGCACTGCAACATCTGCGTAGCGCACAGTTGAAAGATGATCAGGGAGAGTCCCACTATCGTGCCCTGGTGGAGATGGTCCGCCTGTTACGCGATGCGGTGGAACGGAATAAGACTGTGGGCGCAAAGGCGCTGCTCGATCCACGTTACCGTCTGCAGTTCTACGTTTCGGTCATAGAGCGCGACGGAGAACGGGTGATCGAGGTTCGCACCGGATCACAAGGGGGCAGTGGTGGTGAAAAGGAGATCATCACCAGCTATATTCTCACCGCCTCATTGAGTTATGCACTCTGCCCTGACGGCATGGGCCATCCCCTGTTCGGCACTGTGGTGCTTGACGAGGCTTTCTCCAAGAGTTCGCAAGCCGTAGCCGCACGCATCATTGAGGCATTGCGCCAGTTTGGACTGCATCCCCTGTTCATCACCCCCAACAAAGAGATGCGGCTGCTGCGTTCTCACACCCGCTCAGCGATACTGGTACACCGGCGTGGACAGTGCGCCACCACCACATCACTCAGTTGGGAAGAGCTGGATCAGCAGGCCAGGAAACGGCTGGAACGTTCCAATGAAAAAGCCTGAGTCCCTACGCCATAAACTCAGGCGGCAATGGCAAAATGGCAAGCTGCGCGAACAGCGGTTGCTCGACCACAAAGTCTGGCCTTTGAGGCTGCCTATCGGAAAGCCATCTCCTGCACAAATCAACAATGAAATATCCGCCGTCAGAAAACACATTGAACTCTGGCGAAATGTAACAACAGGAGCAATCGACTGGCAGTTGGTCAACTACCGCAGCACCGCAGAAGCGGTTCAACTGCCGCTGAACTGGGTACTGCACTCGACTGACGAGTGGATAGATGCAATGGCCAATGAGACGATCCGGCAAGAGTACCTGTTGTTATCCACAATCTTGGCTGGCACTGACCCCCTGTTTCACCCCCTTCTCATCCGCCAGCGGCAACAGCTGTTGTCCAGAGGCGTTGAAGAGACCATCAAGGCCTGTGAGGTGGTTCTGCTACTTGAACCCGGATGCGCCGAAGGCAAACCCTTGCGGACACTCTCTATCGCCGGTTGCGACAGCAAGTTTTTCGAGCGCAATCGCACCTTAGTGGGAAAACTGCTTGAGTTGCGATTCGGCCAACAGGTCATAGAGCAGGGCCTTGAGCATTTTCTTGGGGCGCTTGATGAGAGTGAACACTGGCTGCTGGTTGCTCCTCTGGAAGTGGGACTGTTGCCCTTCAAACAACAACGAGTGAGAAGCAGTGAACTCGGGCAGACACCACTTCCCGGCAGTCACCTGTTGATTGTCGAGAACGAGCGTTCCCTCTATCAACTGCCATCACTGCCCAACACCATCGCCATACTCGGGGCGGGACTTAACCTGAGCTGGATGCAAGCCGCCTGGATCCGCAATAAAAACATCGCCTATTGGGGAGACATCGACACCTGGGGCCTCTCCATGCTTGCCACAGCCCGTTCATACCAGCCAACCCTGACGCCGGTATTGATGGATGAGCAGACCTTCGAATACTGTAACAAAGAGAAGGCTGTAGCCGAACCCGTAACGGCAGGTGAGTCCATCCCCTCCAAACTCATCGAACAGGAGAAGGCGCTTTATCTCAGACTCTGTCGATCAGAGAAAGGCCGGTTGGAGCAGGAGTTTCTCCCTGATGACCTGGTGCAAAATGAGATTGCCTGTTGGCATTCGCTTGCCTGAGAGACGTCAAACCACGTCCTGGCTGCTCAGGTACTCCTCGTAATTGCCATTGAAGGTGACTATACCCTCGGGGGTGAGTTCGATAATTCGGGTGGCCAGTGAGGAGACTATCTCCCGGTCATGACTGACGAAGATCAGGGTGCCGGGGTAGTTCTCCAGCGCCGTGTTGAGTGACTCGATGGATTCCATATCCAGATGGTTGGTGGGCTCGTCCATCACCAGTACGTTGGGTTTCTGCATCATGATCTTGCCGAAGAGCATGCGTCCCTGTTCTCCTCCAGAGATCACTTTTACAGATTTTTCGATCTCCTTCTGCGAGAAGAGCATGCGGCCGAGGTAGCTGCGTACCACCTGTTCATCGTCACCCTTCTGCTGCCACTGGCTCATCCATTCCAGCAGGTTCATATCATCTTTAAAGTCGGCGGCGTGGTCTTGGGCATAGTAGCCGATGGTGACATTCTCCGACCATTTCACCGTGCCGCTGTCGGGACTCAGACCTCTGTGCCCGGTGCCGACCAGGGTGCGAAGCAGTGTGGTTTTACCTATGCCGTTAGGTCCGATGATGGCAATGCGTTCACCAACCTCGACCATCAGATCCAGGCCGTTGAACAGTGGTTTTTTATCATAGCCTTTGCTGAGTCCCTCAACCTCCAGGGCGAGGCGGTAGAGTTTCTTCTCCTGCTCGAAGCGGATGAAAGGGTTCTGACGGCTGGAGGGCTTGATCTCATCAAGCTGGATCTTGTCGATCTGCTTGGCGCGTGAGGTGGCCTGCTTGGCCTTTGAGGCGTTGGCGGAGAAGCGGCTGACAAAGGTTTGCAGCTCGGTGATCTGCGCCTTTTTCTTGGCATTGTTGGCCAACTGACGTTCACGAACCTGGCTGGCAGCCGTCATGTACTCATCGTAGTTGCCCGGATAGACACGCAGCTCGCCGTAATCCAGGTCGGCCATGTGGGTGCAAACGCTGTTCAGAAAGTGGCGGTCGTGGGAGATGATGATCATGGTGGAGTTGCGTTCGTTGAGCACATCCTCCAGCCAGCGGATGGCGTTGATGTCGAGGTTGTTTGTAGGCTCGTCGAGCAACATGATGTCTGGCTCGGCGAACAGCGCCTGGGCCAGCAGAACACGCAGTTTCCATCCGGGGGCCACGGCGCTCATAGGACCGTTGTGTTGCTCCAGCGGGATATCCAGGCCCAGCAACAATTCACCGGCACGCGACTCTGCAGTGTAGCCGTCGAACTCGGCAAACTCCACCTCCAGTTCGGCCACCTGCATCCCTTCCTCTTCGCTCATCTCCGGCAGCGCGTAGATACGGTCTCGTTCCTGCTTCACCTTCCACAGCCGCTGCCAGCCATGGAGAGCGAAGCGAAGGCTGGTAGTCCCCGGTAGCCGCGAGGCCGCACTGCTTACCCGGCGTGCCTTGCGCCAGAGGGGAAGC
>JAESPE010000031.1 GCA_016756835.1 gamma proteobacterium endosymbiont of Lamellibrachia anaximandri | reverse complement strand
GTCAGTTAGGGAGGAAAAATGCTCTACTATGCTGGCGGTCATGAGAAACTCCTGATGTTGTTTCTCGTAATGATCGCCTAGTTCATTGCATTTAAACAGGTTTTAATGCGGTGGCCCTGAACTACTGGCCCGTTATTAGTTGATACTCTCTCCAGCATATCATCCCAGCGTTCTTGCTCAATATTTTCCGGACGCGGCACCTTATCCAGGCTTAATGCGAGGCTCTGTTCTTTCCTCCTGACTGCTCCAGTTTCGAAATAGAGTGCAAGATAAGCTATAGAATGCTTCTTATTGTCAACTTGCTCAGAATAGATCTCCCTGATCACATTGAGAAATGTCTCTGCACGGAAATCAACCAGAAAAGTATGTCTTGGTGTGTCCCAGACAAAGGCGATCACATCTTCGACGCCATCGATAGCGCGCCAATTGAAGACCCACAGATATAGATCTGTTGCGAAAGGGATTGAAATTCGTTCAGCACCGACAAATTCGCGTGAGGAACGGAAGACTGGGGGAATGGATACTTCAACCAGGCGAACAAGGAACGGTCGTTTATAGGATAACTTGTGCGGAGAATACCAGTCGCTGTCGTGTAATTCCTTTGGAAAATTATTAAATTTTATTTCCATGGCATTTTCCTTGTCATATCTATAAAACAAGCACAGGCAGATACGACATAGCCTTTTTCATCATACAGAAAATAGAGTTCGTTGCGACAAAAAGTGTCTCCTTGACAATACCACCAAGTTTTCCTTCCCTCACCCGCCATACAACAAACAGCGCCTGTATGCTCCATCCAGCATACTGTTTGCAGCAGAAAGTGCCTCTGCAAGTTCTTCCAAGTCTTCCAGATCCACCTGCTGTGCCATCATCGCGTTTTCCGCGCCTGACTCCACAGCATCGAGCAACCGAAGCCACAGACGCCAGCGAACTCGCTGAGCCGACACTTTCGGTGCCGCTATTTTTCCTGCCTTTATGCGCCTGCTCTGTTCTATCTGCAGCCTACGCTTGGCTTGGGCCAACTGTGACCGTAGCGGAATCGCCAGGTCGAAAAGCATCGCCGCCTGTTCTGCCCGCCATTCATCACCAGGTTCTTCAAGCAGGCGTGGCGGTATTGAAAATTCCCGCCAGGTCAGTCTCTCTTCGCCCACGGGATCGTCATCTGCCGGGTCGGGAGGGAACTTGTAAAAGCCCCAGCGTGCACCCACGGCACATTCGATCAATACCTTGTCACCTTCGATGCGGCAGTCGCTCTCACTGCATTCACTGGCCGCCACCCAGGATCTTGGATCCAGCTTCCAGGCACAGAAATCCCGGTTCGGCGGTCTGCCGTAGGCTGCCTCAAGCAGTTGCCATGTATCATTGAAGGTCTTCCACTCCCTGCGGTAATCGGGATTGCGCCGCAGAAACTCCCAGGCCCATTGGGCTCCGCTCAACCTTTCTGTGAAACCGTAGTCGTCGGCTAAGCGCCAGTCCTTCATCGGCATTGAGTTTTTCCCTGTTTTGTAATGGGCTGAAGGATATCTCTCACTCCGTTCGAGATGACAATGAATTATTTTATCAGAACGACTTTAGCTCACCACACTTGCGGAGACTGGTGCAACCATCCAGAATCATTGTATGAAGACACCCAATCTGATGGAGATGACCCGTACCCTGATCGCTGCGCCTTCGGTAAGCAGCGTCAATCCTTCGTGGGACATGGGTAACCAGCCGGTGATAGAGATATTGAGCAGCTGGCTCGAATCGCTCGACTTCAAGATCGAGATAGTGCCGATCCCAGGTCACAGGAACAAGTTCAATCTGGTGGCCAGCGCCGGTAGCGGCAATGAAGGTCTGGTGCTCTCCGGCCATACCGACACCGTGCCTTTCGACGAGGAGAAGTGGCACAGCGACCCCCTGCAACTCGTCGAAAGAGACAACCGTTTCTACGGCCTCGGCACCACTGATATGAAGGGGTTCTTTGCGGTCGTCATCGAGGCCATCCGCGAACTGCCTTTGCACAATCTGAAACAGCCGCTGACCCTGATCGCCACCGCCGATGAAGAGAGCACCATGTGCGGTGCCCAGGCACTCGTCGACCTGCATCGCCGGCTGGGACGTCATGCACTGATTGGCGAGCCGACCGGGCTAAAGCCGATTCGTACCCACAAAGGGATCTCCATGGAGTCGATTCGGCTGACCGGCCGCTCCGGCCACTCCAGCGACCCGTCACTGGGGGTCAATGCCCTGGAGGGAATGCACCGGGTCATTGGAGAGGTGCTGCAGTGGCGTGACGATCTGCAGCAACGCTATCGCAATCCTGCATTCGAAGTTGAGGTGCCGACCATTAATCTCGGGCATATTCACGGCGGCGACAATCCAAACCGCATCTGCGGCCAGTGCGAACTCCAGTTCGATCTGCGCCCACTGCCGGGCATGGTATTGAGTGATCTGCGTGCTGAAATATCTACCCGTATTGATCGGTTGCTTGTGGATAGCGGTCTAACCTGGGAGCTGGTACCGGTCTTCGCTGGCATCCCGGCGATGGAGACTCCAAAGAATGCCGCCATCGTGCAGGCAGTCGAGTCCCTCACCGGTTTTCCGGCGGGTGCTGTCGCCTTCGGCACCGAAGGACCCTATCTGAACGAGATGGGCATGGAGACGGTGATCTGTGGCCCTGGCCATATCGATCAAGCCCATCAACCCGATGAATACCTTCCCCTTGAACATATCCAGCCTGCAATCAAACTGATACAGTCGCTGGTGAAGAGATTCTGTTTGTGATCTTCTGTTAGCCAGACCCTGAATAGGCAGAAAAATGGTCTCCAAAAAGCAAACAACCGACCCTTTCGTGACCTGGTTTCGCGATTCATCCCCCTATATCCACGCCCATCGTGGACGCACCTTCGTCGTCTGTTTCGGCGGAGAGGCAGTGGCGGACAGGTGCTTTCCAAACCTGATCCACGATCTTGCCATTCTCCAGGGACTGGGAATCCGTCTGGTGCTGGTACACGGTGCACGCCCCCAGATCGAAGAGCGGCTGCAGACACGCGGGGCCAAGATGCAGTACATCGATGGCCTGCGGGTGACCGACGATGTTGCCCTCGCCTGTGTCAAGGAGGCCGCCGGCGCCGTGCGGGTGGAGATCGAGGCCCTGCTCTCCATGGGACTCTCCAACTCTCCCATGGCAGGAGCGCGTATCCGGGCTGCCTCCGGCAACTTCGTGACGGCTAAACCCATCGGCGTCAGAAACGGTACCGACTACGGTCATACCGGAGAGGTTCGCCGCGTCGATTCCGCAGCCATCGAGCAGCGCCTGGAAACCGGTGCGATTGCCATCATTCCCCCGATCGGCTACTCCCCGACCGGCGAGGTATTCAATCTGAGCGCCGCCGATGTCGCTGCATCCGTAGCCATCGCCTTGGGGGCGGATAAGCTCATCAGTCTGGTGGAGGGTAAAGGATTGACCGACTCACGGGGGCGCCTCATCACCAATGTGGTGCCACGGGATGTGGACGCCATCCTATCACGGCGCAAACGGCTGCCGGAGGATATCGGTCAGCATCTGCGGGCGGCGGTCACCGCCTGCCGCAGCGGCGTCAACCGCATCCACCTGCTCGACCGGAAAGGTGACGGCACGCTGTTGCAAGAGCTCTTTACCCGCGACGGCTCAGGCACCCTGATCACTGCGGAACCCTATGAGGAGACCCGCACCGCTACCATTGACGATATCGGCGGCCTGCTGGAACTGCTCGCACCGTTGGAGGCGGAGGGGATTCTGGTGCGGCGCTCACGGGAACTGTTGGAGACCGAGATCGAACGCTTCACGCTGATGGAGCGTGACGGCATGGCCATCGCCTGTGCCGCCCTCTACCCCTATGCCAAGGAGCAGATGGCGGAACTGGCCTGTGTCGTCGTCCACCCCGACTATCGGGACGGCGGGCGCGGGGACAGGCTGCTGGAACAGATGGAGACCACTGCCCGTGCCCAAGGCATCCGGCAGCTTTTCCTGCTCACCACCCATACCGCCCATTGGTTCCGGGAGCGGGGTTTCGTTACCGCCGATCTGAAATCCCTGCCGATAAAACGCCGGCAGCTGTATAACTATCGGCGCAATTCAAAGGTGCTGATCAAGCAACTTTCAGGGAGCTGATACGGCAATATGGTGTCCGGCATCAGGATGAGGAATGGGCGCAGCTAACCTGCTGATCTGGTTTGGCAGGATTACCGCAATTGTGGCGGTGCCGATCTGTCTCTACTACCTCTCCTCGTTCACTCCCGATGAACGCCCGACCCTGGAACAGATGCTGCCGCCCCAGGACCAAGGCAGACTGGAAGAGATCCGGACAATCTTCGGTATCGAACCGAACCGGGTGATCATCGGCATCAAGCCGGAGGCGGAACCCAACAGCATCGAGAGACTGAAGCAACAGATAAGTGCCATCGACAATGTTGCCGATGTCATGCAAATCTCTATCGGCGGACAGAATACCCGCCTGCTGCTCATCAACATCACCGCCGGCAACTCAACCATGCAGGCGGCGCGTCGACTCGAAAAGGCAATAGCGGCATTGACTGCGACATTTGCCGATACCGTCGCCGCGACCATCGGTACACCACAGATTCGGGTCGCCTCCTGGCAGAGTGCCTACGAGGATATAAGAGACATCCTGCCCTGGCTCCTGATCTCGGTGACACTGATTCCCTATCTCTTTTTCAGAAGCCTGAGCGCTTTGCTCTTTCCACTCTTTGTCGCCAGCATCTCCTGCACCCTTATCCTGCTGCTGGTACAACACTTTGAACGAAACACAGGACTGATTGCGGTGGTACTCATCCCCATCGTCTGGTCCATTGCAACCCTCGATGCCATCCATCTGATCGACCGCACTGCCCGCCTTGCAGGCAAGCGCAATACTTTTTTCCCAGGCGTTGAAATTCGTGCATTGGCCCATCCCTGTCTGCTGACCACTCTCACCACCGCCGGCGCACTGCTCATACTGGCGCTACAGGAGGATTCACCCTTACTGCACGACCTGGGGATCTGGGCAGGCGTCGGCGCGCTACTGGCCTATCTGCTGACTTTTGTTACCGGCACACTTTTTCTCTCTAGCGGGATCAGGCATCGATCCGTCCCAGGCTGGCCAAGGTATCTTGCGCTGCAGACAGTCTGCTTTTCACAACAGCATGCGAAACGGGTCCTGACAGCATGGGTCGCGCTACTCTGCATCGCCCTTTCAGGGCTGCCTTCACTACAACTGACCGTACGCTTTCCAAGCCTTTTTCACCCGTCCCATACACTTGAAGTGGAGATCGACAAACTTGCCGCGATGAGTGGAACTGACCTGCGGCCCGTGGATGTTTTCATCAAGGCCATAGACGACGTCGGCGCTGACAGGATGGCGCTCCTGAATGCGGCCAGGGCAATAAGGAACTACGCAAAAACATGGCCCGAAACGAAAATGGTTCTGCCGTTTGCGGGAGGGCTGGAAACAGCTACGACGTCGAAACCCGGCACAGCAGAAGCAGCGCTCTCAGACTGGTTCAAACCAGACAGCGCCACCGCACGGGTGCAACTCCATTTCGCCCCCCACTCTTTCAAACGCCACAGCGAACTCATCGATTGGATGAGACATTTCGACCGCACCGTATTGTCTCACCACCGACTCTGGTTCGGTGGCACTGGTTACGACTACCATCGCATGGAACAACTGGGGGCCAAAGCTGGCATGATGGGGCTGATCGGATCACTGGCGATCATCATGGTAACCCTTCTCTGGACCTTCCGTGGCAACACAGACAACCTTGTCCCGGCGTTGATCGCTCTGCTGCTGCCAGCCCTGCTGATCGGCGGCATAATGGGCCATGCAGGCATCCCATGGAGCTTGGGCATGATGCTGCTGCCGGTTATCTATATCGGCCTGGCGGTGGACTACACCCTGCATCTACTATGGCCACTGCGGCATAGCAAACGCTCTCTCCCGAGACGGCTGCAGAGCAGCGCTTTGCGGGCCGGTCCTGCGCTACTGGCGACCACCGCAGTTATTGCCACCTGCACAGCGGCACTCTCCCTCTCGACCATTCAGGTCAACAGGGAACTCGGCGGCCTGCTGGCAGTGGGTCTCACCCTCGCTCTGCTGTGCAGTCTCACCCTTACCCCGGCAATTATCAGGCTTTGGAGACACAGATCAGTTCGATACTGATCCGCAGGATCTCCGCCCCAGCCCCGTTCGGTTTGATTGTCAGCACCACTGTCGGGGCGCCTCCACCGGCCAAAAAGGCATCGACGATGGCGCTGTAGAGGTCTGCATGAGCAGTCACAACGCCATCCACTTCATAGACGAGGGTGTTTTCCATATCCTGCGGCACCACGATGCCTTCATCGGCAAAGAGGTTACCCGCTGATGTGCCGGTGACGACCAACCTGAATCGCAGATGATAGGTAAAGCCCGCAAGGGTCGCTTTGATCTCTTTGCGGTAGGTGCCTGCAACGGGAAAACCCTCCCCGTTGCCGAAGCTGCCATTGTTAAAACCGGCAGCGCAGATACCGGCATTACCGAACTGGTAGTACTCGGCTAGCGTCAGGGCCGCCATGCCCACATCGCCCGGCGCAACCATATTGACATTGTCCGCCGGATTCCAAAACGCATCCAGACCACACTTCTTTGAATAGATATCGGGGTCCCCACCATCGAAGGGGACATCGAGATAGACAAGCGCGCCATTCAGCAATACATTTTTCAGCTCATCGAGGGTTGCCTGGTCGGCCAGGATATCCTGCGTGGGACAGGGTGCCACATCGGGCTTGTCCGCAGCCGTCAACGGAATCGTGGTGCTGACTGTGCCATCGTCTGAGTCGGTGAACGGGCAACCGCCGACCAACAAAAAAGCCAGTCCAACAAGTAAAAAACGCAGTTTGTTCCAATACATGATTCATCCCCAAAAGGTCAGTTGCTACTGCTATCAATGCCTCCCCTGGCAGATCCAACTCCAGGATTCAGTTTGTACCGGCTCAGAAGCCTCTATTCGTCACGGGTATACTGGCAGTATATGCCAGAATCGAAAGAGGGTTTGAACACTGTTTTCTCCACGCCTACACCTTCCCGCTACCCTGCTGGCGGCACTGCTGCTCTCCAGTTGCGCCAGTATTGGATACTATGCGCAATCGATCCAGGGACACCTGGACCTGATGCAGCGCACGGAACCAATCAGCAATCTGCTGACGAATCCACAGACGGATCCACAGTTGAAACAGCAGCTTCAGTTGGTTGAAACCCTGAGGGACTTTGCAAGCCAAACGCTGAAACTGCCGGAAAACGAGAGCTATCGCAGTTATACCGATCTACAGCGTAAGGCTATGGTGTGGAGTGTGGTGGCCGCACCTGAGTTCTCAGTCCACCCAAAGCAGTGGTGTTACCCAATAGTGGGTTGCGCCAGCTACCGTGGATATTTCAGCAAAACCGAGGCGACAACCTACGCCAGTCAACTAAGGGACGAAGGGCTGGATGCCACTATCGTCGACGTACCTGCCTACTCAACCCTCGGCTGGTTCGACGATCCACTGCCCAGCACAGTAATCCATTGGCCGGAAACCAGCCTCGCACAACTCATATTCCACGAACTGGCCCATCAGCAACTCTATCTGCAGGGCGACAGCGCCTTCAACGAAGCCTTTGCCACGGCGGTGGCCCAGTTGGGTGTGGATCAGTGGCTGCGCACAAAGCAGAAAAACACCTCGGCCTGGCAACAGCAGCAGTATCGGCATGAGGAATTTACCGCCCTCCTGTTGAAGACCCGCAACGCACTGGAAACACTCTATGGAATGGAGATGACAGAATCTGCAATGCGCAACCGCAAGGCCGGGCTGTTCTCCCAATTACGCCAGGACTATCAGCAACTGAAACTGCGCTGGAATGGCCTCGGGCGTTACGACCGCTGGTTTGACAAGCCCATCAACAACGCCTCTCTGGCACAAATTGCCACCTATTATCGACTGGTACCCGGCTTTCTCGACCTTTTCGAACAGCAAAACCGGGACTGGAACGCCTTCTATCAAGCCTGTACCAAGCTCTCCAGACAGTCTGAAACGGAACGCATGGCGGTCCTCTCCGACAAACTGTAGGCCGGCTCAAGCGTAGCGGAGCCGGCAAATATCGATAGTTGTATCGAATCGTTTTGCCTGATCCGCTACGCTTGATCATGCCTACAAGCCCAGCAGGTTACCGTCAAAGCGTCACACAGTTTTACAGATATTCCTCGCCGCAACGCTTAATATGTCCACATCGATAATTGTATTAGCTGATACTAAAATGGCGCAGAGAAAGATCAAAAGCAGCCGCTGGCTGAAGTCATTTCTGACTACCCAGATTGGCGTCCCTCCTGAGCAACTCCCCCTTGTTCAAGGCGGCGTGGAGTATTGGGTCACCCTCAACAATTGGGGTGAAAAGAAGTTATCCCCCCCAGTATGGCGATTTGTCCAGACTGCCTGGGATCAAAAACGTCTGCAAGCCAAGAAGAAGGCTGCACGCTGCCTGATGAAAGCATCACAGGAGGATCTCATCAAGTCCGCTCAGGCCAAAACCGACCCTTATCACGCCAGGCTGGAAGGTCTGATTCTAAAGAAGGGTCTCGCGGCGCTGGATGAGAAAGAGGGCAAGAGAATCCTTGCCGTGATAACCGCTGGTTAGAGCTGAGACCGTGGGGTCAAGAGCCCATATCTCCAGATTTTCTACCGTTTGATTGTGTCTGTTTGTCAACCATGAATTAATCTCGGATTGTAACAATTCAGGACTCAGGCACGATCAAACGCAAGTTTTTACTCTGACCCCAAATTTTGGGAATCAAACCCGACAAGAGATTCAAAACCCCGAGGGGGATCCCACACCAACAGTTGTTAGAATGGGCAGATGTCCGATTCTATTCAACGCACACTCTCCATCGCCCCCATGATGGATTACACCGACCGTTTTCAGCGCTATTTCATGCGCCTGATTACCCATCATGCCCTGCTCTACACGGAGATGATCACCACCGGCGCACTGCTGCATGGGGATGCAGCGCGTTTTCTTGAGCACGATGACTCAGAGCACCCCGTCGCCATTCAGCTGGGGGGCAGTGATCCGAAAGACCTTGCCGCTGCTGCGCTGATAGCAGAAGAAGCCGGTTACGACGAGGTCAATCTCAATGTGGGCTGTCCCTCAGACCGGGTGCAGAACGGCAAAATCGGCGCCTGTCTTTTGGGATATCCTCAACTGGTGGCGGAGTGTGTTCAATCGATGAAGGAGGCGGTCTCGATTCCGGTGACGGTGAAGACGCGTATCGGTATCGATGACAACGACAGCTACGAGGCCTTATGCAACTTCGTGGCGACACAGATCGGCGCGGGCTGTGACCATTTCATCATCCACGCACGCAAGGCATGGCTGCAGGGATTGAGTCCCAAAGAGAACCGGAATATCCCGCCGCTGCGCTATGACGTGGTCAGGCAGCTCAAACAGGACTTTCCTGCGATGGGTTTCAGCATCAACGGCGGCATCAAGACGTTGGCTGAAACTGAGGCGCTGCTGCAGGATCTCGATGGTGTGATGATCGGCCGCGAGGCCTACCACAACCCCTGGATTCTGGCGCAAGCCGATCACCGTCTTTATGGCGATACACGACCTCTAGCCAGCCGTCATCAGGTGCTGGAGAGTCTCCTGCCATTTGTTGAGTTACAGTGCCAAAAAGGTATTCCACTCAAGCGTATCACCCGGCACATCCTCGGACTTTTTCACGGCTGTCCCGGCGCCCGTGCCTGGCGCCGCCATCTCAGTGAGCATGCCCATAACCCCGGCGCAGGCCCTGAGCTGATTCAGCAGGCGGCGGCTTTGGTCCCGGAAGAGTCAACCAACTACCACGCATGTAGGCCCGATCAAGCGTAGCGGTTCGGGCGCAACCGGATGGACGGGGCAAACAGGATTGCCGGTTCCGCTGCGCTTGAACTGGCTTACATCTTTCTTATTACCTGGTTTTCACCTAGTCTTGTGAGTGAGGAACAAAACGCCTCCATGCCGAATAACAGCCAATCCAGGGAATGAACAATGTCTGCGAAAGCCACCAAAGACCCCTATCTCCCTTACCATAATAGAGATGGCTCTTTCTCCGATGTAAAGATCATGCAGGAGGAGCTGGATGAGTACATCAGCAAGCGGCGTGAAAGTTACGAGCAGACTGAACCTACAGACAAAAACCTGACGGGACTGGCCCTCTCCGGCGGCGGCATCCGCTCCGCCACCTTCTGTCTTGGCGTGATGCAGGCATTGGCCCGCGAAGGCATCATGAAGCGGTTCGACTATCTCTCCACCGTCTCCGGCGGTGGTTATATCGGTTCATCACTGACCTGGATTCTGCACAGCAAATGGGCAGAGGGAAAACAGCGTAAGGAGGATTATGACGACTCCAACGCACCCAAGATCCGTTTCGGCGTCTCCGTAGATGACTTTCCCTACGGCACAAAACTGCGTAACCGTGATGCAGACCCGCACAATGGAGCAGGCAAAGACGACAATGTTGAACTCAGTGGCGACGACTACCGGGGTGCCGCCATCCTGCGCTATCTGCGTCAACACGGTAACTACCTGACACCGGGTGACGGCATCAACTTTCTCTCGCTGGTCGGGGTCATCCTGCGAGGCATGTTCATCAGTATTCTGGTATTCCTTCCCTGGCTGCTGCTGATCTTCTATCTATTGGTTGCAAACGATTGGTTTACCAATACAGTCTTCCCCGGCAAGATCTATGGTGACGTTACTGCATTTACCTTTGGCGGGCTTGCACTGTTCACCGCCTTCTTTGCCCTGTCGATTCTGTATGCCGGTCTGACCCGCTGGTCGAGCAAGACTTTCAAAGTCGATAATCCTTCATACAAAAGCGCATGGTCGCCGGCGACTTTTTGGTACAGGTTGCGCCGGGAGTATGAAAGATGGATGCCCTACATGCTCGCCCTCGGCGCTGCGCTGCTGCTGTTGGGCTGGCTGCCTGACCTAGCCGAACTGGTTACCAAACTGCTGCATCCGGAGCCAGGCAGTGCGGACATCACCATCGCTATTGCCAAGGATGACAAAGGGCCATTAATGGCCCTGTTGAGCACCATCGGCGGTGTTCTTGCAGCGATGGGGTCATTTTTCAAATCCGGCAAGGATGAGCAGGGTACGCTCTCTACCGGCCTGCTCGCCTTTGTTGCATCCCTGCTGCTCACATTGGGACTCTTCGTCGGTACCTACTACATGGCAGTCCGAATTGACGCGAGCGAAAACGACCATATTGGATGGGTGGTGGCATGGGGGGTTGTGGCCACCAGCGTTCTCGGATGGCTTGCCAGCATCAACTACCTCTCCATCCATCGTTACTACCGTGATCGCCTGATGGAGTCCTATCTGCCGGACGTCGGCCGCGTTCTGGCCGGCAGCCCTGGGCCTTCTCAGGCATCACCCCTGGCGGATGTCGGCGCGCTAAAGGATATGTGCCCGGTGGATACAAAGGACAAGGATGATTCCGCAGTCGGCCCCTACCACCTGATCAACAGCAACGTGATCCTGGTGGAGTCGGGTGTGAACAAATACCGTGGACGGGGCGGTGACAACTTTCTCCTGTCACCACGCTACTGCGGCAGCAACGCCACCGGCTGGCACCGCACCGACAGCTATATGGGAGGAGAACTGACACTCTCCACCGCGATGGCGATCTCCGGGGCGGCAGCCAACCCAAATACCGGCGTTGGCGGCGAGGGTCCGACCCGCCAGCCCCTGCTGTCCCGGCTGATGGTGTTTCTGAATCTCGGCCTTGGAGTATGGGTAAGCAATCCCGACCCTCAATGCCGCAGATGGGCCAGGGTGCCTAACTTTCTCTCTCCTGGAAGCTGGCCACTGCTGCCATGGAAGAAACTGACGGAAAAAGAGTCTTTTCTACAACTGAGTGACGGCGGCCACTTTGAAAACCTCGGTATCTATGAGTTGATCCGGCGTCGTCTGAAACTGATCGTTGTCTGTGATGCCGCCGCCGATCCCGATTTTCAGTTCGGCGACCTTGCAAACGTCATCGAAAAGATCCGCACCGACTTTGGCGTGCGCATTGAATTCGAAGATGGCCTGAATCCATTGATTCCATCGGCAAACAAGCAGTGCAACGATAAAGATCCTAAACAGATCCCACACGCCGACGCCGGTTATGTCCGTGCGACAATCAAGTATCCGGGGGTAAAAAGCAGCGATGAGTACGGCACCCTGATCCTGATCAAAACCACCTACGTCCATGATGTGCCAAAGGATCTTCTCGGCTACAAAAAAGCCCATCCGGCCTTCCCCGATGAATCCACTGCCGACCAGTTCTTCGATGAGAAGCAGTTCGAGGCCTATCGTGTGCTTGGGTTCCACCTGGGCAGGCAGATGGTGATCGACAACAGGGATCTGCTGGAGAGACCCACTGGATAACCTCCAGTTTTCGCTTTTCCTGATGAGAATGATTTATAATTGTCTTTATGATCGAGAAAGCGTATGGATCCTCACCTCCAGCAACCTTCTCCACAGATGTGGAGCAGCGACTGCGGGCGTATGGGATCAACCCCACGCAGCAGCGTCTTACGATTGCCGGCAAACTCTTTGCCAAGCACCAGCATGTGACTGCTGACCAGATCCATGAAAGCGTGAAGACGGGACAAGGTTGCGCCTCCAAGGCAACTGTCTACAACACGCTGGGCCTGTTTGTTGAGAAGGGGCTGTTGCGGGAGATCTTCGTCGATTCATCCCGCACCTTCTACGACTCCAATATCCAACCCCACCACCACTTCTACAATGTGGACACCGGTGACCTGATCGATGCCAAAGAACACCTGAATCCCTTCTTTGTGGAGAGCGATCTTCCTCATGGCACCATCCTTGAAGATGTGGATATCGTAATCAGGGTGCGTGAAAAGACCGCCGTATCTTATTAATCCAGCCAGCCGCAATGGACTGGTTTCCTCTCACCCTGTTCTGTGCCTTCAGTCTTGCCGCCGCTGATACCCTGACCAAAGCAAAACTCTCCGACTATTCGGCACGGGAACTGGCCTTCGTGCGCCTGACGCTGGCCGGAGTGCTGGTATCGCCGCTGCTGTTGAGCCAACCTTTTCCCGAACTGCCCTGGGTCTTCTGGGGCTGGGTCGCCGCCATCGTGCCGCTGGAGATCCTGGCGATGCTGCTCTATATCCGGGCGATCCGGGACTACCCTCTGTCACAAACCCTGCCATATCTGGCCTTCACCCCGGTATTTGTCACCCTGGTCGGCTATCTGCTGTTGGGGGAGTCGGTCAGCGGTGACGGTTTCATGGGCATTCTGCTGGTTGTGGCAGGGGCCTGGCTGCTGAATTTCAATCAGGCTGAATTGCGGGAGTGGCGCACCTGGGTCAACCCGCTGACCCATATTTTTCACAACCCCGGCCCCCTTACCATGCTGAGTGTTGCCTTTCTCTATAGCTTTACCGCAGTGGGAGGAAAAGGCGCCATGCAGTACATGGCGCCGGAGCTGTTCGGCCCGCTCTATTTCGTCCTTGTTGGCGCCGCACTGCTGCCGCTGCTGATGAAACCGCTATCGATCCGGCGTATCTGGCGCAAACCGCTGCCCGTATTTGGTGTCGCAGGATTGATGGGGATCATGCTGATCACCCACTTCATCGCCCTGGAGCAGGTGGAAGTGGCCTATATGATTGCGGTCAAACGCACCAGTCTGCTGTTCGGCATCCTCTTCGGCGCCTTCATTTTTCGTGAGACCGGTCTACGCAGCCATCTGCTGGCAGGCACGGTAATGCTCGGCGGGGTTTTTCTGATTGCTGCCAGCTAGGAGACTGTCGGGTTTAACACTGTTTGGCTGCAAATCCCTGGATGACGATCAACTCAGCTTATCGAACTCGTTAAATAGGTCCACTATTCGTCTCGTTCGATAAACTGATTTGATTCGCCCCCAGTGATTTTCGCATCAAACGGATAAACCCGACAGCCTCCTAACCACCTGACAGGCGACGATAGAACCCCGCCTGAAGCACCTCAAGCAACTGTTTCGTTTCGTCACCGGGATTGGCCTGTAATAAATCCCGGCAGGCCTGATCGAACAGGCCTCTGACCTGTTGCTGGGAGAATGACCTCGCCCCTTTTGGTTTTTTTTCAACCTGCAAATCCAGCGGCTCGACCTCCGCCGATTTCATCATCAGCCGGCTGTTGCCACTCCCCTCCTCACTCGCGGTAAGTGGACCAGTCTTGGTGTAGAGCTTGTCTTGGAAACGAAAACGCTGACCGATGGGAAGGTGAGGAAATTTCATGGCAGTTTTGACTCAATCTCTATCTTACGAGTGCTCATCGGATCGCAGATTCAACCTGGCACTAATCTGTTCCAACAGCACGGATGAAGGCGCTTCAGTGGTATCCCATTCAAGCAGAAAAGGCTGTTCGGCGACAGAGAACGCCTGACTTTTTTTCAATTGGCGCTCAAGTACGGCCAGATCCGCATCTGAAGGATCATTCCCCTCCCGGTTACGCTGTTGCACACGCTGACGCAAAAGTTCGATCGGGGCATGACAAGCCAGGATGAGGAGTGGGCAAGCCTGAGTTTGCGCCAGTTCTATGAAACGGTCGCGCACTTCCGCATCGAGAAAGGTAGCATCAATGATCGTGGTATATCCCGCCTGGATAGCCGTAGTCGCTATGGCATGCAGACGGGAGTAGGTTGCCTCTGTCATTTCGGGCCTATAGATACCCTCATCCGGCGCCAATCCCCCTGACTCGCCCTTGAGATGACCGTACTGCCGTTTACGCTCGACATCCGAGCGCACCTGGATGGCAGGCAGATGTTCCACCAACCAGCCTGCGACCCGGCTCTTGCCGGACCCGGAGAACCCATGAGTGATGATCAGGGCCGGTTGCCTGGCCTGACTCAGGCGGCAAGCAAGGTCGATGTGAGCCGCATACTCCGCTTCGCTGGAACGTCTCTCGTCCCCGCTCAGGCCGGATTGGGCCAGGCGGATCGCCGTCACCTTGGCGCGCACCATGGCACGGTAGACAAGGTAGAACGGCAGCAGCGGCAGCCCGTCGTAGTCCCCGGAGGTCTCAAGATAGGCGTTGAGAAAGCATGCAGCCTGCCGCAGCAACCCTTTGTGTTTGAGGTCCATCAGCAGGAAGGCCATATCGCTTAGGGTATCGATCCAATGCAGCAGCGGGTTGAATTCGATCCCATCGAAGATACAGATACGGCCCTGAAACCGGGCAATATTGCCGAGATGCATGTCACCGTGACACTCTCGGATATGCCCCTGCTCGCGCCGCTGCCGGATTACCGGCAACAACCGCTCCATGCTCTTCCGGGTCCAGGTTTCCAGCGAAGTGAGTTTCCCGTTCCCTCCCCGTTCATCCAGCGCAACCCGGATATGGGCAAAATTCTCCAGCATCGGTTGCAGCACCGACTGAGGCTCTCCATAGGACTCTCCCGGGTCGGCTACAGGAATCACGGCATGAAAACGGGCGACCCGGCGGGCCAGGCGAAGCACCATGTCCTTATCCGGCAGGGTCCGGTCAAACAGTGAGGACTGGGGAAACCGCCGCATCCTTACGGCATATTCGAGTATCTCGCCCTTACCATCGATCACCGGAGTATCGTAATCCCCGGTAATCGTGACCAGATCCAGGTAGAGTTCCGGGGCAAGCCGCCGGTTGAGGCGCAACTCCTCCCCACAAAAGTAACGCCGCCTTTCCAGGGTGGAAAAATCGAGGAACCCAAGATCAACCGGTTTTTTGATCTTGTAGACAAACTCTCCCGCCAGCAGGACATGGGAGATATGGGTTTCGATATGTTCGATTTCATCCACCGCGTGGGGGTAGGCCTCCGCACGCTGAAGTGCAGAAATCAGGCTTTGCTGCTGCGCCATGGAATCACCCATACAAAAAACTTGTCCTTGACTAAATATAAGATAATGCTAATATCTTATTTTTCCCGGCGAACGACGCCGTTAAATTTGGATTCCAGCGGGTTTTGAATCCGGCAACCCTATATATAGTTTAGAGGCAAATCTATGAACATCGAACGCATCGTGCTGGCTTTTGCCGGTATCGCCATCCTGGCCAGCCTGGCACTTTCGCACTATCACAACCCCTACTGGCTCTACTTCACCGCCTTTGTCGGCCTGAACCTGCTGCAGTCCGCTTTCACCGGTTTCTGCCCCCTGGCCACGATGCTGAAAATGCTTGGCAGGAAAAGCGGCAACGCCTTCTGACACTTTCAGAAAATTCCGTCCTGCCGGATGGTTGGCAAGCGCAGGGAAGCGCTTATTCCTCGAAGTCGACCGGTTCCGCTTTCAGGTCATGGGCCGTCGCCCCGCTCACCTGCACCTGAATAAAATCCCCCGGCTCCAGCTCCCAGCTACCGGGAATCACCACCCGCCCATCGATTTCCGGCGCATCCGCCGCACTGCGGGCGATAACCTGTTTCTCGTTCACCTCGTCCACCAGTACGATCATCTCCTTACCGACCCGCTGCTGTAGCCGCTCACGGCTGATCTCCTGCTGTACCTCCATAAAACGGGCGCGGCGTTCCTCTTTAACCGCTTCAGGCACCGGGTTCGGAAGCTGGTTGGCTGTTGCCCCATCCACCGGTGAGTAGGCAAAGCAGCCGACCCGGTCGAGTCGCGCCGCACGCAGAAAATCGAGCAGCTCCTCGAATTCCGCCTCCGTCTCCCCGGGAAAACCGACGATAAAGGTGCTGCGCAGGGTAAGACCGGGACACTCAGCTCGCCATCGGATAATCCGCTCTAGCACCTTCTCGGTGGCGGCGGGTCGTTTCATCAGCTGCAGCAATCGATGATTGGCGTGCTGCAGGGGCATATCCAGATAGGGCAGGATATGACCCTCTGCCATCAGGGGAATCAGGTCATCCACATGGGGGTAGGGATAGACGTAGTGCAGCCGAACCCAGGCGGGCAACTCACCAAGCGCAGCAGCCAGCTCCCTGATGCGGGTCTGCAGTGGCCGCCCGTTCCAGAAATCGGGACGATACTTCAAGTCAACGCCGTAGGCACTGGTATCCTGAGAGACTACCAGCAACTCGCGCACCCCCGACTCCACCAGCCGCTCCGCCTCCAACATGACCTCGCCGATGGGACGGCTCACCAAGTCGCCACGCAACTGCGGAATGATGCAGAAGGTACAGCGGTGGTTGCACCCCTCCGAGATCTTCAGATAGGCGTAGTGACGCGGCGTGAGCTTCACTCCCTCCGGGGGCAGCAGGCTGGTGAAGGGATCATGCGGCGGCGGCAAGGCCTCATGCACCGCATCCATCACCGCCTCATAGGCATGAGCTCCGGTCACTGCCAGCACCTGGGGATGGGCATCGCGGATACGCTTCTCATCCCCGCCAAGGCAGCCGGTGACGATTACCCGGCCATTCTCCTTGAGCGCCTCGCCGATGGCGTCCAGTGACTCCTCCACCGCGGCATCGATAAAACCACAGGTGTTGACCACCACCAGTTCAGCACCGTCATAAGAGGGTGATATCTCATACCCCTCGGCCCGTAGCCGGCTTAAAATCCTTTCGGAATCCACCAGGTTTTTGGGACATCCAAGACTGACGAATCCAACTCGGGGGGCGGGTGATTCCATGACATTCAATAGTTGAGACGGAAGAGTTCTTTTCGGTAGCGGGCCACCCGCTCATCCGCGGAATCGAGCATGTCCAGCAGGGCCTTCATGCCTTTGCGGGCGATGCCGTTACGATAGACCGGAACCTGTCGCGAAAGCAGCAGTAGATGCTCAAGCGCCTGCTCGATCTCATCCTCATGCAGACAGACCGCGGCTAACTGGTAACGCGCCTCGGCATCCTCGGGTGTCGCAGTGATGCGGGCCTCAAGATCGGCTTTTGCATCCGCCCCGGCAGCCGTCTGCAGAAAATCGAGGTGCACCAGCAGTCCACTGATCTGCGACTCATTCTGAAACACCTCCGGCAAGGCGCTTAGCAGTTGGTGTGCGTCGTCGATACGATCCTGACGCATCAGGATCTTGGCCATCAGCGCCGGATAGGAGAGATTATCCGGTTGGCTGACTGCCGCCTCGGCCAGCAGTTGCAACGCCTTGTCCGGATCACCCGCCTGCCAGGCGGCAATCGCCCCGGCACTGACCTGATCAACGGGTTTGGTGGCATGTTCATCGATAATGCGCGGGTAATCCGCTTCCGGCTGCATGCCATGATACTCCGCAAGCATCTCACCGTTCTTGAACAATTTGAGCGACGGCAGACTGCGCACGCCGAAACGCTCCGCCAACGGTTTCTGTTCATCGGTATTCACCGAGACCAGTAGAAAACGTCCTGCGTATTCCTGCGCCAGATTGCTGAGCATCTCCCTTTGTCGCATTGAGGGCCCTACCCAGGGTGCCCAGAAGTCGACCAGAACCAAACCTCTGCGCGAGTTCTCCAGCACCAGGCGGTCGAAATTCTCGCTGGTGCCTTCAAAGATGAATGAGGGTGCTGCCATCAGCCAAGAAGATTCATCAAAGACAGGCTGGATTCGTCACGTCCCATCTCCACCACGATGGTCTCGTCAAGCTCCAGATCCCCTCCCTGCAGATGTGGCATCAGCTGTTCGGCAATCTGTTGTACGATCAACATGCCCGCCCGATTCTGATCATTTTCTTTCAGAGAGTGAATCTCCTGCTGCAGGGTCTGCAGATACGCCTGAAACTGTGCCACTTGCGCCTGTTGGTCCAGGGCCTGAAACTCCGGGCTAAAGGTGAGGTGAAGCTCACGCCCAGGCATCTCAGGCTGCTCAAGTACACCGATTTTCAGGGGACCATCTATTAACATGATGCGGTTCCAGCAGATTTAGGGGAAGCACATGTTAATACGTTAGAACCTGACAAGAAAGTCTTTTCAAACCATGCACTTACAAATTTTCTGGGAATTGTGACAAAATCCCCTTGTTCAAACATTGGGGATTATGCGAATATGGCGGCCTGTTTTCGTATATAGGGTTAATACCTAGACGAAACGATCCCGTCCCAACTTGATTGGATGAGCTTCCCGGGAAGCTTTCCAAGCATGGCCGCCGGGGTTCAGGAAGTATTGCCAGGTCGCACACGATGAATGTGGCCGGCCTCCGCAGTTAGTGAGGTGTGAAGTTGAAAAACTGCAAGCTCTGCCGCTATAGCAAGGTCTGCAACGACCTGCCGGGCATCTGTATCGTTGCTCAGTATGCCGCTGTTGCCGTACTTATTGGCGCCCTGGGTTTCCTCTTCGTTACCCAAGAGCTACTCAGCTGATATCAAAGCCTGATCCGCTGCGCTTGATCAGGCCTACAGACCCGACGTGTTATCGGTTTTACAGCGTAACCGTTGTCGACACTCGTGAGACGCCCGTCAATCTCTCTGCCGCGCGTTGAATAAGCGTAGGACGATCCACTTCCCTCTTCCCAGCCAGCATCAGCAATGCCTCTTTCATGGAAAGTTCGCGCACCTCATAGATCGGCAGGAAGGATTTATCTATTTTATTTAGAAAATTCATAATGTTATACCACACATCTAACCTCATGAATTAGATACATGATAGGCCATACGAAATTATATGCAAATCCGTTATGCTTTCCCGGTCTGCAATGGGAAATACGAACTTGTGTTGCAACCCAGTATGCTTAATCAGTATGGAAGAGATAGATAGCTGAATGAATGAGAAGAGACCGGAAATCATCCCCGGCAGTGGTGTCACGTTGCATTTTTCGCTGACCCTGCCTGACGGTACCGAGGCGATCTCCACCTATGGTGACGAGCCACTCACCTTTAACATGGGTGACGGCAGCATGGTCGCAGGGTTGGAACTTGCGCTCTATGGCCTGCGTCCCGGCATGGAGCAGACCCTGATGCTGACGGCTGATCAGGCATTCGGCACAAGAGACGAGGAGAAGGTCCACCCCGTGCCACGGGAGGACTTTCCACAGGAGATGGTGCTGGAACCCGGCCAGGTGGTCGCCTTCGACACCCCGGCCGGAGATGAACTGGCCGGTATTATCCTGATGCTTGAAGATACGCGGGTCGTGGTGGATTTCAACCATCCACTGGCGGGACGGGAGGTCTCCTTCCGCGTCTCCATCCTTGATGTGCAACCGCCTGCCACCACCCAGACGACAGACGGATCATGACTGACATTCTGTTAGCCAACCCCCGGGGTTTCTGTGCCGGCGTCGACCGGGCAATTGAAATAGTGGAGCGCGCCCTCGACCTGCTTGGCGCCCCTATCTACGTCAGGCATGAGGTGGTGCACAATCGCTTCGTAGTGGAGAGTCTGCGTAAACGCGGTGCGATTTTTGTCGATGAACTCTCAGACATCCCGGACAACAACACGGTTATTTTCAGCGCACACGGCGTTTCTCAGGCAGTACGCCGGGAGGCCGAAGCACGGGATCTGCGTATCTTCGACGCCACCTGCCCGCTGGTAACCAAGGTTCATCTGGAGGTGGCCCGTTATTGCGGAGAGGGTTACGAGGTCATTCTGATCGGCCACCGGGGACACCCCGAAGTCGAAGGCACGATGGGGCAGTGCCTGCAGCAGGAGAAAAATGCCCACATCCACCTCGTGGTCACGCCCGAGGACGTCGCAGCTCTACAGGTCGACCAGCAGGAGAAGATCGCTTTCGTCACCCAAACCACCCTCTCCATGGACGATACCGCACGTATCATCGAGGCCCTGCAAGCGCGTTTTTCCAACATTATCGGTCCGAAAAAAAACGATATCTGCTATGCAACACAGAATCGCCAGGATGCGGTCAAGGATCTGGCCGAACGGTGCGACATGGTCCTCGTGGTCGGCTCGCCCAACAGCTCGAACTCAAACCGACTGCGGGAGATTGCCGATAAATTTGGCACCCCTGCCTATCTGATCGATGGTCCCGAGGATATCGATAAAAACTGGCTGGAGGGCAAGGCACACATCGGCGTAACCGCTGGAGCCTCTGCACCGGAGGTTCTGGTCAAGACCGTTACCGATCAACTCATTCAGTGGGGCGCGGCAAAAGTGGATGAAAGCAGTGGTAAGCGGGAAGAGGTGGTCTTTTCATTGCCGAAGGCGCTGCAGAAATAATCTTCCTTGGAAATGCCGGATCCGGCACAGGACTACCAGCAGTTGTCAGTGTCCGCTCCGGTGGCGGCTTTGGCGCCAGACTGGTCGATGGTAAAAGTGGCGCAATCCGCATCACCTGTCTGTGCGCCGGCGGTAGTGGCCGTGATAGTAAAGTCATCCGTCAAGGCATTGCCGTCCGGATCGTCGGCCACGCCAAAAGTGTAGTAGTCGCCATTGCCATCGCCATCACGGTCCACACCATTGATCACATTCGTATACTCGGCCCCCAACTCCGCCGCGGTGCCATAATCGCCATTGACGACATAGTAGCGCTCCTGAAGCAGGGCGACTTGCATCAGCACGCTTTTGGCATCGACCCTATGCGACTTCAGCACCTGAGTGGTGTACATCGGATAACCCACCGCCACGATGATTGCCATAACAGCCAGCGTGATCATCAATTCAATCAGGGTAAAACCCTTTGCCAGTCGTACTGAAATCATCTGTCTATCCTCTAGTTGGGCATCCATAAAGAAACACCATTTTCACCACGAAGCACACAAAGTCCACGAAGAAAACGCTCTGTTAATCAATTTATCACCTTGGTGCTCTTCGTGGTTGGAGCTGAGTTTCCGGGCAGCCATTAGTTTGTGTCCGTCCGGAAACAAGTGAATATTTGTAGCCTGGATGAAGCACAGCGGAATCCAGGAAGATAAGCAGCTGATTCATAGACTGTTCCCGGATTACGCAAGCTCCATCCGGGCTACAGCAACTGGTTTCCGGATGGACACTAGTTAACCCGGCGTTACTGAAGGCGGCGAACCTCGGTGACCACCGGCAGCGTCGCCCCCGTCTCATCAAACTGAATGGAGATCTCCACAATCTCCCCGCGCTCGATGGCAGAGAGCAGCCCGAGCTTCGCCGGGCCGCCAATCACCTTCATCGTGGGGTGCATCAGAAACACCGTATCATCGATCCAGAGTTTGTGGGTTTTCGGGTCGGCGCCGTCAAATGGGCCGCTCATGACATTATTCGCCAGCTGGTATCCGACATCCTCGCCTTCTGTATCGGCTCTACCGCCGTTACCCGCTCCCAAAAATCCGCTGAAGCGACCTTCCGACATCGCCATGGAACTGAACAGCGTTGTGGCGAGCAGGCCGATGCGGACACCTTGCTTTAGTCTCTCTAATCCACTTCGATTCATCTTAAACTCCTGCCGCAGAGGCAACTATCAGAAACGGAACCTTGCCCAGGACGAACGCTTACCTATATTCGCAGGGGGAGGCATGCTGTTACAGTCAGCGTCCACACCCTGGCAGGGATCGGGGTCATCACCACCACCACCGCCTCCGCCGCCACCGTCGGTAGGCAGGATCATTGTGGGTTTGCCGTTCATTCTGACCAGCGACGGCTGCCAGTAGATCGAACCCGACTTCACGCCGCCAACATTTTCACCACCCACTTTGTCCTGGGCATCGAAATTACCATCGTTATTGATGTCAAGGGCAACCGAATTGGGCTCACCACCGTTGGTGATATTGTGTACCATCAACCAACTCTGACCTGAGACGGCACCACATGTGCTGCCGGAGGGAATGAGCGTGGCATAGAAGATATAGTCACCGAAAACAATGGGGCTGACGATCGTTCGCTCTTTAGCCGTTGGGAAGTCAATAAACCAGCCTCTCTTGAAGTCGTAGTTCACCAGATGATCACTCAGCAGGCGAACCTCCACATCCTCACCATTAACACTCACTGTCTGTTCCGTGACCGTTTGCTCGACCAATACGGTATCTCGGGCTACCGCAATCTGTGTGCCGCTATCCCACAGGCCATAAAAACTCTGGGTTCCTGCTGAAGTAAGGTCACCCTCAGTAATATATTGACCGGTGCCGAAATAGACCATCAGGTTCGGTTCAGTCGCAAGATCCCTTTTGGAGGGATGGAATATTGCCGTGGGCTTTCCGGTGATGGGCTGGGCATTGTCAGCGTCATCCTTTGCGCTAAACATAGGTAGTGGGGTGGCGATCGTACCAAAAGCAGGCCCCCACTGATTGGAATCGGCATTGGAGAGGTCGAACGCCCAAAGATTACCCAAAACATCACCTGCATAGACCCGATCAGCGATACCATCACCACTAAGGTCGAGTACTGCGGGTGTCGACATGCCGTTACAGTTACTGGTGGTGTCCAGGCAGTCGCCATTGACGATGCTGCCGATGCCGGTATCAATAACCTTAAACCGAGGCGCCTGGTTATCCAGATAGACGATAAAGAGCTTGGCCTTGCCGTCTGAAGCGGGGCCAGGGTTATAGCCGTTACCGAAGATAGCTGCCCAGCGCCCGGTATTGGCGCCATTCACGACGGGACCATTCAACCTCGCAATGGTCGGTTGGCTGTAGGTATAACCAAGGTCGTCATGGGTGAACTCCCACAACACCTTGCCCGCTGCATTGACCTCACTATCGAAGGCGGTGGGATCAGAAACATCCAGGGCAAACAGCGCCCGGCCGCCGCCCCGCAGACCACCCACGAGAACCGTTCGCCAGCGGCGTCCCAGATTATCGTTGGGTGAATCGACAAAAACCTCTGCCGCCACCGGTGTCTGGTCCACATAGTAGCTGTGATCATAATTCTGATCCGCCAGCCAGTGCAGGCCTCCGCGGTTTTCACTGGAATAGACGGCCTGTGGAAAAAAGGCGAATACCTCTACACCTGTCTCAGCGTTGAAACCATGCAACGCACCATCGTTGGCGCCGACATAGAGCATCTTGCGCCGCCCGATGGCATCGACATTCGCCCACTGCTGATAGGAGTTGTCACCGCCACCCTCGATATTGTCAGGATAGAGCGCTGCATAGGGGTCGCCGACAAAGAACGGCGCGGAGTGGATGATATCCCCCAGCCTGTGACCGCCACGGGAGCGAAAATCGGTGGGATCAAGCCCTTCATTGCCGTGATCACCCCGCAGAAAGTTCACCAGACTTTCGCCATAGGCCTGATTGGCTGCCTTCTCGTCCGCATCTTCAGTATCCGCAGCAAATGGTGCGTTGGTCATCAGATCCGCCACCTGGGCCGCTGTCATCTCATTATCGCCGGGGGACTGATAGTCGACCGGCAGATGGAAACCTATGCCCTGAGTGCCGTTGTAGGTAACCATCACCCTGGGGTCAACACGTTGATCCAGGGTCGTGGCCGTGGTCCAGGCCAGTTGACCGTTACCGTCTTGACCGATCTGGATCGCCCTGAGTTCGCCGCTCCAGTTGGTGGAGTCGAAACGTCCCTGGAAGATGAAATCCCCATTCACCAGATTGATGGAGTTTACTGCTACTGCTGCCGCTGCCGTTGTCTCGCGGGATGCGATATTGCCGATCGCACCCTGGAGCCGCCGAATCAGATCATCAGGATCCTTGGCGTTCAGGTAGAGGCCCCGGCCGTTCCAGGCGGCATGCAGCATATCGTCTACCGTGGTCGAGGTATTTTCCACCGGGGTCGGCCAGCGGGCAGCCAAGGTTTCTTCACAGCGGGACGGCCAGTTCTGAGCACCAAGGGAATCGGTGCGGTTGGGGGGCAGGCAGGGACCGCCCGCTGGATCATCATCGGGAATGGTGCCTGTTATACCAAATGCAACGGTAAAGGTGACCAGATGCTGCTGCGGGTTGTCATCCTGGCCACGGACAATCGAAACGGTACCCACGTCATTCGCCAGACTGTCCAGCAGATCGTTTTCATAGTACTCCATCGCCACGTCAGCGAGGGTATTGGATTCATCATCTGCGTAGGACTGCCCATCGTAGAGGGTATCCCCGTCACCATCAGCATTGCCCACCGAGGGGTCGTCACCGTTCCAGAAACCGTCTGAAAGCACGATGGCAAAGTTCTGTTGACAGATACCGCCATTCTCAGCCGACAGAATAGGCGAATGGCCCGCAGCACTATCCGGATCGTCCGGCGGCGTAAAGTCAAACAGCGCACTGCTGTTCATCTCATTCCTGAAGTATTTGCCCACATTCTCCAGACCCAGACGTAGCGGCGTACCGCCACCGGAATTAACCCTCAACAGATTGTGCAGCAGAGCACTCTTGGCCGTCACCGCATCCTGGTTGATGGGCAGAGTCTGGTCGTCCACATCCTTGACCACGGTACCCACCTCACCAGTACCAATGACCCTGTTGTTCTGGTTGATGGTACCCATACCCATGCGGTCGGTAGACTCCTGAATAACCTCGCTCATGGCGCGCTTCATGACATATTCGCGCTTGCGGTAGTAACTGAACCAGTTGGCGTAGTTGGTTTGGGAGTTGGGGTTCTCTTCGGTGCCATGCAACGGCAGATCCCTGACAAACATCTGGTCGGCTTCCGCATTCGGACACTCGCCATCCTGATACTCACCATCACTGTTGGCATCGTTCCAGAGGAAATAGAAGGCGCCGTCGGTATTGAATTCTGTCAACAGGTTGCAGGTGCGGCCGTTGTAATTGTAGACAGTGCCCCGCCGGTGGCAGTCGCTGCCGCTGTTGCCAGACCCTGTATAGGGGTTGACCAACGCATTGGTGGGATCCTGATCGGTAAAGGCAACATCGTAATAATCCTCCCCTTTCCAGTGCGTATAGGTCTGGGTCGGATCATAGGCCAGTGCGTTGTAACCAGCACAGTGTTTCAGTCTCAGCAACAGGGTGGATCTTGGGCTGAAGTCCATGTTACCCCGGTTCTGAATAGTTTGATCGTCGGCGGACATGGTGCTGAGCGCGCCCTTGGTCAGCAGTACCTCCCAATCCATACTGCCGGAATCATCGAGCATGAAAAAGATATTGGGCTTCACAGGCTGCTGCAGAAACAAAGGGGCCAATGACAGGGGGCCAGGGGAAGCATTACTGTTGGATGAGACCAGCACCAGCATGGCTGCGCCCAGGTAGTGGGTACCACGCCGAAACTGTCGGTTTGCGGTAATCTGCTTCATCATTCTGTTCAGTTTGTTCATGACAACCTCATCCATCCCGAATTATTGGGATATCAGATAGTGGCTCTGCAGGACTTCACGAATCGTGAGTTCCTGACCCCAGCCGATAGCGGTGATACGGAAAGCGAGTTTCGAGGGTGCAACCACCTGTCCGACTTCCAGTGGTACCTGCACATCCGCCTCGCCGATGTACTCAATAATAAAACGGGGTTGCTGCGCCACCACCCGATTCGTTGCGTCGTTGGGATCCCCCACTGGGGCCAGCGCCCCGGTACCCAGATCGTTGCTGCCCAGGGTGACGAAACCGTCTGCCAGAGGGCAGGCTGGCGGGGCGGCATCACACCAGTCGGTTTCATCGGTTGGATCGAAACCGCAACCTGCCTGACCCTGGCATATCTGGTTGTTGACGGCACCGTTCGGTTTAGAATTGTAGAGTCCTTGTAATCCAGTGCCGCCGACTTCGAACAATCCTTCCCAATTGAGATTATTGTAGACTTGGGCATCCAGCCACTCTTCAGCAACCCGCAGCGCTGTCTCGGCCGACTGGAAGGCCGTGTTGGCGTGGTAGAAATTTCCCGACATACGTTCTTCCAACACCGAGTTGCTGATACCCGAGATACCGAGCACCGTCAGTACCATCAGCAGCATGAGCGCGAAGATCAACGTCGCGCCCCGCTCTGGTTTGGACCGCAGAATCCGGCAGCGGTTGTTAGGCTGCTTTACCATCATATGTCTCCATCCCGGTTTCTCAGCTTCACCGTGAATTCAAGATTCCTCGTATAATCCGCATCCCGACCCTGGGCTTGGGCCACCGGGTCACCCGGATTGATCGTTAGCGTGACGTGTAGACTGGTAACATCGTTGATCGCTACCCCCACGGCATCCCAGTCGACATAGCGGTCAGCAGTGCCATCCGCATTGAGATCGATACCGTAGGTGACCTGAAAATCCTCCACCCCTGCAATCAGCAGTTGCGGGTTGACATCGCCAAGCCGGGTCGCATAGAGCCCACTGGTTGTCAGGCCACCAGCCGTTTGAGTTCGCAGTTCATAGTGCACCGCATCCATTTTGTATACGGACGCAGAAGAGTAGTCGATGTGGCCGAAGACATGCTCTATGCCAGTGGCAAAGTTACTGACACCATCGATGGTGGTGCTCGCGTCGTGGTTGAGGCTTCCCGCAGGAGCCGCAGTGATCAGAAAGACTGCCACTGCATTGCAGTCACTCACTGAAACGATGTCTCCCCTGGACAGGTCGGCATAGTTTGGCGCGTTGGCATCCACCGGCACATCACCAACCTGCGTCCCCATGGTGCCATTCATTGGAACCTCTGTACCGGCCAGGGCGAAATGAACAGCCACCTCATCCGGCTGTTCCACGCCGCCTACAGTCCCTCCATCCACCCCACTGATCACTTGGGAGAAATCGTAGAGCAGCGTAGGATTGGCGGTACCGTTGTCCGTTACCGTGTTGGTCACAGTAGTGTTGCTGCTGCGATTGGAGGGATAACAGCCGTAGAAACCGCCGCCGGCCAGATCGTTACTGAACCGGTTGGCCACATAACGCATATTCTCCTGCACCCTGGAGACATCCTCCTCCAGATTGAACGTCTGTTTGCTGGCCATGAAGATCGAGGTCGCACCCGCCATCAGGATCAGGCTGAGGACGATGGCGATCATCAGTTCCACCAGGGTCAGGCCCTGGCTGTAGCGGCGGTTGGTCATAATATCGCTCATGGGATCACACTCATCACAAAACGCCGAAGCGGGGTGTTGACGGCAAACACGCCATCCCGATCATGATCCCACCAGACCTTGACCACATACTGATTCAGACCATTGGTCGCAACCCCATCGCATCCTGCATCGCCCTGATTGAGAATCCCGGTACCGTTCAGGGTGCCGGCGCCATCGTCCGGGGTGCTGTCGAGACAGATCACCCCTTGGCCTCCAGGCAGCAGTGCCGCAACATTGGCAAACCAGACAGAGGCGTCGTAATCGGCCAGTTGTGCCGGCGTACAGCCCGCCGCCGCAGCGATACACCCCGGATCTGCAACGGCTGCAAATATCAGATTATATTCGGCATTGGTCACCCCGGCTGTATTGGAGCGCAACCGGTCAGCACCATCCAGCACCAGCATGGTCGCCAATGAAGAGTGCATTGCGCCCTGGTTGCTCTTGAGGGAGTTGAACTGCATGCCCGCAACCCCCAGCAATCCAATGGATAGGATGATGACGGTGACCAGCACCTCCATCAGGGTGAAACCTGCATGGCGGTTTGTTGATGTCTCTCTCTGTCTGGATCTCATTTCGATTCCCGTCATCAACTTCAGTTACAGGCCGCCCTGGCCACAGAGACATACCCGGTAACCGTAACCGTGAACGCCCTGCCCTGCTGTCCTGTGCAGTGTGCCAGTTCCGTGGTGATCGATAGTGGGTTAGCGTTATCCAACTCCCCATTGACGGTGAAGCGAGCGAAATCCGGCGCCGCCAGGACAGTCATCGTTCCCCCCGGGGCACCCCAGACCCGCAGCAGTGGCCCATCATCGGCCAGGGCATGACTCCCGTCGGCATTCATATCGGTAAACAACAGCCAACCGTTCTCCCAGTTGTCCTGGTCACAAGCGGTATTGGCTGCATTACTGGCGCAGACCGCAAGAGGCACCTTGCGCTTCACCGCCTCACTGCGGGCCAGATTCAACGCCATCACCAGATCGTTGGCATAGGCGGCTGACTGGTTGTTGGCCATCATAGTAGTGAATGCCGGTATCCCGACAGCCAGCAGGATGATGCCCGCCGCCAGGGTGACCATCAATTCAATCAGAGTAAATCCACGTAATCTGTTCATCTCGATACTCTCTATAGCAAAAACCTGGAGCCTGTTTATCCCTAACAGGATAAACTGCACCGATTTCCCGATAAACGGCGTCTCTAAATCCAGAACTGTGAAGCGGTCGACACTGGTGCGCGGGGGAGGAGTCGAAGAATAGCACCTGAAATCATAAGGCAGTAATCCATGAGTGATTGTCTCATTATCGGCGGCGGCATCATCGGTATGCTGACCGCATGGGAACTTCAATCCGCCGGCATGCGGGTGACGCTGATCGAACGCAGGGAAACCGGCCGTGAATCCTCATGGGCAGGAGGCGGCATCGTTTCCCCGCTCTACCCCTGGCGCTATGCGGATTCGGTCACTGCACTGGCCGGCTGGAGCCAATCCCAATACGCGGATCTGGCCCGCTCGCTCACCCAGGATAGCGGCATCGACCCGGAATACTCCCAAAATGGCCTGCTTATTCTTGAGCCGGGTGACGATAAGCAAGCAACTGCCTGGGCAAAAGAGACCGGACAGACGCTGCAGTTGCTGAACGGGCATGAGACGAGGGAGTGCGAACCAGCCCTTGCAACCACAGCGGAAACGGCAGTCTGGATGCCGCGGGTTGCCCAGATACGCAACCCGCGCCTGGTAAAAGCAACCAGGCTCACCATCGCCCCCCTGGTCAAAATCATCGAGGATGCAGAGGTCACCGAACTGCTTGTCCGGGATGGACGTATCACCGGCATCAAAACCGCCGGCGACCATTTCGAGGCAGACCGGGTTGTGGTCTGTGCCGGTGCTTGGAGTGGCCGCCTGTTGCAGGCGATGCCAATGGCCCCGGATATCTCACCGGTACGGGGACAGATGATCCTTTTCAAAGGCCAGCCGGGGGATGTTTCGCGAATCGTGTTACACGAAAACCGCTATGTCATTCCCCGCCGGGATGGCAGGGTTCTGGTAGGCAGTACTCTGGAACATAGTGATTTCAAAAAAACAACCTCCAACGAGGCCAGAGAGGAACTGAAAAAGTACGCAATTCAGCACTTCCCCGTGCTTGAAGATGCCGGGATCGAGCACCATTGGGCGGGACTGCGTCCAGGTTCACCGCACGGTATCCCCTACATCGGTCCGGTACCCGAAATCAAGGGCCTCTACATCAATTCCGGCCACTACCGTAACGGCGTGGTGTTGGCCCCCGCCTCTGCCCGTCTGATGGCAGATGTGATCCTGGAGCGAGAACCGATTCTCGACCCGAGGCCCTATGCCGTGGATGCACCCCGCGAGGATTGAATTGGATCCGGCCGGATTCTGCGACTATAATCGCCCGTCGTTAAGCTGGTGTCTGACCGGAAACGGATGAATAATTGTAGCCGGGATGAAGCGCAGCGGAATCCAGGAAGATAAGTGGCTGATTTATAGCCTGCTCCCGGATTACGCAAGCTCCATCCGGGCTACGGTAATTGTTTTCCTGGCAGGCACTAAACTGGAAAAATTTTATGCCGATGTAGCTCAGTTGGTAGAGCAACGCATTCGTAATGCGTAGGTCAGCGGTTCGAATCCGCTCATCGGCTCCATTTTCAGGTTCTTACAGGAACCGCCATAGCGACGGCAAAAATGCGTATCTTCAAAATCACCTTCCTCAATCAAGGCAAAGTTTATGAAGTCTTTGCCCGGAAGGTGCAGCAGGGCGAGCTTTACGGGTTCGTGGAAGTCGAAGACCTCATCTTCGAACAGAGAAATTCCCTGGTCATTGATCCTTCCTCGGAAAAGCTGCAGGAGGAGTTTGCCGGCGTCAACCGCACACTGATACCCATCCACGCAGTCATCCGCATCGACGAAGTCGAGAAAGAGGGACCCGGCAAGATCACGGAACTGGACGAAAAATCCAATATCACACCTTTCCCAACCTCCTTCTTCAAACCGGACCGCAAGCCGGAAAAATAGCAGGACACTCTCCTCAAGCGTAGGCCTGATCAAGCGCAGCGGATCAGGCGAAATATGCCATGCACAAACAGCCTGTGCCGGATCCGCTATGCTTGATCCGGCCTACATATCCCAGCCATTGCGGATCGTCATTGCCGCCACCCGACACCGGGATGGATACTGCTGCACTCCCGTTTTTGCAGGATTCCCCATGTATCGCTCACTGCTCTTGTTAGCCTCACTGACGCTTTTTCTCACCGCCTGTTCGCAACAGGAGCCAGTCTTCGAGTCGGATAATCCGCCCCTGATCACTGCCGCTGAGAAAGGGGATATGACCGAACTGGACCGGCTGCTGGATCAGGAACACCCGATCGATGTGGTCGATGCCTGCCACTGGACCCCCCTGATGAAGGCAGCGCTCAACGGACATGCAGAAGCGGTGGGACGTCTGCTGAGTGCCGGTGCCGACGTCAATCTCACAGATAAAGGCGGCTACTCAGCGGTTATGCTGGCAGCATCGAACAACCATGCCCGCGTGGTCAGGTTGCTGCTGAAACGGGGGGCCAACATCGACCAGGTAGAGAGCACCGGCGGCTGGACTGCCCTCATCTGGGCCGCCAAACTGGGGCACGGGGAGACGGTTGAAACACTGCTGACTCATCAGGCCGACCCCGGCCTGCGTGATCTAAAAGGACGCAGCGCACTGGACTGGGCTCGGACCCAGGGACATCAGGCCATTATCGAACGCCTTTCCGAAAGAGGATAAACCCAACAGACTATTTCACTCGATCCCTTGGCCCTCGCCCCTCGGCCCTAAATTAATGGTTGAATCGTTGATCTGAATCATGCGACCACTACTGATTCCGGGCCTATTATTTAAAGGACGGCAATCTCATTCCGGGAGGGGTTCACCATGGCAATCAGCAACGACCAGGAGTTACGCAAGGTATTGGATGAACTGCCGGCAACCGAACAGCGCAATTTGGGCTGTCGCTTCGTCGTGAGTGTGCGCCACCTCAGTGAGGATCCGCGAATTGGTCAGGCGCTTGAAGTCATTGCTGAAAGGAGTGGGCAGCCGGATGAGATGTTGTCCGCCTACAAAGGGGTCAAGGCGCTCTCGAACCAGACCTACACCGCCTGCGGCCGGGATGCGGACTGGGCGATCCAGGCGGAGCACTTCGTCGCCGCCGCAGCTGCCGCCTGTCTGCTGCCCGAGGGGCAGATCAACAGCAAGACCAATCTGGCCTGGAAAGCCGCTGTTCAGGCGCGCATGGCCAAGAACTGCGAAATGATTCTTAACGATGCGGGAGAAGTGGATAACGAGGCGCAGAAGCAGTATGCCATCGCCGAAGCATTTATCTCGGAAAACAGGTGACTAGTGTCCGTCCGGAAACAGATGAATAATTGTAGCCTGGATGAAGCGCAGCGGAATCCGGGGAGATAAGTGTCTGATTCACAGTCTGTTCCCGGATTACGCAAGCTCCATCCGGGCTACAATTATTGGTTACCGGATAGACACTAACTAAATTGTAAGAGGCTACCCCTTCCCGTCGATCAACGAGACGCCATCCAATCCGTTGGCCAGTCCTCCATTGCCCCTGTTCATGCCAAGTTTGATCATCAGGCGCACATCATTGGTGGAGTCGGCATGTGCCAGCGCATCCTCATAGCTGATCTCACCCTGTTCATAAAGTCGGTAGAGAGATTGGTCGAAGGTGATCATGCCATGCTCCGTGGAGCGCTTCATCAACTCCTTCAGCTTTGGAATATCCCCTTTACGAATCAGATCCGCCGCCAGTGGAGTATTCAGCAGAATCTCGAAACAGGCCCGTCGACCATTGCCATCCGACCGCCGCAACAGTTGCTGGGCCACAATCGCCCGTAGATTGAGGGAAAGATCCATGAAGATCTGATCCCGATGATCTTCTGGAAAAAAGTGAATAATTCGATCCAATGCCTGATTGGCATTGTTGGCATGCAGGGTGGAGAGACAGAGATGTCCCGTTTCGGCAAAGGTCAGCGCATGCTCCATTGTCTCGCGGGTACGAATCTCGCCAATCAGAATCACATCCGGCGCCTGGCGCAAGGTATTCTTCAGCGCAACCTCGTAGGATTCCGTATCCAGTCCCACCTCACGTTGGGTAATGATGCAGCCATCGTGATTATGGATGTATTCGATCGGATCTTCGATACTGATGATATGGCCACTGCTCTTGTTGTTGCGATGACCAATCATCGAGGCCAGGGAGGTCGACTTACCGGTACCCGTCGCCCCCACGAAAATCACCAGCCCACGTTTGCTCATCGCCAGATCCTGCAGCACCGGCGGCAGGCGCAGCGCATCCATGGTGGGGATATTGCTCTCGATGCGGCGCAGCACCATGCCCACCGAATCCCGTTGCATAAAGGCGCTGACACGAAAACGTCCAATACCCTTGGCACTTATGGCGAAGTTGCACTCACTGGTTTCATCGAATTCACGCTGCTGCTGATCGGTCATGATATTGAAGGTGTAGTCCTTCGCCTGTTTGGCGCTGACTGCGGCCCTGCTGACCGGGACGATACGTCCATCCACCTTGATGGAGGGCGCTCTGCCTACCGTAATAAACAGATCGGATGCCTTTTTCTGGACCATCATGGCCAGCAGCACATTAAATTCCATGTTCATTCCTCATTGGAAAACTCCACCATCCCTTCTTAACTTTACGTTAGAAAGAATCTTTGTTCTGCGCCTTGGCCTTGGCATCCAGACGACTGATCACACCCTTCTCCACCAACTCTTTCAGACTCTGGTCCATCGTCTGCATACCAGCTGCCTGACCCGTCTGAATAGCCGAATACATCTGCGCCACCTTGTCTTCACGAATCAGATTACGGATCGCCGGGGTGCCGATCATGATCTCCCAGGCTGCGGTACGCCCACCACCGATCTTCTTCAGCAGCGTCTGGGCAATAACCGCCCGCAGCGATTCCGACAGCATGGAGCGCACCATCGATTTCTCCCCGGCGGGAAACACGTCGATGATTCGGTCGATGGTCTTGGCGGCAGAGCTGGTATGCAGGGTGCCGAACACCAGATGGCCGGTCTCAGCCGCTGTCATCGCCAAACGGATCGTCTCCAGGTCACGCAACTCACCCACCAGGATAATGTCCGGGTCTTCACGCAGGGCGGATCGTAGCGCCTCACTGAAGCCCAATGTGTCCCGATGTACCTCGCGCTGATTCAACAGGCACTTTTTACTGGTGTGAACAAACTCAATGGGGTCTTCGATGGTGAGTATGTGAGCGTAGTCGTTGTCGTTTTTGTAGTCCATCATCGCCGCCAGGGTGGTGGACTTACCCGAACCGGTTGGCCCGGTCACCAGAACCAGCCCACGGGGTACGTCTACAATCTCCTTGAAAGAGTCGGGACAGCCCAGATCCTCCAGCGTCAGTACCTTGGAGGGGATGGTACGAAAAACCGCAGATGCGCCCCGCGCCTGATTGAATGCGTTGACACGAAAGCGGGCCAGCCCGGGAATCTCGAAGGAGAAATCGGTCTCGAGAAACTCCTCGAAATCCTTCCGTTGCTTGTCGTTCATGATGTCGTAGACAAGCCCGTGGACCACTTTATGCTCCAGCGCCGGCACATTGATGCGCCGGATATCACCATCCACACGGATCATCGGCGGCAGTCCGGAGGACAGATGCAGGTCGGACGCATTGTGTTTGACACTGAATGCCAAAAGTTCGGCGATATCCATTCATTTCCCTCAGATAGAAAAACCGGCGCGACGACCCTGTTCAGAGCGCCGCTTATCTATTATCGTCAATAATAACGGCACTTGCGCCGGTTTCTACAAATTGTTTGTCGCCACTCCGTGCCGGCAGGCATTTGATTTATGCCGACACTGCCCATACTCTCAAACAGACCCCTTTCATTTACATCCTGCTGTGATCATAAAATCCCAGGCAGAATGTAATTTTTTGTAAACTATCGACCATGAGCAGCATCGAACAGAGACTCGCCCGTGTACGGCAACGCATCGAACAGGCCGAGCACCAGGCGGAACGAACACCCGCCAGCACCATTTTGCTGGCAGTCAGCAAGACCCGCACGGCGGACGAAATCCGCGCCGCGTATGCCGCCGGGCAGATCGCCTTCGGCGAAAACTATCTGCAGGATGCCCTGGAAAAGATCGATGCGCTTGCAGACCTGAAACTCGAATGGCACTTCATCGGTCGAATACAGAGTAATAAAACAAAACCCATCGCAGAAAATTTTGACTGGGTTCACAGTATCGCAAGTTTGAAACACGCGCGAAGATTGGGTGAACAGCGTCCCCCGGAACGCCCGCCTCTGAAAATCTGCCTTCAGGTCAACACCAGCGGGGAGGCCAGCAAGGGCGGCCACGAACCGGAACAACTGCCGGAACTGATCAAGGCGTACCAAGCTCTGCCAGGCATCGAGGTGATGGGACTGATGACCATCCCGGCACCGACGGACGATGCAGCCGCACAGCGCCGCCCCTTCCGCTTACTGCGGAATCTGCGCGACACTCTGCGAAGCGATGCACTGCCGCTGGAGACCCTTTCGATGGGCATGTCGGGCGATCTGGAGGCGGCAATTTTGGAGGGCGCTACAATTGTTCGCATCGGCACGGCCATTTTTGGCCCCCGGCAGTATAATAGTGTTAACTAGGGCCTGTCCGGAAACCAATTGCCGTAGCCTGGATGGAGCTTGCGTAATCCAGGCTACAATTATTCATCTGTTTCCGGATGGACACTAACTAACCATTGACCCCGACTATCATAAGAAGCATCCATGAAACTAAACAGCATTACCTTTATCGGCGGCGGCAATATGGCTGCATCTCTTATCAGCGGATTGGTCGCGGATGGCTATGACCCCACGCATATCACCGCCAGTGATCCGAATAAAGAGCGACTGGCTCAACTCGCCGCCAACTACGCCATTCGCACTGAAACCGACAACGATGCCGCCGTTCAAAACGCCGACATCGTCGTCCTGGCGGTCAAACCCCAGGTTCTGGAATCGGTGGTCCGCGACCTGGCTGGCGCCATCTGGCGTCATCAGCCGCTGGTCATCTCCATCGCCGCTGGAGTGCGGGAGGCGGCATTGCGGGAGTGGCTGGGAGAAGATATCGCCCTGGTTCGCACTATGCCCAACACACCGGCAATGATTCAGTCCGGCGCCAGCGGTTTACATGCCAGCGAAAATGTCAGCGACATTCAGAAAGACCAGGCAGAGAGCATCCTGCGCGCAGTGGGACTCACCTGCTGGGTGACCGACGAGAGCCAAATGGACGCGGTAACTGCACTCTCCGGTAGCGGACCGGCCTACTTTTTTCTCGTCATGGAGGCGATGGAAGCCGCCGCCATCAAGATGGGACTTGAAGCAGAGAACGCCCGCCTGCTCACCCTGCAGACAGCACTGGGGGCAGCCCGCATGGCGATAGAAAGCAAGGACTCCCCAGCCACGTTGCGGGAAAAAGTCACCTCTCCAGGTGGCACCACCGAACGGGCTTTGGGGATTCTGCAAGAGGGGGGGCTTCCGGCGCTGTTCGAACAGGCGCTCAACGGCGCACGTGATCGGTCTCAGGAACTCTCAGAGATATTGGGAGGAAAATAATGGACGGCAACTACCTGGCAAACCCGGCAATCTTCCTGATTCAGACCCTCTTCGGCCTCTACATCCTAGCGGTAATGCTGCGTCTGATACTGCAACTGGTGAAGGCTGATTTTTATAATCCCGTCTCGCAGTTTCTGGTGCGGGCCACCAATCCTCCCCTCAAACTGTTGCGCCGTTTCATCCCCGGCTTCGGCGGCATCGATATCTCCTCCATCGTTTTGGTCTGGGCATTGAAATCCGCGGAACTGGGCTTGGTGATCCTGCTCAGCGGCGCTTCCGTCAATGCCCTCGGCCCCTTCCTCTGGGCCATTCCTGAACTGGTGGAATTGCTGATCAACATATTTCTCTTTGCGATCCTGATCCAGGTTATCCTGAGTTGGATCAACCCCGGCGCCTACAACCCCGCTTCGACGCTACTCCACTCACTGACCGATCCGGTTATGCGGCCCGCCCGCAGAATCCTGCCCCCTATCTCAGGCCTCGACCTCTCACCCATGCTGGTCATGATCGGGCTGGTACTGCTGAAAATGCTGCTGCTGCCGCCATTGCGTGTAATCACCGGCAGTCCATTTTGAGTGGCTGGTATCATTGGGATGGGGACGATCTGACTCTGCGGCTGCGCATTCAACCCAAAGCCTCGCGGGATACCTTTGTCGGCCCTCACGGCGATGACTTTAAGATTCGCATCACTGCTCCACCCGTCGATGGCAAGGCCAACACACATCTCATCAAACTCCTGGCCAAGGCCTTTGGGGTACCCCGCAGCCAGGTGACCCTGGTGAGCGGTGAAACTTCACGTTCAACAAGTGAGTCTTCGACCTCGTGAAAGATTTTGGGACATCCCAGTCCCCAAAATCGACTCGGCCTTCGACAGCCTGTTTGTGCCCCGGCCGTCCCGG
>JAESPE010000030.1 GCA_016756835.1 gamma proteobacterium endosymbiont of Lamellibrachia anaximandri | reverse complement strand
GACTGGACGCCGCGCTCGGATGCCTACTTTGCTTCCCCTCTGGCGCAAGGCACGCCGGGTAAGCAGTGCGGCCTCGCGGCTACCGGGGACTACCAGCCTTCGCTTCGCTCTCCATGGCTGGCAGCGCAAGCCTGGCAGTCGATTCTCGATGAATAATCGAATCGGCTTATGCTGCCGGCCATCTTTGGGTATCGTGTAACCTTTCAATGATCTAATCGGGAGATCGTTATGTCAGAAGTCGGCCGTTTTACTATCCACCTGGAGCAGGAAGAGGGTTACGCTTTCAAGGTCAAATTCGATCTCAAAAAAGCAGAGGACATCCTGCTGGATGAACCACCACCACTGGGCGAGCGCAACGGCCCCAATGCATCCCGCCTGCTGGCTGCGGCTACTGCCAACTGCCTCAGCGCCAGCCTGATGTTCTGCCTGGTAAAAGATGACGCTCCGGCACACAGTCTCAAGGCCGAGGCCACCTGCACCATGGTGCGCAACGAGAAAAAGCGCCTGCGGGTGGGCGGCATCGAGGTCAAAATCACCATCGACGACGAACTGGCGGAATCCGCAAAACTGAAACGCTGTACGGATCTATTTGAGGATTTCTGCATCGTCACCGCCAGTATTCGTGAGGGCATCCCGGTGGGCGTCCAGGTGGTGGACAAGGCGGGTCAGCTTCTGCATCAGGCGGAGTAGGGAGTAACTGTGAGTCAACGTAGGCCGGATCAAGCGCAGCGGATCCGGCGCATCCCCCTATGCAGCCTCGATAAACGCCTCGACCACCGCGCACCAGGCGACGGCCAGATTTTGCAGGTTGTAGCCACCGCCTCCCACCGCCAGCAGCCTGCCGTCACAGTGACGCTGTGCCAACCGGCGAAGACGTGATGCGGCATGGCGATGAGCATCGCCTGAATAGCGCAGATCGGTAATGGGGTCGCCCGCCAGGCTGTCGGCACCACACTGAAAAAGGATGAAGTCGGGCTGTGCGCGATCTATGAATGACTCGGCAACCTCCCATGCCTTGAAAAACACCGTGTCATCCGCCTCCGGCGGCATCGGGATATTGAGCTTGGTCCCCTTCGCTTCACCGCGTCCTGTCTCGGTCACCGAACCGGTACCGGGATAGAGATAGCGGCCATCTTCATGCAGGTCGACGAAGATGAGATCCGGGTCATCCTCGAACGCATAGAAGACCCCGTCACCATGGTGGGCATCTATGTCCACGTAGGCCACGCGCCTTATCCCATGAACCCGGCGCAGGGTCTCGATGGCGACGCCGCAATCGTTGAAGACACAGAAACCGGCAGCACTGTCACGGCGTGCGTGATGCAGACCGGCAATGGGCACAAACGCCCGGTCGCAATTACCGGCAACGATGTCGTCCACCGCCTTGAGCACCGTGCCCACGACCCGGGCAGAGGCCTCCATCACGCCGGGAAAGGCCGGGGTATCACCCGCATCCAGCAGGCCCTGGCCGTCCACCGAGGCCCGCTCCACCCGGTCGATATAATCGCTCGTATGAAATCTGGCAATCGCCTCCCGGTCAGCAAGGACCGGCGCTTCCACATCGCAGCGCGCCTCAAGCCCCCGCCGCCTGAACTCATCGAAAAAGGCATCGTGACGGGAGGGACCAAATGGGTGATCGGCACCGAAGTTGTACTCCCCCAGTTGCCCTCCTGCATAGATGGCGGTGTCTGACATTACGGAAAACAGACGCCGGTTCCACCCAGACCACAGTAACCCCGCGGGTTTTTGGCCAGGTACTGCTGGTGGTAATCCTCGGCAAAATAGAACTCGGGAGCAGGCAGGATCTCGGTGGTGATCTCCGCGCCCCCGGCGGCGGTCAGCGCAGTCTGAAACAGCGCCCGCGATTTTTCCGCCTCGGCCAACTGGGTCTTGCTGTAGGTATAGATGCCGGAGCGATACTGTGTCCCTGCATCATTACCTTGGCGCATGCCTTGGGTCGGGTCGTGAGACTCCCAGAAATGCTTCAATAGTGTCTCGTAGTTCACCAGGGCCGGGTCGAAAACCACCCGCACCACCTCGTTGTGGCCGGTTTTGCCGATGCAGACCTCGTCATAGGTCGGGTTCGGCGTGAACCCCGCTGCATAACCCACAGCGGTAGAATAGACTCCCGGCAACTCCCAGAAACGCCGCTCTGCCCCCCAGAAACACCCCAAGCCGAACATGGCGAATTCCATCCCTTTCGGAAATGGGCCTGCCAGTGAATTGCCATTAACAAAATGCTCCGACAACACGGGCATAGGTGTATCTCTGCCGGGCAAGGCCTCAGACGGCATCGGCATCTCTCTCTTTCTGCCCAATCCGAACATAGGGTTCTCCCGGGGTCGATCTTTTGAGGCTGAAGGTCGATTTAATTATAGAAAACCAAGCCGGCGGCCACCGCCAGCAACAACACCGTTATCCCCAGATAGAGCAGGGTTCTTTGCCCCCGCTTGCCGGCCTTGCTCTGTGCGCTGTCGGCCTCATCACTGAAACGCCGATCAATGAGTGCTTCAGCAGTTTCGATCGCCGTATGGTGCGCCACCTCCTGTGAGACCCGGGTGGCTGTTTCGGTTGCCAGCGCCTCCATGGAACCCTCAGTAACCATACGGATATGTTCGATCATGTCGTTCTTTTCAGGCACCTGCCCCAAGACCTCGCCGCGGAACGCTTCAAGCTGTTGAGTTATCTGCCCGGAGACCTGCTGCCACTGTTCGCGGAAATGGGTCTCTATCACCTCGGCCACGATGGAGTCGTTAACCTGTCTGACGATACCTTCAAGCTCCCCGCTGACCTGTGTGGCGATCTCTTCACGCAACTTGTCGACGTCGATCTCCAGCGGCTGTTCCGCCAGCCGCTTCTCCACGGCAGCCTCCGCCAGAGGTCCAATGGCCTCCCCGGCCGCCTGCTTCGCCGCCTCCCTGGCAATCGTCCGCACCTCTTCCGCCGTAATGACAAATGCCGGAGCAGCCGGTTTGGCTCCCGTTCCAGTGGACGCTGCTGCCGTAGCAGCTTCGCCTTTACCCTCACCGATGAGTTCGATTATCTCCTTGAGACGCTGTGACGTCGGCGGCTTGGTAAGTATTCCCATCGCACCGTAGGATTGCGCTGCAGCAGCGTAGTCGGCCCCTTCGTTGGCGGTACACATGAAGACCGGAACCTTGACCAGCCGCTGATCCTTTTTGATCGCAGCTATCGTCTCCAAGCCATCCATGCCATCCATCTGATAGTCGACAAATATGGCATCCGGCACCGTATCCTTGAGCAGTTCGAGGGCCTGCTCACCCGACTCGGCCATCACCACCTCATCAAAGCCGTGCCGGCTCAACAAACGACTGAGCACGATGCGCGCAGATTTGGAATCATCAACCAGAAAGGCTTGTCTCGCCACAATTCATTCTCCGTGTGGATAAGTGAAGCACCGTGATGCAAAAAACAGAGGAATTCGCCTACATCAACGCAACGTCTTATAATTGTCGGTTCCGTACCAAATTCTGAGTTCCCTGAATGGCCGATCCGCACAGACAAAATAGTACCCCGGAAATCGAATCGATTCTACGCCGGCGCATCCTTATTCTGGATGGTGCCATGGGTACCATGATTCAACGCCACAAGCTCGACGAGGCCGACTACAGAGGCGAGCGTTTTGCCGACTGGCCGAGCGACCTGAAGGGAAACAACGACCTGCTGGTGCTGACCCAACCAGAGGTGATCCAGGGCATCCATGAAGAGTACATGGAGGCGGGGGCCGATATACTCGAGACCAATACTTTCGGCGCCAACCGGATCTCCATGGCCGATTACGGCATGGAGGCATTGGCCTACGAGATGAACGTGGCGGCCGCCCGGCTGGCCCGCGCTGCGGCTGAAAAGCACACCACCGAAAACAAACCCCGCTTTGTCGCCGGGGTACTTGGCCCCACCAACCGCACTGCCTCCCTGTCACCCGACGTCAACGATCCCGGCGCGCGCAACATCACCTTCGACCAGCTGGTGGCGGCCTATGCCGAGGCGGCACGAGGCCTGATCGAGGGCGGCGTCGACCTGCTGCTGATCGAGACCATCTTCGATACCCTCAACGCCAAGGCGGCTATCGTCGCCTGCGAGCAGGTCTTCGATGAGGACAGGATACGGCTGCCGATCATGATCTCCGGCACCATCACCGACGCCTCCGGCCGTACCCTATCCGGCCAGACCACCGAAGCCTTCTACAACAGCCTGCGCCACGCCAGGCCGATCTCCATCGGCCTAAACTGCGCCCTCGGCCCCGAACTGATGCGCCAGTACGTGGAGGAGATGTCACGCATCTCCGAGACATTCGTCTCCGCCCATCCCAATGCGGGCCTGCCCAACGAGTTCGGCGAATACGATCTCGACGCGGCCCACATGGCGGAGTATCTCAGCGAGTGGGCCGGCGCCGGTTTTCTCAATATCATCGGCGGCTGCTGCGGCACTTCACCGTTGCACATCCGCGCAATTGCCGACGCGGTGGCCGACAAGGCCCCGCGACAACGGCCGGAGATCCAACCCGAGTGCCGCCTATCCGGCCTGGAGCCGCTCAACATCGGCCCCGATTCGCTGTTCGTCAACGTGGGCGAGAGGGCCAACGTCACCGGTTCCGCCAAGTTCAAGCGCCTGATCCTCAACGAAGAGTATGAAGAGGCGCTGGACATCTGCCGCGCCCAGGTAGAGAACGGCGCCCAGGTAGTGGACATCAACATGGACGAGGCGATGCTCGACGGCATTGCCGCGATGCAGCGCTTTCTTAATCTCTGCGCCGGCGAGCCGGACATTTCAAAAGTGCCGATGATGATCGACTCATCCAAGTGGGAGATCATCGAGGCGGGGCTGAAGTGTGTGCAGGGCAAGTCCATCGTCAACTCCATCTCCATGAAAGAGGGGGTGGAAAAGTTTAAACAACAGGCAAGACTCTGCCGCCGCTACGGCGCGGCGATTATCCTGATGGCCTTCGACGAGACGGGTCAGGCCGACACCCAGGCGCGCAAGGTGGAGATCTGCACCCGCGCCTATCAGATTCTGACCGAAGAGGTCGATTTCCCGGCGGAAGACATCATCTTCGACCCCAATATCTTCGCCGTCGCAACCGGCATCGAAGAGCACAACAACTACGGCGTTGACTTCATCGAAGCAACCCGCGAGATTAAAACGGCCTGCCCCCATGCGCTGATCTCCGGCGGCGTCTCCAACGTCTCCTTCTCCTTTCGCGGCAACAATCCGGTGCGCGAGGCGATCCACGCGGTCTTCCTCTACCACGCCATCCAAGCCGGCATGGACATGGGCATAGTCAACGCCGCCCAGCTGGCGGTCTATGATGATCTGCCCGCCGAGTTGCGCGACGCAGTGGCAGACGTGGTTCTCAACAAAGATCCAGAGGCCGGTGACCGGCTGGTGGAGATCGCGCCCAACTACGCAGGCGACGCAGTGGGCGGCAACAAGGTGGAAGACCTGGAGTGGCGCTCCTGGCCTGTCGGCAAGCGGCTGGAGCACGCGCTGGTGAAGGGCATCACCGAGTATATCGACGCGGATACCGAGGAGGCGCGCCAGGCGGTCGATAAGTCCCTGGAGGTGATCGAAGGCCCACTGATGGACGGCATGAACGTGGTCGGAGATCTATTCGGCGCAGGCAAGATGTTCCTGCCCCAGGTGGTGAAATCGGCCCGCGTGATGAAGAAATCGGTGGCCTACCTGAACCCCTTCATCGAAGCGGAGAAGACGGCGTGCGGCGTGCAGACCCAGGGCAAAATCCTCATGGCCACGGTGAAGGGCGACGTACACGACATCGGCAAGAACATCGTCGGCGTGGTGTTGCAGTGCAACAACTACGAGGTGATCGACATCGGCGTGATGGTGCCCGCAGACACTATTCTCAAGGAGGCTCGGGAGCAGAACGTCGACATCATCGGTTTATCGGGACTGATCACTCCGTCCCTCGACGAGATGGTTCACGTCGCCAAAGAGATGAAACGACTCGGCATGACACAACCCCTGCTGATCGGCGGCGCCACCACCTCCATCGCCCACACCGCAGTGAAGATCGAGCCGGCCTGTGACCACCCGGTGGTCTACGTGCCGGACGCCAGCCGCGCCGTCGGCGTCGCCAGCAATCTGCTGTCGAGTGAACAGCGGGACGACTACCTGGCCAAAATCCGCGCCGAATACGAAGCAGTTCGCCAGCGCCGGGCCAACAAGAACGAGGCGCGCAACCTGATCCCCATCGAACAGGCCCGCGCCAATGCGACCCCTATCGATTGGTCCGCCTTCGAGCCCGTCGCACCCGCCAATTACGGTATTACAACCCTCAGCGACATCGACCTGAAGCAACTGATTCCCTACATCGACTGGACCTTCTTCTTCCACGCCTGGCAGATGAAGGGGCGCTATCCTCAGATACTGGAGGATGCGGTCAAAGGCGAAGAGGCGCGCAAGCTGTTTGCCGACGCAGAGGCGATGCTGGCAAAGGTCGTCGCAGAGAAATGGCTGCAAGCCAACGCCGTTGTGGGGATCTTCCCTGCCAACGCCGTGGGTGATGACATAGAGGTTTTTACAGACACTTCCCGCAAACAGACCCTCTCAACACTACACAACCTGCGCAAACAGGGCAAACAGCCCAGCGGCAAGTACAATGAGTCACTGGCAGACTTTGTCGCACCCAGGAAGAGCGGCAAGCTCGATGCCATCGGCGGTTTTGCCTGCACGGCCGGCATCGGCATCGACGATAAAGTCGCCGAATTCAACGCCGATCACGACGACTACTCATCCCTGATGCTGAAAGCACTGGCCGATCGCCTGGCCGAAGCACTGGCCGAGTGGCTGCACGAAAAGGTACGTAAGGAGTTCTGGGGTTATTCATCAGATGAGCAACTCAGCAACGCGGAGCGCATCGCTGAGAAGTACACCGGCATACGTCCGGCAATGGGTTATCCGGCAAGTCCGGACCACTCCGAGAAGGATCTTCTCTGGGCACTGCTGGATGCGGAGAAGAACACCGGCATCTGGCTCACAGAATCCAAGGCGATGGTGCCCACCGCCGCAGTCAGCGGTCTCTATTTCGCCCACCCGGAGGCCCGCTACTTTGCCGTCGGCAAACTCAACAAAGACCAGGTGGCGGACTATGCCAAACGTAAAGGCATGGATCTGAAAGAAGTGGAAAAGTGGTTGGCGCCCAATCTGGCCTATGAGCCGGGAGCGTAAAAACAGAGGTCCTGGAGCCGCTTCTCATCTCTGCGAGACTCATGTACGCCAGGGGTAGACAATCTGTTTATATTTTCAGTATCGAACCCTTTCGTGCTCCCAAGCTCACCTTTATTCCATTACCTGGAAAACATCTATTTCATTAACCTTCCCACCACATTACATATATTTTGGCCTTCCAATAAATTATTTTACAAAATAAGGGTAGGGTTTTTTTATCGCTATGGTAGTAGTTCTGCCCAAGGTCAAATCTTATAGATTTTATAAGGTTGTTTGTAGATTGCCGGCTTAAGGAAAACTTAAGCCGGCAATCACAATATAACTAAATTATGATTCTGGGGAGGAAACATGACCATAGGCACAAGCAAAATGCTTCAACGCATTTCCCTAACGGGTTTAATACTATTCAGCGGAGTTTTCACGATACAAAAAGAAGCTTCGGCAGTTCCGGCCTTCGCACGACAAACAAGCATGCCCTGTACCGCATGCCACTTCCAACATTTTCCTGCGCTCAACACCTTTGGTCGGGCTTTCCGTGCCGGCGGTTACACAATGACAGGCGGTCAAGGGCTGATAGAGGGCGACGATCTCTCCATGCCTGCAACACTCCATGCCTCAGTCATCGCTAAGCTCCGTTATGTCAAAACCAACGGAAACTCAGATCAGGGAACAGACCGGGGAGCAATTGAGTGGCCCGATGAAGCCGCGCTGCTTATCGGCGGACGACTGGCAGAAAAAGCAGGATTTCTCATGGAGCTTGGCCTTGTTAGCGGCGTTGAAGATGACACCGCCAACGCTTTCCTTTCGACAAAGGTTCACTTTAATATTGCGCAAGTAGGCAACACACAACTCAGCGCCATCCCCTTTTCCACGGACGGCCTTGGCTCTGGTTATGGCTTTGAGCTTCTCAATACCGGCGCTCAACGCTCCCAGCGACCCATCGAAGATCGCAAGGGATTCAGTGCTGCTCAGGCACTTGGGCTTGCAAGCGGGGCCGCCACCGGTCTCGCTTTGGTGGCTTCCAGCAATAATTACTTTCTCAACTACTCGCCTTGGGTTCCTGGATGGGGTGGTACCGATATGGAGGTCGCACCATCCGGATTCGCCCACTACTTCAGGGCTGCCTATACGCCCTTTATCGGAAGTTGGGACACCGGTTTTGGCATTCAATATTGGACCGGCGATGCCGAAGTGGCAGATGGTCCTGTCGACAAGATCATAGCTACAGATGGTTGGGTCATCGACGGGCAGGCACAGGGCAATGTGGGCGGCATGCCGCTGGGAATCTACGCAAGTTACGGCGAGTGCTCGCATGATGCTGACCATTTTGTCGGTAATTGCAGTAATGCCAATGACGCAGATTCCTTTGCTATCCTGGGACAGCTCGGGGTGATACCCAACAAGGTTGACATCTATGCCGCCTACCGCATGCTGGACGATGGAAAGGCTACCGCTTCGGAATTCAACTCGATTACGCTCGGCGCAAACTACATGTTCGCACAGAATGTCCGCCTTGAATTCTACTACGTGACTGAAGATGGTTCCGGTGTGGATGCGCGAGCCGATGGCCACGACAACAAGTTTACTCTGCAACTGTTTGCGGGTTTCTGAGGGTTAACCTCATTTGTTCAGGACAACTATCAATTGTTCGACCAGCCACCACACGTGCTAGTCGCAAATAATGTTGCAGGAGTTTGAGATGATTAAACGACATACCGTTATACTGGCATCGGCACTACTTGCCGGCGCACTTTTCACTTCACCCGTTTTTTCCGCGTCATCCAAGGCGTTTGAAGGAAATAAACTGTTCAACACGACCTGTTTTCTTTGCCACGGTAAAAGCGGCAAAGGGGATGGTCCACTGGCAGGAAAACTGGACACACATGTCACGGATCTTACCAACGGCGGCCACGTCTCCCAGATGACGGATAGGGAGTTATTCCGAATCATTCAGGGAACCATGGCCCACGGAACGGTCAACAAGAGCATGCCAAGATGGGGTTTGGCTATATCCGAACCGCAGATACACTCTCTGGTTGCCTACATTCGATTTCTTCACCGGTCAAAACACCCGCTTGTCGGGGATCCTGAGCTTGGAAAGAGTGTGTATCAGAAAAATTGCGCAACCTGTCATGGGAGCGGCGGCAAAGGGGATGGCGCTTTGACCAATGTCATTACAATGACGCCCGCAGACCACACTGATGGGGTTACGATGAACCAAATCAGTAACGAACAGATGCGCAAAGACATCACCATTGGAAGCACTGGAAAGGGTTTGATGCCTGGCTGGAAAGGCTTGTTATCTGATGCAGAGATTGACGGGCTCATCAGTTACATCAGGTTGCTATCCAACCATTAACATCCAACTCTAGGACACATTGGCACGTCCCGTTTACCAAACCGGTAAGCGGGACGTTTTTTCTGCTGTCCTTACAGTTCGTTCAGAATGCGATTGCGGATTGTTTGATACTCTTTCTCGGAAACAAGACCTTCTTCATACAGATCGTTCAGGCGGATAAGACGCTCTTTACTTGTCTTCGGCACAACCTGCTCTACAACTTGCGCGGCTTGAGGCTGGGGCGCCTTGACTGCCTCCGGCGGGACTTCTTTTTCCACTGGAGTTGCAACCGGCGCGGCAGCAGCGGCAGAAACAGCGCCTTTTGACTCGCCACATTTTAACCTGGCATCAACTCCGCGACTGATAACCCGTCCGCTTACACGCTGAGAAAGTGGCTCGCATCCATCCATTTCCAGTTGAATGATTCCGTAGAGTTCTATCTTTTCCGGATCGTAGACCACCGGAAACACATCCTGCTGCTTCACATCGACCGGCGTATTCCCCATCGATTTACCCATGACATAAACCGCTGCCCCTGAAGGCTCGGAACGAACCGGTATCGTGTCAGTATTCGAAATAATCAGTGAACTACCACACCCCTGCAACAGCAGTGCTGAGAAAAGAATAGAATATTTTTTGAACATATCACTGACCCCTCGCCGTTATTCTTGTGTCCTGCATGGATTAGTCAGGGCAGGCCATCAAGCCATCATTCGCCCTCATAACCGATTTGTACCAGTTCCCGGTGAAAAAATCGACGCTTGCCTCCCACCCCGCGTGATATAGATCATACCAACATCCCGTATCTTTGGGGACGATATATGGGAACCCTTTGAACCCGTTTTTTTCGAACTTAACGGGGAGAATGAGAACTCTCTACCTGGCTGAGATGACGTAATCGCTTTTTTCAAAACAACTTTAGAACGCATCCACCCTGGAAGTGATTTTCCATGACAAGAACTCTCCGGCTCACTCTCTTGTTACTGCTCGGCACCCTGCTCGCCAGCCCCGCCTATTGCCTGCCATCCCTGCAGCTTTTTATCGACCTGACACCTCTCGGCACCACCCTGCGACCGCCCGCAGGCACCTATAGCGGCCCTATCGTCATTTCACGCCAGATTACCCTCGACGGTCAGGGAGAGGTCACCATCGACGGAGGCGGCAAGGGCACAGTCCTCACCGTAAAGGCTGATAACACGGTTATTCGAGGCCTGCATCTCACCAACTCAGGGGAGTCCCACAATGCCCTCGATGCGGGCCTGCAATTAAAAGCAAATAATGTGGTATTCGAAAATAATGCCCTCGACAATGTACTGTTCGGCATCAACATTCATCAGGGAAACGATAACACCATTCGAGGCAACCGAATCTCCTCCAAACCTGTCGTGTCCAGCCTGCGCGGCGAAGGGATAAGATTATGGTACAGCCGCAACAACCATATTGAAGAGAACGAGATTATCGGTGTACGCGACCTGCTCCTGACCAACTCCCCAGATAATCACATCATCGGCAACAGGCTGCAGAACAATCGTATCAGCATGGAGTTCATCTTCTCACCAGGCAATGAGATACGGGACAACCATATCGGCAACAACGACACCGGCATCGTCGCCATCTATTCAGATGAACTTGATATCCGGGACAACCGCATCGAACACATACGCAACACCGGCAGTTCAGCACTTGCCATCAAGGAGAGCTCCCAAGTCAACATCGTCAACAATGAGATCGTGCACAATGCCGTGGGACTCACGGCAAACTCACCGGTCCACCCGGAAAACATCCTCTATATACGCGACAACCACTTCACCTACAACAACATCGCCATCTATTTCTATGGCGAGAAGGGTGGTCACATCATTCACGATAACCACTTCGACAGTAACCTGACATCCGTTGCCGTAAGCGCCCCTATCAGCGCACGTTATAACGACTGGCGCAACAATCATTGGGATAACTATGAAGGTTTCGATCAGGATGGGAACAACATTGGAGACCTGCCGCACGATATCTATCTCTACGCCGACCGTATCTGGATGGACCGGCCAACGACGCAATTTTTCCGCAGTACACCCACTATGGAGTTCATCGATTTCATAGAACGCCTCGCACCCTTCTCCAACCCAGAACTAATTCTCAGTGACCCGGCCCCCCGCACACCCTGACATGTGCGGCCGTCTATACCAGGGCTATACTGTTCGTATGTTTCCGGGCAAGCATTGAAGGGGTTTCATGCAACACAAGGACCAGCCAGATCAAAAACTCTGTATCGCATGCAAGGAACCGATCCACGAAAATGCCTCTCTCTGCCCCCACTGCGGCACCCCACAGCACCAGAGCAAATGGCACTATTTCACTCTCTCCCTGAAGTGGATCGGTGGTTTTACCGCCATCCTCTCTCTGGTGATCGTGGCCAACCAGACCCAGGAACTTCTCGGCCAGTGGCAAAATACCCAGGATACCGTCAACGAACGGGTGGCGGGGGCGAAACTGCAGCGGGAGATCGGTGACTTAAACGGCGCATTCCAGCAGTTGAAGCAGGCGCTTGAACTCGATCCTTCATCCAGCGAGGCGCGCAAGTTTGAAGTTGAGCTGGCGATGGAGCAGTTGCGCAGAATCATGGTGATCGACGTGCGTCACTCCCATCGCGATCAATACCGGTCCATACAGGAGAACCAACTCGGCCTGGTGCTCTACCGTGGGGCCGTCTCCGCCGCGAACGAAGAGCGGGCAACTATCATGGCCCATCTAGGCTGGCTCGATATACTCAGACATCGCAATGGCATCGAAGGCCTGAATATCGACCTCCATTTCAGCAAGGCGCTGAAACTGGATCCAAACAACCTCTACGCGAACGTCATGTGGGGGAGTTGGATCCCCAGCCGATATAATCCGAGCAAAGATACAGAGGACAAAGTAGCACTCTCACGAAAACACTTCGCCAGAGCTTTGCAGCATAAAGAACAGCGTCGCTATGTACGCAGGCTCCAGAGACAGGCCTATAGAGACCATCCGTTGGAGCTGTTACGCATCGGCCACGAGATGTACCAATCAGGAGAGTTCCCTGAACTCCAACCCTATCCCACCCGCCCCTTCGTTGACTTGATCTCCCAAGCCCACCAGCGGCAGCGCAGTTGGGATGCACTCACCCAGCAGTTTTCACTGGAGGAACTGCTCACCCTCACCGAGTGGATGCTGGCAGAATATCCCCACTTGGAGAATGAGAGCGGCGTCTACGCCAGCGAACAACGGAAAGAGGCGCTCTATTTCACTCGAGGAAAAGCCCTTGCCGATATGGGCAAAAACAGACAGGCACTGGATGCCTTCCTGAAATCTCAGAGCCTATTCATCGAACGGATCAAATTCACCAGCAAGCGCTATGGGGAGAAGGAGCTGCAGAACCTCATCAATCCCCAACTCAAGGCACTGGCGAAGAAACTGGACATCCCCCTAAAACCCGCCCTGGTCTCCTACGGCGGTTACCCCGACGGCAGCGCCATGGCATCCGGACTGGAGAATGGCGATTTGATCCTTTTCTTTAACGGGACCCCCCTGCACTCACAATCGCGACTTCCCGAAAGAGGCAGCGACCCGAAAACCGCTTCGATCGAGGCATTGCGATCAGGAAGGCTGCTGACGATCGAATTTCAGGCCAATCGCCACGGCATCAACAGTCGGAAGATCCTCGTGCCTGCAGCGCTATGGGACAGGGAAACAACCGAGATGCAACGACAGCAGTTGCACCAAACCTGGATCAACCCGCATGAGACTATTCCCCCTGACGCAGGATGAGGGTTTTGCCTTTCTGCACCAGTTCGAGATGTTTTAGAAAACTCATCCCCAACAGCACTTCATCGCCAGCCATACCGGGCATGATGGTGGCACGCACATCCTGTCGGATTATGGAACCGAGCTGCACCTGATCCAGCCGCGTCAACCAGGTTTTGACCCGGCCGTTTGCGGTCAAACTGATCGACTGGGCGCCACGCTTGAGTGTGAGGCGCTCTGCCAGCGAGGCGGGTACCGCAACATTGGTGGCACCAGTATCAAGCAGGAAAATCACGGGGGTTCCATTGATGAGACCGGGGGCGACATAGTGTCCGGCCCGGTTGCGCAACAGGACGATCTCTTTGGGGCCTGACTCCACGGAGGTATTCGCCAGGTTTCGGTTGGGATTGTTTTGCCGCTCCAGCTGATCAGAGAAAAACAGCGCCAACAGGCCGAGCAGGAGCGCCCAGGCAGCAAAGATCATCCAGCGGCCCATTTTTTCACCTGGACGCCTCTGCTCTCTGCCGGGTTGTAGGGTTGGTCTTTTCATGAACAGTTAAACTCTCCAGCAAATGCGATGCCGGATCCGCTACGCTTGATCCAGCCTACACTGCTCCTGATTTTGAAGCCCTACCTGACTACAAGTTCCTTAGGACACAAAAAAGCCGGAGCCGAACCCGGCTCCGGCCCTTTTATTCCCAGCTCAATCAGCCGCGATAACCACGTCTCTGACCTTTATTATCCCGCATCTGCTTCGAAAAGTGCTGCCGATAGTAGGCAAGGGCGCTGGTGCCGTTGGCGGAGACATCAAATACCTTCCAGCCGTCGTCTGCATGATAGAAACGGAAGTCTATCTTCGCTGGATAACCGCCGGAATTGAGGATACCGACGCTCACCTTCACCTCGTTTCGTCCCGCGCGGCGGGGACGATAGAAGCGCACATCCTGGTCTTCGTAGCTGCTGAGGCGTTTGCTCAGTGTGCCCAGCAGCATCTCTTTCACCTGCTGACTCATAACCTGACGCTGACCCACACTCATATTGCGGTAGGCCGGCCCGGCCGCCCACTGCGCCATATAGTCAAAATCGAAATTGGGCGCGATTACAGTTTCGAGAAACGCCGTGATCTGCATGGGGTTGCGCTGTTCCTTGGTGCGCAAAAACTTCAGCAGCTGAGTCAAACCCTCGCGTACGATCGTATCCGGGCCGACTTCCTGCTGCTGTTGGGGCTGTGGATAACCATAACCCGGCATGGCGTGTGCCTGCGCTGCGGCGAAAAGCATCAAGGCGCATACTGCAACCAGTCTTAACTTCATAATATCCTCCAGTGGTCAAAATAACTTTGTCCCTCTTCGTGGCCGTTGTTTGTGCTCTTTCAAGGGTGTGCAGGGAGGTTGCCTATGCCCCTGAAGAAAATCAAGCTGTATCAGCTCGTTATTCTTTTATAAATATCTGAAACTTTGAGGGGAAGTTTCTCCACATCCTTCACAACAACATAATTTGCCGCCCCATACATATGGGGCAGATAGTCCTGCCCTTCCTCATCGATGGTGATGCAGAAGGCGTGGATACCGTCACGATGGGCTTCGTAGAGAGCCTGCCGCGTATCCTCGACGCCGTACTCTCCGCGATACTGGTCGGGATAGTCCTCCGGTTTTCCGTCGGACAGGGTTATCAGCAGCTTGGTGCGCGCCTCAACCTCTCTCAGTAACTGGCTGAGGTGGCGGATCGCCGCCCCCATGCGGGTATAGTCCCCCGCCTCGATACCGCTGATCCTCGCCTTTACCTCATCGTCGTAAGGCTCGTCGAAGGTCTTGATACGGTAGATTTCACAGCGTTTGCGGCTCGAACCGGTGAAGCCATAGATGGCATAGCGGTCACCAAGGGTCTCCAGGGACTCCGCCATCAGCACCAGCGCCTCTCGCTCCGCCTCGTTGACCCAACCCTTGGTGGAACCCGACATATCCACCATGAATATGGCCGCGATATTGCGCTCATTCCGGTGCATGCGGGTAAACAGCCGATCGCTCATCTCCAGCCCGACATGCACATCCGCCCAAGCTTCCACGAAGGCATCGATATCCACGCCGTCACCATAGACCTGGCGCTTCAGAAGCCGGTCCTCGTCCCGCATCGCCTCGAAAGTCTTACGCAGACTGCCCAGCAACCGCCGGTACTTGGTCACCACCCGGCCGGCAAACCCATCGTGGGAGGGTTTGGCAGGCAACTCGCGCACCACGCACCAATCCTTGCGATAGTGTTTGCGGCGAAAATCCCACTCATGGTAGAGAAACGCGCCCTCCTCATGGTAGGTGCCGCCCCAGACATCTTCAGGATCGAGCCGCTTCTCCTCATAATCCTTCAGCTCGTATTCACCGGCCCCCGCCGGGACGAGATACTCATCGGGGACATCACCAAGATCCTGCAGGATCGAGGTCATGGTGCCCTTCACATCGTCTGGAATAGGGATGGACTTGCCGTCCAGCATGAGTTCGATCTGAAACCCCTCCGGCACCGACATATCAGGCTTCTTGTCCACTTCGAACTTTCCAGGCGGGGCCTCTTCATCTTCCCGCCCCTCCTTCAGTTCATCCTCGATCAGCTTCAGAGCCACCCGCAGTTGCGCCTGCTCACGCTGCAGGCGTTTTTCCAAAACAGCCGTCACTTCTGCGGGTTTCAGGCGCCCCTGGTAACAGCTGGTTGCAGGCAACCGGCTACCGATGACTTTGTCGACCAGTCGCAGGGAATCCACCACCGTGGCCGCCTGACGAGTCAGCTCGGCGGTCACAGTGGACCAGCCTTCCGGCACATCCGCATCCCCAAGCTTCTTGCGCAGTTCACCCATCTCCCGATACAGACCGGGCAGTTCACGGGAGATACAGGCGTCGAGGCGCACCGACTCCAGCGCATGAAAGCAGCGCAGCGCCAGTTTTGGCGTCGGATGTGCTGCGATGTATTGTTCGAGATCAATCCGAAAGGTGCCAAAACGGGCCTGCGCCCAGAGGTGCGCCACTGCCGCCTTGTAGAGTTTGAAGTTGTCCTGCTTGTCCGGCAGATGGGCCATCACTGCCGGCAGAAAGATCGCTTCGCTGTCGGTATAAGTGTAGTCGCCCTGTTCAACCTTCAGCTTGCGTCCGGAGAGGCCCTGGACAAAGGGCAGCAACACCCCCACCTCCTCTTCGAAGACACAGCCGGAGGCCCGCTCCCGCCCCTGGCGCACGAAGAGATCGATCTCCCGAATCACCTTCAGACTGGGATAGAGACCGGAGCGGTCGTAGATATCCATAGCGTGCAGCACCCAGGCCTCGATCATGTGCTCATCCATCAGACTCAGGGCACGGGTAGACTGCTCGACAAACTGGAAGGCAATTTCGACATGCGTGCTGGCGATACGCCGTGTCCAGTCGAGCACAAAAGCCTGTTCGCCCGCCGACATCTGCGCGAGGGCAGCGGCGAGAACATCGGTATTACGAAAGGTAAATTCAACCTCGAACCAGTCGTCGAGGAGGGGGAGGATTTGGTCAGCGGTTAGTTGAGTGGGGTGCGGCATGGGAGGGTTAAAGACAGGTTAAAGGCGAAAGGAGGCCGTGCCAATGGATGGGCCGAACTCCGTCGTTGCTGCACTTGAACCAGCCTATGGCCCTTTCACCTTTCACCTTTCACCTTTCACCTTTTACCTTTTGCCTAAAAAAGCGAAGCGCTAAGCTCATTCACCGCCGTCAACATATCCGCATCGTCGGTCAGGGCCTGGGCGATAGAGGCCCGACAAGCCACCACCGGATCGACACCGTCGTGGATCAGCTTGGCTGCGTGCACCAGCAGACGCGTCGATGCACCCTCGTCCAGACCGCTACCTTTGAGGTTGCGCGTCATATGGGCGAACTTCACCAACCGATTCGCCATCTCCGGGACCACTTCGGCCTCGTTTTCGATGATCTTCTGCTCCAGCGCCGCGTCTGGGTAGTCGAACTCCAGGGCGACGAAACGCTGCCGGGTACTCTGCTTGAGATCCTTCAACACGCTCTGGTAACCGGGGTTATAGGAGATCGCAAGACAGAAGTCGGCATTCGCCTCCAGCAGTTCCCCGATCTTCTCCATCGGCAACACCCTGCGGTCATCCGCCAGGGGGTGGATCACCACCGTGGTGTCCTTGCGCGCCTCGACCACCTCGTCCAGATAACAGATGGCTCCGGCCCGTACTGCGGCGGCCAGGGGACCGTCCACCCAGACCGTCTCACCACTTTTGACCAGGAAGCGCCCCACCAGATCGGATGCAGTCAAATCATCATGGCAAGAGACGGTGATCAACGGACGTTTCAGCCGCCACGCCATGTGCTCCATGAAGCGGGTCTTGCCGCAACCCGTCGGCCCCTTCAGCAGAACCGGCAACTGGTTGCGGTAGGCCGCCTCGAAGACCTCTATCTCATCGCCTACCGGCTGATAGTAGGGCTCTTCATCTATGAAGTATTCTTCAGGTTTCAGGGTGCGTGCATCCAACTGGATTAGCCTCTTCTGCAGAATCAAAGTGTGTAATAAACAACTAACCCAGAGCGAGTCTCTTTACAAGAGAACCATCCAGTCTGAAGACAGATAATCCGTGAGGCAGAACCTCTCTTTGCCGAGCTCATATTCCTGAATTACCCCATTCAAAAGTCAAGTATTAATTAGCGAATGCTAATAAACTATAACTGCTTTCTATCAAACCATTGGAAAATTCGATGGGGAATTAGTGGCTTTTATATGGCGGGAAATCCCGAAGGCGGGTATCGTAGCGAGTCCAGAATCTGGGCGCAGTAACGCTGCCGCCAATCATGGAATAACCTAGCAGACAAATCAAGTATTATTGCGCTGCCGGTTATTTCGGACTTTGAAACGCCATTCCGCGACGGAGGAGATTCCATGACGGAAGTAATCGCAACCAATGAGACCATTCTGGTGGTCGGCGGCGGGATCAGCGGCATGACCGCTGCCCTTGAAGCTGCTGAAACCGGAAAAAAGGTCGTACTGGTTGAAAAGCGCCCCTATGTTGGCGGTCGCGTCACCCAGTTGTACAAGTATTTCCCTAAGCTCTGCCACCCCACCTGTGGTCTGGAGATCAACCAGCGCCGGGCCAAGATGAACCCCAATCTCACCATTATCACTATGGCTGAGGTTACGGACATCAAGGGCGAGGCCGGCAACTACACTGCCACGGTGAAGATCGCCCCCCGCTATATCAACGACAACTGCACCGGTTGCGGCAATTGCGGCAAGGCTGTCGAGGCCGAGTTCGATGATGAATACAACTACGGCATGGGCAAGCGCAAAGGCGCCTACCTGCCGCATCGCATGGCCATGCCCCAGCAGTACGTCATCGATCCAGCCATCATCGGCTCCGACGATGCTCAGAAAGCCAAGGACGCCTGCAAAGTAAATGCTGTCGACCTGGACATGCAGGAAGAGACCATCGAATTCAACGCCGGCGCCGTAGTTTGGGCCACCGGCTGGCAGCCGTATGATGCAAACAAGATCCAGCCCTACGGCTATGATCGCTTTGAAAACGTCATCACCAGCGTCGAGTTTGAGCGCCTGGCAGATCCCACCGGTCCCACCGGTGGCAAGATCCTGCGCCCCTCCGACGGCAAAGAGGTGAAGAACGTCGCTTTCATCCAGTGCGCCGGCTCCCGTGACAAGAACCACCTGCTGCACTGCTCGCGCATCTGCTGCATGGCCTCACTGAAGCAGTGCACCTACCCGGCTGACGACGTGGACATCTCTGTCTACTACATCGACATCCGTGCCATCGACCGTTTCGAGGACTTCTATCAGAAGGTCAAGGCCCAGGATAACGTCAAGTTCATCAAGTCCAAGGTTGCCTCCATCGTCAAGGGCGAGGACGACAGTCCCGTACTGCACGGCGTAGACACCGAAGGCTACAACCGCTACGCCAACCAGCACGACCTGGTCGTACTGGCTGTCGGCATGGAGCCCAGCGTTGATAAAGAGAGCTTCCCGGTGGATATCGTCATTAACGAGGAGGGCTTCATTGAGCCTGCTTCAGAGAATGGCGGCATCTTCGCAGCGGGTTGTTCATCCGACGCACTGGACGTAAACCGGGCGGTACAACACGCCACAGGCGCTGCACTGCGCGCTGTCCAGGTCATTAACCGCGTAGCTGGAACGGAGGGCTAAACAGTGGCTGAAGAAAAGAAAATGGCAGGCTTTGTCTGCACCGGCTGCGGCATCGGCGAGCGTCTCGACGCAGGCCAGTTGGAAACCACCGCAACCCGCGACGGCAAGATGAACACCTGTGTACAGCACGACATGCTGTGCAGCAAGGAAGGTGTGCAGGTAATCCGTAACGCCATCGACAACGACGGCGCCACCCATGTGATGATCGCCGCATGCTCCCGTCGCGCCAAGGTCGAGGCCTTCAACTTCCCTGAAGTCGCCATGACCCGCGCCAACCTGCGCGAAGGCGTCATCTGGGTTCGTCCGGACACCGACGAGAACAAGGAAACCACCCAGGAGATGGCGGACGACTACATCCGCATGGCCTGTGCCGAAGCCAAGTTCAGCACCAAGCCGAATAAATCCGGCGAGCAGGAGCTGAACAAGACCATCATGGTGGTTGGCGGTGGCATCACCGGCATGACCGCCGCGATGGAAGCTGCTGCTGCAGGATATCCTGTGCATCTGGTGGAAAAGAGCGGTGCGCTGGGCGGACGGATCGCCGAATACTATAAGGTTCTGCCGACCCGCTCCCCTTATGCGGCTCCTCAGGAGAGCGGCATCGCCGAGATGGCTGCCGCCATCGAGGCCGACGACAAGATCACTGTCCACCTGAACAGCACCCTCGCCCAGACTTCCGGCGCACCCGGTCGTTTCAGCGTGGATGTCGCCACCGAGTCCGGCTCCACCAGTAACTTTACCTGCGGCGCTATAGTACAGGCTTCTGGCTTCACCCCCTACGATGCCAACAAGCTGCCTGAGTTTGGCTACGACAAGAGCGCAGACGTGGTCACCAACCACGAACTCGAAGCACTTGCCAAGGCAGCCAACGGCGGGCCGATCAAACGTCCTTCCGACGGCAAAGAGATCACGTCCGTTGCCTTTGTACAGAACGCCGGTCAGTGTTCCGATGATGAGGACAAGCTGGCCTACTTCTCCGGCGTGACCGACCTGGTATCCATCAAGCAGGCGATGTACTTCAAGGAGCTGAACGGCGACTGTGACACCACGATCCTGTTCAACAACCTGCGCACCCCTGGTGCAGCAGGCGAAGACTTCTACCGTGCCGGTCAGGAAGCGACGGTTCTCTTCTCCAAGGGCATCGTCTCTGAAGTGGTTCCCGGCGACAGCCTGACGGTCAAGTTCAAGGACATGATCCTGAACGAAGATACCGAGATGGATTGTGATCTGGTGGTACTGGCGGTCGGCATGGAGCCCAACTCCGGTCCCGACCCCTACTACGCCACCGAAGGCGCAGGCGCGCCCCAGGAAGGCGAAGAACTCACTGACGAGGAGAAGGAAGAACGGGCAGCAGCCGCCGCCAATGAAGTCAGCGTCGACTCTATCCTCAACCTCGACTACCGTCAGGGTACCGACCTGCCGCAGCTGAAGTACGGATTCAACGACTCCCACTTCATCTGCTTCCCCTACGAGACCCGTCGTACCGGCATCTACGCCGCCGGTCCCGTACGTCGCCCCATGGATATACAGCAGGCGCGTGATGACGCTGCCGGCGCCACCATGAAGGCGATCCAGGCGGCGGAGAACGCAGGCAAGGGTATGGCTGCCCATCCCCGTGCCGGTGACCTCTCCTATCCGAGTTTCCGTAAGGAGGGCTGCACCCAGTGTAAGCGCTGTACGGTTGAGTGCCCCTTCGGCGCCATCAACGAGGATGAAAAGCGTTACCCGCTATTCAACGAGGCCCGCTGCCGTCGCTGCGGTACCTGCATGGGCGCCTGCCCGGTGCGTGTTATCTCCTTCGAGAACTACAGCATCGACACCGTCGGCCAGCAGATCAAGAACGTCGAGATCCCGGAAGAGTGGGACGAGAAGCCCCGCATCCTGGTGCTGGCCTGCGAGAACGACGCCTACCCGGCGCTCGATCAGGCTGCCATGAACGGCGTTGAGATCAATCCCTGGGCTCGTGTTATCCCCGTTCGTTGTCTCGGTTCTGTGAGCCTCTCCTGGATCACCGACTCACTCAACAACGGCTACGATGGCATCGTTCTGATGGGCTGCCAGCGCGGAGAGGACTACCAGTGCCACTTCGTACGCGGTTCCGCTATGGCGAACGAGCGCATGAGTAAGGTTGGCGATACATTGCAGACCCTGAATCTCGAGCCTGAGCGCGTTGTGGTCCACGAGGTTGCGATCACCGATATCGAACGTGCGCCCAAGCTGATCAACGACATGGCTGAGACCATCGAGAAGATCGGCATGAGCCCATTCAAGTTCTAAGGGAGCCTTCAATGAGCACAAATAGTCAAAAATACCGCAACAGCTTCCTGAAGGAAGTTGAGGCGAACGTCGAAGAGGGCGAATGGGTCAAGATGTGCATGCAGTGTGGTGTGTGCGCAGGCTCATGTCCTTTGGGCAAGCATTGGGATCACCCGCCGCAGGAGATCTTCATGATGATCCGTGCGGGCAAGCGTGAAGAGGTACTGAGCTCCGACTCAATGTGGATGTGTACCTCCTGCTACAACTGTATCGCACGCTGCCCACGTGGCCTGCCGATCACCCACATCATGCATGGCCTGGCGGTCTACTCGAAACGCCTCGGCCTGATGCCTGACAATCAGCCAACCGCTGAGTTCGGCCAGATCTTCTGGGATAACCTCATGAAGAAAGGTCGCGTCAATGAGCTCAAGATGGGGCTCTCCATGTACTTCAAGGACGGTTTTTCCCAAGGCATCAAGAACGCCATGGCCAATCAGAAGCTGGGACAGAACATGATGAAGGCAAAACGCATGAACGCCATGGAGATCATGGGTGGTCACGGCGTCAATAGTCCTGGGGATCTTGCAAAGATCATCAAGAAGGCCCAGGAAATCGAGGATGGCAACATCCAGGACTTCAGCTGAGTGAGGACATACCCAAATGGCTAAGATAGAACTTTCATTCTACCCGGGCTGTTCCTCCCAGAAAGGAGCAACCTCATCCAACTACCTCGTCTCTGCGCAGACCATGTGCGAGGAGCTGGATATTACTCTGAACGAGATTCCCGACTGGAACTGCTGTGGCGCTTCCATCGGTTACGGCGGCGGCGGTGAACTGCCTCGTCTGACCCTCTCTGCCCGTAACATTGCACTCTCGGAAGAGCACAATGCCGGTCAGGAGATCGTCTCTCCCTGTGCCGCCTGCTGGCTCAATACCCGCGAGGCCAAGGAGCGTCTGAACGAAGACGAGAAGATGATGCAGGACGCAAATACCGCCCTGGCTGAGGGCGGCCTGCGCTTCAAGGGCGAAGTCAATGTCCGTCACATGGTGGAAGTGCTGGTCGAAGACATCGGTTTCGACGCCATCAAGGAGAAGGTCAAGAAGCCTCTGGAAGGCCTTAAGATCGCCGGTTACGTCGGCTGTCAGACCAACCGCCCCTTTGGTATCGCCGGTGAATCCTTCGAAAATCCGCAATATCTCGACAAGATTGTCGAGGCTGTCGGCGCTGATTCGATTCCAACCTTCGAGAAGAAGGTACAGTGCTGCGGCGGCGCCCTGGCATTCTCCGAGCCTGAAAAGTCTCAGGAGATGATCCACGGCATCATCGAGGCGGCCTATGACAACGGCGCAGACATGATCGTCACCCCCTGCCCGCTCTGTCAGGCCAACGTTGAGATCTATCAGGATCAGATCAACGAGACCTACGGCACCAAGTTCGACATGCCCGTGGTCTACTACTCCACCCTGATGAGCGTCGCCTTCGGCCGCAATGCCACAGACGCCGCACTGAACGGCCACATCATCAAGGCCAAAAAGCTGGAAGAGATCGCGAGCAAATAACCGGTCTTCACCAGTGCCCTTCTGTGGGGCAGACGAAAAGCCCGCTTCGGCGGGCTTTTTTTTGCCTGATGCTCAAAACTCCGCACTCCATTACAACGTGAACGAAGCAATCATGGTGCGCACAGCACACCATGTTACTTAGGGGTAATCAGGAAGGGACATTTACACTCCATGCTATAGTGAACGCAACCTTCTCACAGGCGTCTCTTTATGGTCACCCCAAAGAGCCCCGCTCCCTGGGCAAAACTCATCGAACTGGCCCTTCTGTTTTCGCTTGTGGCACTGCTCGTAACGCTTTATACCCAAGGCTACCTGGATCGCATTCTTGGCAATGTCCTGACCCTATGGTTCTTTTGTATCATTCTCACCATCGTCTTGCTGGTTGAATCCTTCGCCTTCGCCGGGCGTGATGCCGATGACCACTTCTGGTCCTGGTTGACGACCGGGCTTGGCATGTTGGGCACAGTTCTCGGGTTTTCCATGGCGCTGGCCGGACTTGAAGTGGATGCCCTGCATGACCCGGCCACCCTGTCGGCCGAGATCGGGCGATTCCTGAAAACCGTATCGTTTGCTATCGACACCACCATGATCGGTTTGTCCGCTGCCATGACGATGGAAGCAATGAACAAGGTTCGCAAGATGCTGTGTGGGCAAAGAACTGCCGGATCCGACACACATGCGGTTGCATCAAAGAGGGACTAAGCCATGACCCGGCAGCGCGAAGACAGCATGTCCATCGTTTTTCGTGACCTGCTGATGCTGCTGGCGCTCCTGATGCTTACCCTGGTGGTGTTATTGATTCCGCTCATCGAGATCAAGCAGGAGAGCGCTCAGACCGAGATAGAGAAGGCCGCAGGGGATATGATCGCCGAGATCAGCTGGACCTCGGACAGCCCTGCCGATATCGACCTGTGGACCGATGCGCCAGGCGAAGAGAAGGTCGGTTACTCCATGCCCTTCGGCAAGATATTCAATCTGGTGCGGGATGATCTCGGCCGCGACGTGGACTATTCCGGCCTGAACTACGAGTTTTCCTTCTCCCGCGGCATCCCCGATGGCCGCTATCGCTTCTCCATCGTCTACTATACCGACAACGGCCAAGGTGAAACGCCGGTGGATGTGCGCATCTCCATCCGGCACCGCCAGGGAAAGCTCATGATCCCGATATACGAGGATGTGATGACGCTGGACTACCCTGGACAGGAGAAGGGCATCGTGACCTTCTCCATGGAAGACAAAAAACTGGTCCCGGAGAGCAAATCATTTGAGCCATTTGATATTTTTCACAGCACACTGAAGCAGAGCCAGACAAAGAGCAAATAGATGTTGACCGACCCGCTGACGCTGAAATATCTGCTGCTGGCTGTTTTCGCCATCTGGGGAAGCTTGGCTGTCATAGCAACCAAACGCAGCTTCGCCTCTTTTCTGCTGGGTGCCTGTGTGTTTCTCATCATCGCCTACATTGCGCTGGGGTCCGGTTTCTCCATCCGCCTACCCTATCTGCACGAAAAGATGGAGGTTATCGTCTACACGGTTCACAATGACCGTGTTCACGCCCTCGCCCATCCCCTGAATCGTCCCGGCGAACCCATACACATCGTCTTCAGTATCGACCCCGACACCCGCGCCGGCGCCCGGATGCGCAAGAGCTTCTTCGATGCAGTCCGTGCCCGTGAAGGCAAGCGTCACCAAACAAAAATAGTTATCGACATGCGAGGCCACTTCACCAATCTGGGCGTCTACAAATATGAGATACCGCCAGCCATGCCACCGAAGACGCCGCAGTAGGCCAGTTCAAGCGTAGCGGAACCGGCAATTTTCTCAGGCATCACTCAGCCACAAATAGTTTGATATCGATACGTTGGTTCTGGCTGGCAACCTGGTTCCAGACACCGACATCCTGCACTGCATAAGGCTCAGGGTAGGGCACCTTCGTCGCGTCAAAACCCGACGCCTCCAACTCGATGAATATATCTCCATTGATCAATGAAGGGGCATTATTCAGATAGTTGGAAAAACCGATCGTTGGAACCGCCTGCTTTTTTCCCTCGGTTTCTGCCAGATCACGGGCGAACACACAGTCTGCAAACGGCGTCTCTACGGAAGCAGGCACAAAGCGGCTCTGATCGTTTCTGCTCAGACAATAATTACCATAGTTGGCAGTCAACCTAACGGTTCCGGTAAAACCTGCGGCGGCCAGATGGTCGATGATCTGGGACAGCCAGATGACCCGCCTATCACTAAACGGCCCTTCGCCATAGGGGAAACGCGAATCACGGTTAACCGCCCACTCAAGCAACGGCACGGCTTCTGTTCCAACCTGTTTACCCAAATCCTCCAAGCTACTTTTCAGCGTCTCAATAGCTGTTTGCTGCTGCTCTATCAGCACATCCACTTGGGTAACTTTTTCTGTCAGATTGTTACGCCCCGACTCCAACAGCAGCAGATTTTCCGCCACATTCCTCTGTGTCCTGTCGATGTTGTTATTCCAGAACCATACTGTTGCAGAGATCGCCAGGCAGGCGGTGAACACCATCAGCAACCACTTTGGGATACCCCCCTTTTTGGGAAGGCTCGCAGCAATCGATCGCTGGGTATCATTCAGACGTTCATTCACCTCGGAAAATTGCTGCTCCATGGAACGCAATGACCTTGCAGCATTCTCATCCATGCTCTTTGAAAGCAACTTATGCTGTTGTGCCAGCAGCAATGCCATCTGTTTACGGCTGCCCCCCTGCTTGAGTGATTGCTCCACCTGCTCAACCAGGCCCTGAAATCGATCGATATATTCTGCGTCGGCCCTGACTTCATCACCACCATTCACAGCCCCCACTATTGCGTGTGTATAACGCGCGACCAGTGAATCCTGATCGGGATTGAGATGAAGCGCCTGAATGACTTCGTCGAGATCCTGCGTCTCCAACTCCTTCGGCAGGACCCCCAGCGCACCTAGCGCCCGCGCCTGGCCAATCGCCAACCCTCCTGCTCTGGAGGTATACATCATCACTGGGATCGCTGCCGTATTAGGATTCGACTTGATCGCTTTCAAGGCCTGAAAACCGTCCATACCAGGCATCTCATAATCCAGGAAAACCGCGTCCGGAATATGCTCACTGAGATAGTCTATGGCATCACCGGCTGATTCTACGGTATCGACCTCGATATCGTAACCAGCCAGGCGTTTCGCAAGCACCTCTCTGGCCGTTTGGGAGTCATCAACAATGAGCGCTTGTTTGCGTGCCATATCGATTACCATCTGAATTCGACTATTCCATAAACAATAACAGTATTTATCTTCCAAGAACTATCGAATAATCCGCATCCTGTGGAGTCTCATGATTAGAGGATCGGTAAAAAATGTCCACGAATGAACTGACAAGCGTCCACTGCGAAGCCTGCAGGGCAGATGCGCCCAGGGTTTCAGATGATGAACTCGCCAGTTTGATTAAAAAGATTCCAGATTGGAATATAGAGGTCAGAGAAGGCATCATGCAACTGGAAAAATCTTTTTCCTTCAATAACTTTGTTGATGCAGTCGCCTTCACGAACCGGGTCGGTGAACTAGCAGAGTCCGAAGGGCATCACCCTACACTGCTGACTGAGTGGGGCAAAGTGACCGTGACTTGGTGGTCTCACAAAATCAAAGGGTTGCACCGCAACGATTTCATCATGTCGGCAAGGACCGACCAGATCGCAGCTTCCTAGAAACAAAAAAGCCGCACTGATATGCGGCTTTTATGGATTCGAGGGACGAGTTCAGGATATCGCGTCTTTCATCTTCTCTGCTTCCCTCTGGCGATGAATCTCCGCCTCGGCCTCCTGGCGCATCTTCAGGATCTCCTCCCGCTCTTCCATGCGCTTCTCATAAGCACCTGCTTTCTCAGGGATGGTTTTGTCGCCAAACAGTACCTGCTTGAGCAGACGCGCACCAAACAGCATCAAGGCAACGTCCTCTTTCTCGACAGTCTCGTAGAAAGTGTCCTCAAGGTCGTAGGTAGTTCGGAAAGAGTCATTCATTACATAGCGGCGCAGCCGATCCACATCGTAGGAACACATGAAGAAAAACTGCAGACTGGTGTCCGAAGGGCGACCGATACTGGGACCCGCCGAACGCTTTTTCAGCATCAACTGCAACCACTCACGGTTGATCTGGTCGTATTGCTCCACACCCTGCTCACGCCGGTAGGCATCGATAGAGATCTTTCGATCCTCATTATGCCCCATGCAGTGATCCTCTTTGATCATGAAGTACCGGGTTTCATCCTCAGTCGCTCCCGCCTCATGCATCGCCATATGGCCAAGCGGATAGTAACGGCAGGCGGTGGGGCGGTCGGCATAGACACTGCACCCCTCATCGGTGACAAAAAGGCAGGCACCCTCATCATCGGTGCGTAGCTTAACGCCGGGTATGCCATCCTTATCCATCTCGAACGGCACCGTGTGATTCTTCAATAACTCGGTCCCACTGATTCCCAGATTATCCTTCAGACGAAGGATGTCGTAGGGCGTCAACTGAATATCAGCACGACGGCAGCACTCATTGAAACAGGATATGCCCTTGGAGCACTGAAACTGGATCTCAGTATCCGGATCCAGAATATTTGGCACCAGGTCACTTTTGAAAGGGATATCAAACTTTTCGCTCATTTTTCTCTCCGCTGGTTCAATTCGGCAAAAGGAGCCTGCCGAACGCTAATCAGCCAGACCATATTGATTGATTATCGGATTATTTTAATCCGCAAATGAATAGCGATTACCCTACAATTCCAGGGCTAAAAAGCATCTTGGCAGGATTACCACCTTTCATTTGCAGACTAGCTTAAGACAAAAAAGTCCGGATGCCTTGCGACACCCGGACTTTTCACGCCATCAGGCTATCAAGTAAGACTTACTTGAACAGCTTGGACTTGTCGACCAGATCAACGTGGGCGCGCTTGAAGCAGGTCCACTCTTTGGTCTCTTTGTTGTAGATGGAGTTCACGAAGCAGTGCCAGTTCTCCTCGTCAACAAAGTTCTTGTCGGCGCGGTAGTAGAAGCCCGGGTAACGGGACTCCTGGCGGAACTGAATGTGCTTCATGTGAGCTTCAGCAGTCAGGATGCGGTGATAGTTCTCCCAAGCGCGGAGCAGCTCGTGGAGATCTTTGGCGCGCATTCTCAGAGCGTCCTCTTTGAGGTCGTTCAGCTTGCCTTCAGCAACTTCCAGCATGTTGGCGTTGGTGGTGTAGTAGGTAGCAACACCGGCAACATACTCATCCATCAGTTTCTGCAGACGGAACTGCAGCATCTTAGGAGTGATGTAGTTGGGGTTAACATCGATCGCGGTGCTGTAATCCTTGAACTCAAGGAAGTTACGAACAGGGCGATAGATATCCTCAACCAACTGTTCAACCGAAGTATCCAGCTCAGGCTTCCAATCCTTGTTGTCCATGACGAACTTGACCATGGACTTGGCGCACATGCGACCTTCAGCGTGAGAGCCGGAGGAGAACTTGTGACCAGAGGCGCCAACGCCATCAGCAGCGGTGAACAGACCGGTTACGGTGGTCATGCCACGGTAGCCCCAGTTCCAGCCGGAAGGCAGATGCTCGGGAATACCTTCGCCCAGACCTTCTTCAGTCGGCGCGCCAACATCGTCAGGACCAGAGACCCAGATGCCGCAGCAACCGGAGTGAGAACCCAGCAGGTAGGGTTCGGTGGGCATCAGCTCGGAGTTCTTCTTCTCAGGCTCGATGTTCTCACCAGCCCAGATACCGCACTGGCCGATACACATGTCGAGGAAGTCTTCCCATGCCTCGGCTTCCAGATGCTTAACCTCACGAGGAGACAGAGTCTCACGCAGGTTGGCAAGGGCGGTAACGGTGTCCATCCAGATGGGACCGCGACCTTCCTTCATCTCTTTGAGCATCAGGTGGTTACGCAGGCAGGAAGCAGGAACTGCAGCCTGGCCATAAGGAGGATAGTCGTTCAGCATCTCCTTGTTGCGGGTCATGTAGGTCTCACCAAAGGCGTTGGTAGCCTGTGATTTGAACAGCAGGAACCATGCGCCAACAGGACCGTAACCGTCTTTGAAGCGAGTAGGTACGAAGCGGTTTTCCATCAGGGTCAGCTCGGCACCAGCCTCAGCAGCCATGGTGTAGGTGGAACCGGCATTCCATACGGGGTACCAGGCGCGACCCTGACCCTCACCCACGGAGCGGGGACGGAAGATGTTCACACAACCACCGGCAACCAGCAGGCAGGCCTTGAACTTGTAGACCACAACCTTGTCTTCACGAACAGAGAAGCCGACAGCACCGGCAACGCGGTTCTTGTCGTTCTTGTCGTTAACCAGCTTAACAACGAAGATACGCTCTTCAATGTTGTCCATGCCCAAAGCTTTCTTGGCAGCCTCAGCAACGATCCATTTGTAGGATTCGCCGTTGATCATGATCTGCCACTTGCCGGAACGTACAGGCTTGCCACCGTCTTTCAGGGAGGTCATGCCTTTGGAGCCGTCGAAACGCTCGCCGTTCTCATCGGTCTTCCAAATGGGCAGGCCCCACTCTTCGAACAGATGTACGGATTCGTCAACGTGACGACCCAGATCGTAAGCCAGATCGTCGCGGGTGATACCCATCAGATCGTTGGAGACCATACGGGCGTAGTCTGCAGGATCCTGCTCAGGACCGATGTAGGTGTTGATAGCGGAGAGACCCTGTGCAACAGCACCGGAACGATCCATTGCAGCCTTGTCGACCAGCTTTATGCTGATGTCTGCACCGGAAGCCTTGATCCAGGGACCAAGCTCATAAGCGGCGCCGCATGCACCCATGCCACCACCGATGATGAGGATGTCTACCTCTTCTTCGACGACATCAGGATTACCGAATTCAGCCATTTCTAAATACCTCAGTTAATTCAAGTTCTGTAGATTCTGTCTGAATCCGACTTATTTGCAGATCAGCTCGCTGGGATCGCCAGCGCGGTAACCGTTCTGCTGATTATGGTTGAAGAAACCGACGTCGCCGATCTTCGCATAGTCAGCATCAGGCGTATCACCATAGGGATCGATAGAACCTTCAGGCGTGGTGCGGATCGGGAACTTGAAACGCTTCATGGTGCCGTTGCGGAACTTGATGGTCCACATGATGGAATCGGTACCGCGCAGAGGCTGTACAGAGCCACCCATGGGTACGATGTCGGCGTAGGGACGCGCTTCGATCGCCTGCTGAGGACAGATCTTGATGCAGGAGTAGCACTCCCAGCACTGCTCAGGTTCCTGGTTGAAGGATTTCATGGCATGGCCGGTCTCAGAACCGTCCATATCCAGCTTCATCAGGTCATGTGGGCAGATGTACATGCAAGCGGTCTTGTCCTGGCCTTTGCAGCCATCGCACTTCTCAGTACGCACAAATGTTGGCATGGTTTTATTTCTCCTAGGTTTCACTGCAGTGATTTCTGCCGCCGCAAAATGCCACGGCTTAGAAGCACTTTTTTAAGTCCAGTCTCCATCCTTATGCGGTCGAGACCTGCAATGCAGACTGGACTACTGAAGATGGCTAGATCCCCCACGTGGCCGACCTTTTCGGCCAAAAAACACGCACACGCGGTTATCAGGGCGGTAAACAATACGGTTTTCCACCCTGATACGCCAAACAATTTTCAATCTGGCATCATAAAATCCGCTTATTGAGCTAGCTTATTGAAATACCAACCAAAACAGTAGGATTAGTAAATGCTTATTTTCTCTGGAAAAACAGGCCAGAGACCTGCACCAGCACAAACAGCAATCCCGCAGCCACCACCATAGAGGGGCCGGTCGGCGTATCCCATTGCAACGACCCCCAGAGCCCTGCAGCAACAGAAACAGCCCCGATAGCCGCTGCCAGCAACGCCATCGGCTCTGGCCCCACAGCAAATCGTCGGGCCGCTGCAGGCGGTATGATCATCATGGAAGTAATCAGCAAAATACCCACAATCTTCATGGACACTGCAATCACCAGGGCGATCAATATCATGAACAGCAGGCGCACTTGGGTGACCGGCACCCCCTCGACCCGTGCCAGCTCTTCATGCACGGTCAGAGCCAGCAGTGGGCGCCAGATCAGCGCCAACACGATCAGCACCAGCAGACCGCCACCATAGATCCAGTAGAGGTCGAGGGTGGAAACCGCAAGGATATCCCCGAACAGGTAACCCATGAGATCGACCCGTACCGTCTCCATAAAGGCCAGCAGTACCAAGCCCAGAGAGAGCGCAGTATGCGCAAAGATGCCCAACAGGGTGTCACTTGCCAGCCGCCGCTGCTGCTGCATCGCCACCAGTAATACCGCCAGCGTCACCGACACCAGCATTACCGACAGCTGGGTGCTCACGCCCAACAGCAGCCCAAGCCCAACCCCCAACAGGGCCGTATGGGACATCGCCTCGCCGAAGTAGGCCATGCGCCGCCAGACCACAAAAGCCCCCAGCGGTCCAGCCAGACAGGCGACACCCAGCCCGGCCAGCAGAGCCCGCAACAGGAAATCATCCATCGGAGTCACCTGTTTCGCAATGCGCTTCGTCCCCCGGAATCACATTGCCATGCAGGTCATGGGCATGATCGTGATGGTGAGAATAGACAGCGAAGGCTGCGCCGCCGAAGAGATCCAGATAGGCAGGGTGACGCGTCACCACCTCAGGGGTGCCCGAACAACAGACATGATGATTGAGACAGAGTACCCGATCGGTGGCGGCCATCACCAGATGGAGGTCGTGGGAGACCATCAGTATTCCGCAGCCACGCTGCTCACGTATGCGGCCGATTAAGTTGTAGAGCGCGACCTGACCATTGACATCGACACCCTGCACCGGCTCATCCAACACCAGCAGGTCCGGCTCCCGCAACAGGGCCCGCGCCAACAGGACACGCTGCAGCTCCCCTCCAGATACGCTCTGCAGGGGATGGTCAGACACATGATCGGCACCCACCTCTCGCAGAACCGCTGCCACCTTCTCCTTCGCATAGCTGCCGGTGAGGGTCAGAAAACGGGCTACGGAGAGAGGCAGAACCTCATCGACCTGCAGCTTCTGCGGCATATAACCAATACGGAGTCCATCCGCACGACGCAGAGCACCCGCCGTTGGTGTGAGCAGGCCCAGCAGCAGACGCACCAGGGTACTCTTGCCGGAGCCATTAGGGCCGATCAGGGTAAGAATCTCACCCCGATGCAGAACCAGGTTCACATGGCGCAGCACCTCACGGCCGCCAAATGCCATGCAGACGCCATCGGCCTCCAGTAACAGATCGCGCTCAGCCATCCATCATCTCCTGCGCAACTCCCGCTCCCAACCTTGGCATCAACTCAATCACTGTCCAAATTCCGCACTCTCCATAAAGAGGAGTGATAATATAGCGCTCCAGCCGGTCAATTACCTCCCTCCGCCGAACCACAACCGATAATGACTCACGCCAGACTTTCCCTGCATCTCGTCCTTTTGCTGCTTTTTTGCTGCTCTTCCTGGGCCCAGGCCGCCGTGCTGGTGAGCATCAAACCGATCCATTCGCTGGTGGCGGGCATCATGCAGGGGGTAGAGGATCCACAACTGCTGTTATCCGGCGGCCAATCACCGCACCGCTACACACTTAAACCCTCAGATGCACGAAACATCCAGCAGGCGGATCTGATCATCTGGATAGGGCCGGAAATGGAGTCTTTTCTACCGAGAATTCTGACCGCATCAGAACGGCCCAATATCGCACTGCTGGATCTGCTCAAGATTGAGAACCAGGCAAGTCACAATCACGACCATGAAGTCCATGCCGGGCGCGACCCCCATCTCTGGCTGGATCCTTTGCTGGCAAAACGGGTCGTGCAGCTGATTGCCGATCGCCTCAGCCTGCTGGATCCAAAACACCGCGGGTCATTTGAAGAGAATGCGCGGTCACTACAGCAGCGCCTGGACCGGCTACATCAAGAGTTGGAGTCACGCCTGGCGCCTGTGCGCACTACCCCCTACATCGCTTTTCACGACGCCTATGGCTATCTGGAAGCACGCTACCGCCTCAACTCAGTCGGCACGGTAACCCTCGACCCTGAACGCCTGAGTGGCGCCCGGCATATTCACGATCTCCAGCAGACGATCCGCCGCACCGGGGTGGACTGCATCTTCACCGAGCCACAATTTGAACCCCGGCTGGTGGAATCCCTCAGCGGGGACACGGCTATGCGCAGTGCGGAACTCGATCCATTGGGGAGTGATCTGCCAGCCGGCCCGGATACCTATTTCCAACTGATGAGCAGGGTTGCGAACCAGTTGGTGCAGTGCCTGGCAAATAAGTAAAGCTGGGTTCGTAGGCCTGATCAAGCACAACGGATCAGGCAAATGACTCGGCACTACAGATGGTGATCGCCGGTTCCGCAAACTTGAACCGGCCTACAGTTCGCTATTGTCCTGTAAAATCACTCACCAAAATAGAGTTTCGGTTTGATCTCCGGCGGCATCTGCAGATGAAATCCCAACTCGGACAGGTTTGCCATTACCTTTGACACATCCTCCCGAGCCAGGACTCGGCCAGCATGCAACTCCAGCTCCATCACCAGTGCCGGCGCGCCGAAACGCTCCAGCAGTGGCGCAGGAACCAACTCGAAGCACTCTTCCTCCCTTAGGTAGAGGTACATCTGCTCGTTACGCGGGCTGCGATAGACCCAGCAATTCAGCCTGCCTTCGACCACGGTTACGCCGGGGCAACCGGCGGCGGCGCCACGGGCTCCAGCCGCCAGATATCCCGGTTGTACTCTTCCATGGTCCTGTCGGTGGAGAAGTGACCGCTTTTCGCGGTATTGATGATGCTCATGCGCACCCACTCATCCTGATCCTGATAGGCCAGGGCCGCCTGCTCCTGAGCATCGACATAACTGCGGAAATCCGCAGCAGTCATCCAGGGATCATAGGGGCTGCGAACCGACTCGATGATAGTGTCGAAGAGTCCCAGTTCAAACTGATTGAAATAGCTGCTCTCGAGCAGTTTCATCACCTTCAGAAATGCAGGATCCCTGTCGATGATGGCATTGGGATCGTAATGACGCCGCTTTGCCTCCACATCGACGGTGGTCAGACCGAAGAGGAAGAAATTATCGATACCCACCTCTTCGAGGATCTCGATATTGGCGCCATCCAGGGTGCCGATGGTCACGGCACCGTTCATCATGAATTTCATGTTGCCGGTACCCGAGGCCTCTTTGCCTGCAGTCGAGATCTGTTCAGACAGATCTGCAGCAGGTGCGATGACCTCCATTGCCGAAACCCGATAGTTGGGCAGAAAGGCAAGCTTCAACCGATCGCCCACATCCGGGTCGTTGTTGACCACCCGGGCGACACTGCTGGCCAGTTTGATGATCAGCTTCGCCATCTGGTAACCCGGGGCCGCCTTGCCGCCGATCAACACACAACGATTGGTCCAGTTCTCCGTGTCACCAGCCTTGATGCGATTATAGAGGTGGATGACATGCAGAATATTGAGCAGCTGACGTTTGTATTCGTGGATACGCTTGACCTGCACGTCGAACATAGCTTCGGTGTTGAACTCCACATCGCAATCGGCCTTCACCATCTTGGCCAACCGCGCCTTGTTCTCCTGCTTGATGTTGCGCCAGAGACGCCGAAAGGTGCGACTCTCGGCCTTGTCCACCAACTGCTCCAGGTTTGGCAGGTGAGAGATCCAGCCATTGCCGATGGTTTCATCTATCAGATCACGCAGACCTGGATTACAGGCTGCCAGCCAGCGGCGGGGGGTCACGCCGTTGGTCTTGTTGTTGAAACGCTGCGGCCACATTTCGTAGAAATCCTGAAACAGCCCCTCTTTCAGCAGTTGCGTATGGAGTGCGGCCACGCCATTCACCGAGAAGCTGCCCACCAGCGCCAGATAGGCCATGCGCACCATCGGCTCATGCCCCTCCTCGATGATCGACATACGGCGCAGACGGTCGGTATCACCAGGCCAGTGCTGGGCCACCTGGGTAAGGAACCGTGCGTTGATCTCGTAGATGATCTCCAGCAGACGGGGCAGCAGTTGCTCGAAGAGCCGCACCGGCCACCGCTCCAGAGCTTCCGGCAACAAGGTGTGGTTGGTATAGGCCATGGTGGACGAAACAATCGTCCAGGCCTCGTCCCACAGCATCCCATGTTCGTCCATCAACTGACGCATCAACTCGGCAACCGAGACACTGGGATGAGTGTCGTTGAGCTGGAAACAGTTCTTCTCGGCAAAGCTGGAGAAATCCTCATGGCTCTCACGCCACTCCCGCATCACGTCCTTGATGCTCGCCGAGGCGAGGAAATACTGCTGTCGCAGACGCAACTCCTTGCCATTTTCGCTCGCATCGTTGGGATAGAGCACCATGGTGATGTTTTCGGCAGAGTTCTTAGCCGCCACGGCTTCCGTGTAACCTCCGGCATTGAACTCCTCCAGGTCGAACTCATCGGTGGCCGCCGACTTCCAGAGGCGCAGGGTATTGACCGTACCATTGCGAAAACCGGGTATCGGGATGTCGTAGGGCACCGCCAGCACATCGTGGGTATCGACCCAGCTGACCCGTACGTGGCCATTCGCATCCGTGTGATGCTCCGTACGCCCACCGAACTGGACCCGTTGAAAATACTCGGGACGCTCCAGCTCCCAGGGGTTGCCGTCCCGCAGCCAGTGGTCCGGGTCCTCAACCTGCTGCCCGTTGGAGATATGCTGACGAAACATGCCGTATTCATAACGGAGGCCATAACCACGCACCGGCAGCTGCAGGGTGGCACAGCTGTCGAGGAAACAGGCTGCCAAACGACCCAAACCACCGTTGCCGAGACCGGCATCCGACTCGCTCTCCCGAATATCCTCGAGTCTCAGGCCCAGGTCGTAGATTGCTGCACTGACTTCATCTTCAATCCCCAGATTGAGCATGGTGTTGCTCAGAGCCCGTCCCATAAGAAACTCCAGGGAGAGATAGAAAGTACGCCTGCAGTCGGTATCCTCATAGACACGACGCGTGTTTTTCCAGCGCTCGATGAGGCGGTCACGCATGGCAAAGGCCAGCGCCGTGTAGGGATAGTGGCTTGATGTGCAGTGATCGTCACGCCCAAGGGTGTGGGCGAAATAGCGCCTGAAATCGCCGGAGATCGATGCTTGATCCATTCCCAACGGAGGCAATTCAACCAGTTTTCTATTTTCTGGATTGCATTTTTTCTTAGTAACTTGCTGCTCGTTTCTCTTGGCAGTCATGGATCTGGCTCACCCGATTCTAATAGGGAAAAACCCCCATTATGCCGTTGTAAGGCTGATCAATGCTAGTTAGTGCCCCCGGAAACCCACATCCAACCACAAAGAGCACGAAGCGCACGAAGACAAGAGATTGATTAACCACAGGTTTTCTTCATGTACTTCGTACGCTTCGTGGTGAAAACAGTGCCCCATTATTATTGTTACCAATCAAAAAACATCATCACTCATCCCCATCGCCCCCGGCACATCGACATGACCGGTATCCGCCAAACGGATCTTCAACGAGAGATTATTTCGGGAATCGGCGTGGCTCAACGCCTCTTCCAGGGTGATCTTGCCTTCCTGGTAGAGTTTGTAGAGTGACTGATCGAAAGTCTGCATGCCACGCTCCGTGCCCTGTTCCATCACCTCCTTGATGGCATGGACATCCCCTTTCTTGATCAATTCCGAGATATAGGTGGTCAACAGCAGAATCTCCACCGCGGGCAGTCGTTGGCCGTTTTTTCCTTTCACCAAGCGCTGTGAAATGACCGCCCTGAGATTGAGGGAGAGATCCATATAGAGCTGTCGCTGCGCAGTATCGGGAAAGAAATTGATGATGCGGTCCAAAGCCTGATTGGCGTTGTTGGCATGCAGCGTGGAAAGGCAGAGATGGCCGGTTTCAGCATAGGCAATGGCATGCTGCATGGTGGACATCTCCCGGATCTCGCCGATGAGGATGACATCCGGCGCCTCGCGCATGGCATTCTTCAGGGCATTTTCGTAGGAGAGGGTATCGATCCCCACCTCCCGCTGATCCACCACCGACTTTTTGTGGGTATAGAGATACTCAATGGGGTCTTCAATGGTGAGTATATGACCGGTCTTGGCAAGTGAGTCTTCGACCTCGTGAAAGATTTTGGGACATCCCAGTCCCCAAAATCGACTCGGCCTTCGACAGCCTGTTTGTGCCCCGGCCGTCCCG